>CALLZY010000087.1 GCA_937858715.1 uncultured Chitinophagaceae bacterium | reverse complement strand
TTTTTATACAATCCAGATTCTATTCCTGAAGCTTAATGTTTCGTTTCTTAATATAGCTATGCCATAAAATCATACTGGCAATTGTCCGATATGGACGCCAGGGCTCTGCAACGCTCAGCATTTCTTCTTTCGTAATATGCGGATGTAATCGTTTATTTTCTTTCAGACTATTAACTAACGCAATATCTCCCAATGGGAAAAGGTCTGTTCGTTGCAGGGCATGCATCAGGTACACATCAATGGTCCAATGGCCTATTCCTTTAAGCTGTATCATTTTTGTCCTTACCTCTTCATCCGGTAATAACGACAGTTTTTTCAGACTGATCTGTTTACTGATTATTGCTTCAGCCAGGTGTCTTGCATAGCCCATTTTTTGCCGGGTAAAATAGCAAGCTCTCATTTCTTCATCAGAAAGTTGCAGGATCTTTTGAGGTGTTACATACCCGATTCGTTCCTTTAATTTCTTAAAAGCAGCATAGGCAGCTGCCAGCGAAACCTGTTGCTCAAGAATAGTGAGAATGAGTGTTTGAAAAGTATTTGGTCTCGTCCACATGGGCGGATACCCATGCTGGCGGATGATATTCCGGAGATCCTTATCCTTTTGAGTTAGCAGATCACAAAACCGGTGAAAGTTGTTCTCATCAAATTGCTGAATCATGCATTAAGCCCCTTTAGGTGATTTGGGGGCTTTAAATTTTTCAATGGCATGACGGGTAAAATCACTTAAAACCAGCTTGCCGCTGATAGCCGCCCGTTCCAATAACAACTTATCCCAGTCTTCAGTTCCCCTCCAGAGCATTTTTTTCATTTCGGCCATTGCCTGCGGCGATGATTGTGATAATACTGAAGCCAGACGCATTACTGCCGCATCAAGGTTGCTGCTATTGTTATGCAGTTCTGCAAATAATCCGTTCTCCTTCGCCCATTGTGCACTGCGCCAGCAGGCAGCGTCTATTGCCAGTGAACTAAATGCCGCCGCTCCTATTTTTCTTTCTACTGCCGGACCTACTACAAAAGGACCAATGCCAACCGCAAGTTCACTCAGCTTTACGTCGGCCGTTTCAGTAGCTATTGCATAGTCCACAGCAGCAGCTATACCTACGCCGCCGCCCACGCATTTGCCCTGTATGCGACCAATAACAAATTTTGGACATAGACGAATGGCATTGATCACCTTTGCAAATCCGCTAAAAAAATCCAATCCTTCCGTTTCATTTTTTATTTGCGTAAGCTCATCAAATGATGCACCGGCACAAAACGTTTTTTCACCTGCCGATTTCAGTATGATAACTTTTGTTTCGGCATGATTACCTGCAACTGTAATGGCATTCGCCAGTTCATTTAGAATTTTTCCGGGCAGTGAATTGCTTTGTGGATGAAAGAATTCAATGGTTGTAATGCCATTTTGTACTTCGGATTTTACATATCCGTTTTGATTGATGTCTGTCATAAGTTTTATTTCATTACAAATATACCTTACAGTATTGCCCTGTGAAACTTATTGTTAAATATTTATATTATTGAAGAATTATTTATTAAAGACATAAATTTGAAATATGAAAAATTTTTTGTTGTGTTTGCTTATAAGCATTTATACCACCACATCATTTGCACAGCATTGCCCTTTTGATGGTAGCCATCTGATTGTTATTAAGCTAATAGATAAAAACGGGAATGTAATTGCAACACCTAAAGACTCTATTTATCTGGTAGAAATAGATAACCCAATTGCCGATTCTTGTAAGTTTAATGAAGGATTGCTTCGCTTAAAATTTGGAAGTATGAATGACAAATTGATTAACCGTCATGATGGCGCATGGGTTTCATGGGCTGAGGAAAGGGTAAAAGATTGTTCATTTATGCAACCAGGTCACCTTGCCGTCATATTAGGGCAGGCAGGTTATAGTTGTATGATACCCGTCAATAATGATTATCTGTATATCAAAAGAAAATTTGAAATAAGATTAAAAAGGAATCGGGAAGAAAAAATTTTGGCAACCGTAGCTGATGAAAACATTTACAGTCTTTGTACAGGCTCCGGCTCCTGGACAAGAATTAGACCTCTTGAATTGAAGATTGAATAAATTCAATTTCAACCCATTCGCTGCACCATGGTAAGTATCGTTGCCACTCCTGTTATCTCATTGGTTTCATCAATCATTTCCACCAGCCATTTTACAATGCCTTTTTCAATATCATCACCCCGCTTGAAGTCTTCCGGCTTTTCCACCACCCTTTTGTCATTGGGTAGTTTTTCTTTACAGGTAAAGCGGACATGAATTTCTGCTCCCGGGTAAACAGGTTTGGTAAACCGCAACTCGTCAATTCCATAATTCAGCAGCACAGGATTTTTCTCATAACTGTCAACAAACAGACCGGCGGCTATGCTCATAATAAAGTAACCATGTGCCACCTGTTTTTCAAACATCGTTCCGGAAAAGTCAGTTGTCTTGATGTGTGCATAGAAATGGTCCCCGCTCAGGTCGGCAAAACGGTCAATATCGTCAGCGGTAATAGTTCGTTTCTCTGTAATAAACTGTTCGCCTATCTCCAGTTCCTCATAATATTTTTTAAACGGGTGCTTGTTGCTCTTTTTCCCTTCTGCATATTGCTGATAGACTCCGGTAATAGCTGTTATCGTTGTTGGCGAACCCTGTAGTGCTGTACGCTGCAGGTAGTGCTTTACGCCTCTTAATCCGCCCATTTCTTCGCCGCCGCCAGCCCTGCCGGGTCCGCCATGCACCAGCAATGGTAAAGGAGAACCATGACCGGTTGATTCCTTTGCACAATCCTTGTTCAGTACGAGTATCCGGCCATGATGTGATGCCGCACCAATAACATATTGCCTGGCTTCTTTATTATCGGCAGTTACAATACTGCTTACTAAGCTGCCCTTGCCCAGTTTGCTTAAAACAATAACATCATCCGTATCATAATAAGGCATAATGGTGCTGACAGGGCCAAATGCTTCAATAGTATGAGGCTCAACAGAAGAATGAGGCGTTGTGTTCATCAACAGCACAGGCGACACGAAAGCACCTT
>CALLZY010000086.1 GCA_937858715.1 uncultured Chitinophagaceae bacterium | reverse complement strand
GGCTTTAGCCAGTTTATGAACATCAGGAAAAGCATTGACAAAACGGATATAATAATTTAATCCCTGATCTACCCTTGTTTGCTGAAGTATAATTTCGCTTAGCCAGATTTTATAGGGATCCTTCTCCCCCTTCCAAGGCATTTGACGGGTATTGCAGTGGGTATTCCATTGCAAAAGCAGCTTTGAAAAACTAAAAGACGGGGTATTTTTCTTCCTTTTATTCATGCCAAGACGACTAAAATGAGTTAAAAAACATATTTACCGGCAAGTAAACATCTATGATTAAAATAAGTTTAAAAAAAATTATCCCTATTTAGTTGATATTCATATTATTTTGTTATAAATTAGTCTTGAATTTCTTCGGATAACCAACAAAAAAGCAGCAATATGAGAAAAGCCGACCTGGTAAATCAGATTTCTGAAAAAACAGGCATACCTAAAGTAGATGTGCTTGTTACACTGGAAACTATGTTCAAGGAAGTAAAAGACACTCTTGCCGGTGGCGAAAATATTTATATCCGCGGATTTGGCAGTTTCATTACTAAAAAAAGAGCTGCGAAGATTGGCCGCAATATTAAGAAAAACGTTGCCGTTCACATTCCCGAACATTACATTCCGGCTTTTAAGCCGGCAAAAGAGTTTGTGGCTGAAGTTAAAAAATTAAAGGAGCCCAAGCCTGATACAGGCCCGGGTGAAGATGCAGAAGATTAAAACATTGAAGCAGGGTTCTTCCCTGCTTTTTTATTGGCTTCAGGTCTCAAACAGTAATTCCCGTTTACGGCACTATCAGTTACAATCTTTCAGGTAACTTTGCCCACTTAATAATTTTGAAAGTGAACAAAACTCAATGGATTACAGTTGGTGCAGGAGCAGTTTTAGTTGCTGTCCTTTTTCTTTTTGGAAGGACTGTACCAGAAAAAACAACCCTAAAAGCGGCAGAACAGCATAGTGCCAATGATGGTCACAACCACGAATCAAGCAGCATAACAATTGATACTCTTTTGGCTTTTTATAAAAAGGCCATGCCTAAAGATTTGCAGAAAAGGGCGGCAATTTTGGAGAAAACAGCTCAAAAAACAACCGAAAAGGATGAAAAATTGCATGCTTTTCATCAATTATCCCGTTTTTGGGCCGATACAGGCCGGGCTTTTGAACCCTTTGCCTTTTACAAGGCCGAAGCCGCAAGATTGGAAAGTTCGGAAAAAAACCTCACATTTGCAGCCCATTTGTTTTTAGACAACTTGCAAAACGAGGAAACACCGGAATGGAGAAAATGGAAGGCTTTGCAGGCTAAAGACTTATTTGAAAGATCTTTGACGATAAACCCCGGTAATGATTCATCCAAGGTTGGCTTAGGAGCCTGCTATTTGTTTGGTGGCATTTCTGCCGCACCTATGGAAGGAATTATGAAAATCAGGGAGGTTGCAGATAAAGACAGTACCAATCTGTATGCACAGATTACATTGGCTAAAGGTTCTTTATTTTCAGGACAATATGATAAAGCCATTACCCGTTTGGAAATTGTAAATCGTATTAAATCTGATGATTTGGATGCTATATTGCTACTGGCTGACGCTTATGAAAGAACAAACGACAAGAAAAAGGCAATAGCCATGTACGAAAAAAGCCTGCCATTGTCCAAACAAGCTGAGTTAAAATCTGCTATCGAAAAAAGAATAGAAGAGTTAAAGAAATAACCTTCTTCTAAAAAAGGATAAGAGAACTTATTATAAACAAGATTAAAAAACTATTTGAGTATGCCTTGTGGTAAAAAAAGGAAGCGTCATAAAATTGCGACGCACAAGCGTAAAAAAAGACTGAGGAAGAATCGTCATAAGAAGAGAAATAAGTAGTTGAAAGGTTAACAGGTTTAAAGTTGACAGGTAATAGTCCTGTCAACTTTCTGCCGTTTCAACCCGTCAACCGCACTTCAGTCCACCCGTTGTAAACCGTATTGTTTGCCAAAGGGTTCCTAATCAGCCCCTCCGTTACGTACAGCAAATAATCCTGCAAGTTCACAACCCTCTTCGCATTCCGGTATGGCACAACAGGTGTTTACAGCACTTTAAGGTGATACATTTTGTAAGCTGTAATGAACAAAGAACTTATTATTAATGCAGCCCCGCAGGGAGTGGAAATTGCCCTGCTGGAGGACAAGAAATTAGTAGAACTGCATAGCGAAAAAAGCGATGCCCGTTTTGCTGTGGGAGACTTATACCTTGGAAAAGTAAAAAAGTTGATTCCCGGCCTGAATGCTGCTTTCGTGGACGTTGGTTTTGAGAAAGATGCATTTCTTCATTATACCGATTTAAGCCCTTATGCCAAATCGCTTCTGAAGTTTACAAGCCTCTGTATGGGCGACAAAAGCGAACAGGGACTTGATTTTTCCAAATTCACCATAGAACCGGAAATTGTAAAAACCGGGAAAATTAACGAAGTGCTTGGCGGAAAGCCCAATGTACTGGTTCAGATATTAAAAGAACCGATAGCCGCCAAAGGTCCAAGGCTTAGCTGCGAAATTTCGCTGCCTGGCCGGTTTGTGGTACTTACTCCATTCAATGATATTGTAGCAGTTTCAAGAAAAATTCATTCTTCTGAAGAGAGAAAACGGCTGCAGAAGATTGTGGAAGCAATCAAGTCAAAAAATTTTGGCGTAATCGTACGTACTGCAGCCGAAGGAAAGAATACAGCAGAACTGCATGAAGACTTATCAGCACTTGTGGCGACCTGGAATACCATTCAGCAAAACCTGAAAGGCGCAACAGCCCCTACAAGGATACTGAGCGAACAAACAAAAACAAATAGCATCCTCCGTGACCTGCTGAATGAGTCTTTCAATAAAATTGTTGTAAACGATAAGAACATTTACGCTGATACAAAGTCCTATATACAGCGTATTGCACCCGAAAAAACAGACATCGTTTCTTTCTATAACAACGGTTCTCCCATTTTCGATTCATACGGCATTACCAAACAGGTAAAATCTTCATTTGGTAAAACCGTAAACCTCGACAGCGGCGCTTACCTGATTATTGAGCATACAGAAGCCCTTCATGTAATTGATGTAAACAGTGGCTATAAAAGCGTAAGCAACAACCAGGAGCAAAATGCACTTGAAACAAATCTGGAGGCAGCTGAAGAAATCTCCCGCCAGCTAAGGCTGAGGGATATTGGAGGAATAATCGTTGTTGATTTTATTGATATGAAGCTTCCTGAAAACAAGCGGAAGCTGATGGAAAAAATGGAAGAGTTTATGAAGCCGGACAGGGCTAAACATGCCGTGCTTCCTATTTCCAAGTTTGGACTTATGCAAATAACCCGGCAGCGTATGAAGCCGGAATTGAATATTAACACTCAGGAAGTGTGCCCCAGTTGTAACGGCACCGGAAAGATATCTTCCACCTTATTACTGGAAGATGAAATTGAAAAGAACCTCAGCTATTTAATTACTCATAAGAATACAAACCTGAAACTGGTTGTTCATCCAATACTCTATTCCTACCTTACCAAGGGCTGGCCCTGGAGCACCAGGATGGCAAAATGGAAAAGAAAGTTTGGACAAAAAACAAGACTGGAACAAAACACCGGTTATCACCTTACCGAATACAAGTTCTTCGATAAGCATGATGAAGAAATTAAGCTATAACAGAAAAGGCCGCAAATGCGGCCTTTTTCAATTTCAGTTATAAGTAATTACTCTCTATCCCTGGCATTCATAAAAATCATGATGTACTGCACCAATTGTACAACAGCAGCCAAAGCCGCCACTATATAGGTGGTAGCAGCCCATTTCAGTGCATCTTTTGCTTTAGGATACTCGTTTGTATCAGTAACATTAGTATGTTCAAGCCAGGCAAGTGCCCTTTTACTGGCATCAAACTCAACTGGCAATGTTATAAGGGTAAATAATACAGTTACTGCCATTAATATAATACCAATAAGCAAAAGTGTAGTACTTCCGGAAGCCGCTAATACCACACCTATTAATAATACCAGGTTCACAATAGTTGAGCTAAACTGAACAACCGGAACCAACCGGCTTCTGAGGTTAAGCGGTGCATACTGTGTGGCATGTTGCACGGCGTGGCCGCATTCGTGGGCCGCAACAGCTGCAGCCGACACAGAAGTACCGTTGAAAACCTCTGGACTTAGGTTAACTGTCTTATTTACAGGGTTATAGTGGTCGGACAGGAAGCCATCCACGGATGTGACTTTAACATCATATATGCCATTCTCTCTCAACATTTTCTCTGCAATTTCCCTGCCTGAAAGGCCGCTGGAAAGAGGCACTTTGGAGTATTTGGTAAACTTGCTTTTCAAAATAGCCGATACAAGGAAACTGATTCCCATAAAGACAAGCGAAACAATCAAAATCTCAGGTGTCATCGTAATTTTTTATTTAGTTATACCGCATTTATATCAAATTTCCATCCATTTTTTTGGCTCTTCCAATTTCCGTCTTTTTGTCATTCTGTTTGTTAAGCAAAAAATAATTCGGCTAAGTATTTACTAATTACGATAGCATTTCAAAAATTTATAATGATTTGATTTATAATTATTTAACTCGATTTTTTTTTACCCTGTCATCCCGTCTGCCAGGCCCGGAACAGGTTCAAAAGTTATTCACAAGAGCAAAATTTTATTTTGAAATGTGGGGCATAATTGTAATTTAGCAATAGAATTTAATGGGTTAGTAAGTAAGGGGTCAATCGAAAGATTGGCCCTTTTTACTTTCAGCACTTCCAAGCCGCTTTTTTAAAGAAACCTGGCATCATTTAAACCTTTTTTTACTTCATCACCTGCTTATTTCAGTTAAAACAAACCAATCAACTAATTTTATTGAATGAGTAAAACAAAGTCATCTTTTTTTTGTCAGAACTGCGGCTACGAAAGTGTGAAGTGGGTAGGTCAGTGTCCCTCATGTGGGCAATGGAATATGTTTGTTGAAGAATTAGTACACAAAGAAACCGGCAAAAAGACAGACAATGGATGGGATGATTACAATGAAGAAAAAAGAACAGCCAAAACAATTTCACTTAAAGACATAAAGAGCAGCGAAGAAAAAAGATTGCCAACTACAGATGCCGAACTGAACCGTGTTTTAGGCGGCGGCATTGTGCCAGGCAGTTTGGTTTTGATTGCAGGTGAACCGGGTATTGGAAAATCAACTTTGTTCCTGCAAAATGGTTTATTATTGAAAGATGTAACTGTTCTCTACATAAGTGGTGAGGAAAGTGAGCAACAAATAAAGATGCGGGCCGACAGACTTTCTTCAGCAGGTCCGGCAAAAAATGACAACTTCTACTTACTTACCGAAACATCAACGCAAACTATTTTTAAAGAAATAAAAAAGCTGAAACCTCAATTGGTTATTGTTGATTCGGTACAAACACTCCAAACGCCATTTATTGATTCTTCTCCGGGAAGTGTATCGCAGATAAGGGAGTGTACAGCAGAATTTCAGCGCTTCTCAAAAGAAACCAATACACCGGTTTTTCTTATTGGTCATATTACAAAAGACGGAAGTATAGCAGGGCCAAAAATCCTGGAGCACATGGTTGATACAGTACTTCAGTTTGAAGGTGACCGGCATTATGCGTACCGCATTTTACGGACTTTGAAAAACAGGTTTGGCAGCACTGCAGAATTGGGTATTTATGAAATGACAGACACTGGCATGAGAGGTGTTCAGAATCCCAGTGAAATACTGATTACACAGAAAGAAGACCATCTGAGTGGTATTGCCATTGCAGCCACAATAGAAGGTATGCGGCCACTCTTAATTGAAGTACAGGCATTGGTAACACAGTCCGTTTATGGCACACCGCAACGTACTGTAAGCGGATTTGATTTGCGCAGGCTTCAGTTGTTGCTGGCTGTTTTAGAAAAAAGAGGTGGCTTTCATTTTGGAATGAAAGATGTATTCCTGAACATTGCCGGTGGCATAAAAGTGGAAGACCCTTCTATTGACCTGGCAGTGCTTTGCGCCCTGCTTTCTTCTTATGAAGACACACCTGTTCCGCAGCATATTTGTTTTGCCGGCGAGGTTGGCCTCAGCGGCGAAATAAGGGCAGTTAACCGCATTGAGCAACGCATAGCAGAAGCTGAGAAATTAGGTTTTGAAAAAATCATTGTTTCCAAGTACAACCAGAAAGGAGTAAGCAAACAGAAGTTCAATATTGAAGTAGTAACGATGGGCAGAGTGGAAGAAGTGTACAGGTATTTATTTTAATGCGTTACCGCTTTATTAAACCTTATCAAAAATTCAACACCATGGTTTCACCAAAAGAATTAAAAGATTCCCTCCTGCATTTACTCTTTCCGCATATATGTACCGGCTGTGGCGGAGATATGCTTAACGAAGAAAGTGAGTTGTGTATGCGATGCGTGGAAGCAATGCCCGAAACCAATTTTGAATTGCACCCCAATAATCCCGTTGAGAAATTATTCTGGGGACGATTGCCGCTTGCAGGAGCAACAGCTCAATTCTACTTCACCAAAGAATCATTGATGCAGCACCTGATGCACCAGCTTAAATACAAAGGCAATAAAGAACTGGGGCTTCAGTTGGGACGTATTATGGGTGAGCAAATAAAAAAATCAGGAAGGTTTGATGCTGATGCCCTGGTTCCGTTACCACTATTCCCGGCTAAAGAAAGAAAAAGAGGCTATAACCAGGCAAAAGTGTTAAGTGATGGAATGGCAGAAGTAATGGGTATCCCTGTACTAAACGATGTGGTTATCCGGCCACAACACACAGAGACACAAACAAAAAAGGGGAGAGTGGAACGCTGGAAAAACATGGAGGGAAAATTTGTTCTGACAAACGAAGATGCGATTAAAGGCAAACACCTTATCCTTGTTGATGATGTGGTGACAACCGGAGCCACCCTCGAAGCCTGCGGCCATGAATTGCTGCAGGCAGATGGTGTGAAACTAAGTTTGGCTACAATGTGTTTGGCAGCAAAATAAACTGCGGTAATCTTTAATTGCTTCGCCCTAATTTTACAATAATGAAACTTCCGGTACTGTTTATATCTGTTCTGCTCCTGCTTTTTTCCTGCCGGAAGGATTCGTTTATCACATCACCCGATGCAAGGGTTTCTATAAGTGCCGATACATTAAAATACGACACCCTTTTTGTAACAGCCGGCTCCACGTACCGCACTTTAAAAATTATTAATGAAAACGACCAGAAACTCAGGATTTCATCATTAAAGTTGATGGGCGGGGCTTCATCCGTTTACAAAATAAATGTGGATGGTATATCCGGTTCGCAGTTCAGTAACCTGGAAATAAATGCGAACGACAGCATCTATGTTTTTGTACAGGTAAATGTCAACCCTTCTGCCGTCAATTTACCTTTTGTGATTAGGGACAGCATACAAATAAGCTACAATGGTAAAGACA
>CALLZY010000085.1 GCA_937858715.1 uncultured Chitinophagaceae bacterium | reverse complement strand
AGTACCTGAATATTGTCAGCCAGTACGGCATGTTGCTGAGATGCCGGGTCAAGCCCGGCATGACATGGCTCCGTAAGTTGCCATCAAAAAAGAGAAAATGCTTTACACAACCTCACCGCTTATCAGCACTTTATCTATCAGGTTGCTGCCAAAGGCATAAGGCAGGTAAGCTAAGGAAGGGACAGGTTTTGTAATGATAAGATTTGCCCTTTTGCCGACTGTTATGCTGCCGACTTCATCCTGCAAGCCCATGGCATAGGCACCGTTGATGGTGGCGGCATTTATCGCTTCTTCGGGCAGCATCTTCATTTGTATGCAGGCCATGCTCACCACCTGGTTCATATTACCACTTGGTGAAGAGCCGGGATTGTAATCGCTGGCCAATGCCAGTATGCAGCCTTCGTCAATCATGCGGCGGGCAGGCGGATAATTCATCCGCAGAAAATAAGCAGCCGTTGGCAGCATTGTACCAATCGTATGCGACATGGCTAATGTGGCGATGCTTACTTCGTCCATCGTTTCGAGATGGTCAACCGACAGGGCATTAAGTGCCACACCTGTTTGCACACCACCGGAAAGGTTAAGCTGGTTGGCATGTATTTTTGGCCGCAGGCCGTGTTTCATACCGGCACGGCAGATAATTTCTGTTTCGCCGGGGGTGAAGAATCCTGTTTCGCAGAATACATCAATATAATCGGCAAGCCCTTCGGATGCAATAACAGGCAGCATATCATCAATAAGACAATCGAGATATTCTTCGTGGTTGTCTTTGTATCGTTGCGGGTATGTATGTGCACCGAGGAAAGTGGCTTTGATGGGTATAGGCGAAATAGCTTTGAGCTGTTTGATGACCCGGAGCATTTTTAACTCGTTGGGCACATCCAATCCGTAGCCACTTTTTATTTCAATGGCACCTGTACCCAGTTGCATGACTTCGTGTATGCGGCCAAGGGCCGATTTCAGCAGTTCTGCTTCGGAAGCCTCATTTATTTTTTTTGCTGAATTGAGAATGCCGCCGCCTCTGGCGGCAATTTCGGCATAGCTGAGGCCATTTATTTTATCTACAAATTCATCCTCACGGCTGGCAGCGAAAACGATGTGAGTGTGACTGTCAACCCAGGCAGGTAAGACTATTTGCCCGGCAGCATCAATGATGGTATCGTTTTTTTCATCTGTCCAGGAAAGATTTTTCATCTCTCCGTATTCGGCGATGATACCGTTTTCGATAACCAAATAAGCATTGGGGATTACAGGCAGTTGTGCCAGTTCTGTTCCGCGGAGCAATTTATTTTCGGTACGGGTATTAACCAGCAGCTTGATGTTGGTGATAATAGTAGCAGCCATAGATGCTAAGGTAACTGATAATTGTTTATGCAGCGGGTGAGCATTGTCACTAAGAAAAAAACCTAATAAAAAAACCGCCCTTAATGGAGCGGTTTTTTTAAGGCTAATGGTTATTGATTAGTAGGGGTGTAAACTTGTATGAGTGTTACCGGCAGGGCCTGTCCATGCAATCTGCATATAATAGTTACCCAAGCCAGGGCAAGAAGTGGGAACACCGCTTGCATTCAATCCAAAGGTAACGGTAGAACTAAACTGTGATGTGGTATGTTTCACCTGCCCGCTGCCGAGCCTGAAACTGCAATCCTGTCTCATCACAAGTGGTTGAGTGATGGTTGTGGTGAAAGTATTTCCGAAACGGTTTGTTCCCCATTCGGCCACACCAGTTTGGTTACCTTCAGTATGAGTACCTGTTACAGTAACTGCCACGCCGTTACTGTAAGTAAAGGTTCTTTGCCTGGCCACCTGCCATGTGCGCTGTGAGCCATTATCGAAAGTAACAGACATGTTGCTGCTGGTGATGGTATGTGTGATTGTGTTTAACTGAGGCAGGTTGATGAGTAATCCTCCGGTTACGTTGGTATGCGATTGTGTACCGTTGATGGTAATGCTCTTGTTGTCACTTACCCTTGTAATACGCAGGTTCTGGAAGGAAACATTGATAACAGCACCGGCATTTTTCCAGCGTACACCCTGGGCCATAGATACTACAACTGTACCTGTGCGGGTTACATTGCCCAAACAACTGGCACCGTTGTAAACGATGGTAACAGTGCGGGGATTGCTGACGGTATCAACAGTAACGGAGGCATTGCAGATTAATGTCTGTACATCACCGGGACGGCCTGAGAAAGAAGCGGCAGCTTCCACTTCGCTTACTACATCGTTGGCAACAGCATCCGATTCGTTGGAGAATCTTGACTGATCGTCAGAATGGGTAGTGGATTGTGTGGTGAAATCCTCCTCTTGTGTAGCAGCATCTTTCTGGCAGGAAGAAAAAAGAAATGCGGCTGAAAGAATAATAGAGAACAGTGACAGATGTTTTGTTTTCATGGTGTGATGTTTATATCAGGAATTAGTTTTCGGGAGAATAGACTGTTTTTTCTGATTAAAGGTTTAAGTCAGGGACAGTATTTTTTTACTAAAACGAAAAAAGGGCACCAATAGTGCCCTTCTGTTTATTGTATTTTTACGAACTGACAGATGAATAATTACGAATTCATTTTTTTGAGAGAAATCTACAGGTTTTCAATAACCATTGCCGACGCACCGCCACCGCCATTACAGATACCAGCAGCTCCATATTTCGCATTATTGGCCTTCAGGACATGAATCAGTGTAACGATTATCCTGGCCCCGCTTGCCCCCAACGGATGGCCTAATGACACGGCACCGCCATGTACATTTACCTTGGCCGGGTCGAGTTTCATTCTTTTGGTATTCTCTATCCCTACCACAGAAAAGGCTTCGTTCAGTTCCCAGTATTCAATGTCTTCCATAGTAAGTCCCGCTTTGGCAACAGCTTTCGGTACTGCCAGCGATGGGGTGGTGGTAAACCATTCAGGAGCCTGCTCGGCATCGGCATAAGCTTTAATTTTTGCAATGGGTTTCAATCCGAGTTCAGCAGCTTTTTCTGCACTCATTAATACTAATGCTGCGGCGCCATCATTCATAGTACTGGCATTGGCAGCGGTTACGGTTCCGTCTTTTGCAAATGCAGGACTGAGAGAAGGTATCTTGTCAAATTTCACATTAAAAGGTTCTTCATCTTTTGCAAAAACAATGGGGTCGCCTTTGCGCTGCGGTATTTCCACCGGTACAATTTCACCGGCAAACTTTCCGGCTTCCCAGGCTGCCTGGCTGCGCTTATAACTTTCAATGGCGAAAGCATCCTGGTCTGCACGGCTGATGCCACAGGTGCTGGCGCAGAGTTCAGCAGCGATGCCCATGGCTTTACCATCATATACATCGGTGAGGCCGTCTTTGGCAAGACCATCAATTAAAGCGGTGTTGCCATATTTGTTGCCCCATCTTACAGTGTCAGCATAGAAAGGGACATTGCTCATGCTTTCCATACCGCCGGCTATAACTATATCTGCATCGCCAAGCATTATACTTTGTGCAGCCTGTGCAATGGCTTTCATTCCGCTGGCACAAACCTTGTTTATGGTGGTGCAGTTTACTTCGTTGGGCAGTCCGGCAAACTTCGCTGCCTGCCTGGCAGGAGCCTGACCAAGGTTGGCTTGTATTACACAACCCATCAGCACATCATTTACCTGTTCGGGATTAAGACCGGCCTTTTGTAATGCACCTTTTATAGCAACTGCACCCAGTTGTGTGGCAGAGAGAGATTTGAGGCTTCCGCCAAAACTTCCCATTGGTGTGCGGACTGCGGATATTATAACTACTTCCTTCATACAGCAATAATTTTGAGTAAAGATAACGATTGTTAGTGTTTGGGTTTAGTCTTTATGGAAGTGCTGCAAAGCTGTTTCACTATCTGCGGCTGCTTTTTTGTCACAAAACGATTTCTGGATTTGTTTTTGTTCACCTTTGCTTTCTAAAACAATAAAATGGAGATAGAAATATTTACCCTTGCTGATTTTGCCCAGGACAATAATTCAAAACTGACTATTGTAGGCACATTCGACAGTATCAATACCAAACAGTTCCCGGTGATGCACCCGGCTTGTACGCTGGCCACCCGTTTGCGTTTTTCCACAAAGGAGACCGGCCCGCATGAGTTTAAATTGCGGCTGATTGATGCAGAAGGCAAAGAATTGATTCAGCCGGTGGAAGGCAATATCAATATCGGTAATCCGCCAAACGGGCAGGTGTCATCCATCAATATTGTCATCAACTTTAATCAGCTCAAGTTTGAAAAAGAAGGCCGTTATTCTTTTGAATTATATATTGATGGTGAGTGGAGATCAGGCTTGCCCTTGTTTCTGAATCAGATGGCATAAATACATCATTGATCAAAATCAGCAACAAAGCTGACGATAATTCCTTAACTCATTTTTCAGGAAAAATACAAACTGTAACTTGCGCCGCATAAATACCTGTAGTGTGAGGACAGTTTGTGTTTTTTTTGTTTCGTTATTATTAGCCCTGTTTATAACAAAGGCTTCAGCACAATTATGCCAGGGCAGCCTGGGACCTCCGCTGATCAATAATACATTTGGCGCTGGCACTAATCCCGGTGCCGCCCTGACAGCCGCAAGCACAACCTACCAATACGTATCTACCGATTGCCCGAACGACGGGTATTATACTGTAAGAAGTAATACCAGCAATTGTTTCAGCAACAGCTGGCACAATCTTTCTGCAGATCATACAGGAGATGCCGGCGGATACTTCATGCTGGTGAATGCCTCGTATCAGCCCGGTGCATTTTATGTGGACACAGTGAAAGGGCTTTGCTCCGGAACCACTTTTGAATTTGCTGCCTGGGTGATGAACGTCATGCTGCCAATTGCCTGTACCAACGGTGGCATTCAGCCCAATCTTACATTTACGATTGAAAGAACGGACGGAACGGTTATTCAGACATACAGCACCGGGGATATTCCGGTGCAGCCGGTGCCGCAATGGAACCAGTATGGTTTTTATTTCACCACACCGGTAGGTATTACCGATGTAGTGCTGCGGATTGTAAACAATGCACCAGGTGGCTGCGGCAACGACCTTGCGTTGGATGATATCACTTTTAAGCCCTGCGGCCCGCTGATGACATCAGCAATTCAGGGGTTGCCAACAACTAATCTGACTATTTGTGAGAATACAGCAGTGAGCTATGATTTCTACTGCAATATTTCAGCTGGCTTTGCCAATCCTATGTTTCAATGGCAGGAGAGTATTAATGGCGGAACTTTTGCGGATATTGCCGGGGCGACTACCACGCATTATATTAAAAACTTTTTAGCCACTGCCCTGCCGGGAGTATATACTTATAGGCTGGCTGCTGCTGAGGCAGGAAACATGGCGAATGTGGGTTGCAGGGTCGTATCGCCATTGATAACAATTACCATTGAAGCAAGGCCGGTGCCGGTAGTAAGTAGCAATGCACCAATTTGCGGAAATAATACTTTGCAAATAAATTCATCAGGCGGAGTAAACTATAACTGGACAGGCCCCGCAGGCTATAGCAGCACTGATGCTGATATTGTTATTGATAATGCACAACCCTATCATTCGGGAACATATACAGTGATAATGTCGAGCAATGCAGGCTGCACCAGGGCCGCTTCAGTGGATGTAACAGTCTATCCGGTTCCTGTGGCAGCTATCAATTTCTCTGCACTTACGATGTGCGAAGGTGATACCGTTCAGCTCATCAGCAGTGGCGGAGATGTTTACAACTGGTCTCCTGCGGTTGGATTATCGTCTGTCAGCATATCCAATCCGCTGGCTTATCCAAAATCATCAGTTAATTATCAGCTGATTGTTTCCAACACCTTTGATTGCAGGGATACAGTGTTTGCAGATATTACTGTGTTGAAACGGCTGAAAGTAAACGCAGGCCCTGATAAAGTTACTGTGGCTGGAGTTCCGGTTATACTGGAAGGAACAGTGGGTGGCGACAATATGAGTTTCTCCTGGACACCTGTGTATCTTGATGATCCTGCAACTGAACATCCCGTGGCAACACCACCACCCGGTGTTTATGATTATTATCTTACCGTGACCTCACAGTCGGGTTGCGGAACAATGACAGATGTAATGAAGCTCACCGTGTATAAGGATTTGTTCATTCCAACCGGGTTTACTCCCAATAATGATGGCAAAAATGATAAATGGCTGGTGCCGGCACTGCTGATGTACCCGGGTTCGGAATTATCTGTTTATAAACGTTCCGGCGAACTGATTTTTAGTACCCGTGATGGCAGCCAGGGCTGGGATGGTACTTATAAGGGAGAATTGCAGCCTTCCGGAGTGTACGTCTATATGCTGAAGCTCAAAAACGGGCAGACTATAGAAAACCGGAAAGGCACACTGACGCTGATAAGGTAGCACCACCGCAAATTTTTACCCCGGTTTTTATTTCAATCTTATACATTTGTGCCGGAAAAATATTTTACGCCAAACCCTCCCAGGTAAAAATGACCAATTCTTACTACGACCTCGTAAAACAAACATTTGAATTTCCGCAGGAAGGAATAGATGTTAAAGACGGAAACCTCATTTTTAACGGGCTTGATTTAAAGGCCCTGATCGCCAAACACGGCACTCCTTTAAAACTGACCTACCTGCCAAAAATCGGGATGCAAATAAAGAAAGCGAAATCAATGTTTGCCAATGCTTTCAAAAAGAATAAATACGAGGGGAAATATTATTATTGCTATTGCACCAAGAGTTCGCATTTCAGCTTTGTAGTGGAAGAGGCATTGAAGAATGACATTCACCTCGAAACTTCTTATGCCTACGATATCGACATCATCAAGAAACTATACGCCAAGAAGAAGATAACCAAGGATACCTATATCATCTGTAACGGGTTTAAACAAAAAGCATATACCAGGCGTATCGCCAATTTACTGAACACAGGTTTTCAGAATGTTATTCCAATATTGGATAATAAAGAAGAACTGAGAGATTATGCCCACTCCGTGAAAGTACCTTTCAAACTGGGCATCAGGGTGGCTGCAGAAGAAGAACCCAGTTTCCCCTTTTATACTTCAAGGCTTGGTATAAGGGCTAAAGACATCCTGGAGTTTTATGTGGACAGGATTGAAGGATATGAAAGCAAGTTCCAGCTAAAAATGCTTCATATCTTTTTGAACAAGGGCATTAAGGATGATATTTATTACTGGAGCGAACTGGGAAAGGTTATCAACCTGTATTGCCAGTTGAAGAAGATTTGTCCTGAACTGGATTCTATCAATATCGGCGGCGGCTTCCCGATTAAGCACTCACTTGGTTTTGAATACGACTACCAGTTCATGATTAATGAAATAGTGAGGAACATTAAAGTGGCTTGTAAAAAAGCCAACGTTCCTATGCCAAATATATTTACCGAGTTTGGAAGCTACACAGTGGGAGAGAGCATGGCGCATCTCTACAGTGTGATTGCTGAAAAAGCACAGAATGACCGGGAAACCTGGTATATGATTGATTCTTCTTTCATCACCACATTGCCGGATACATGGGGAATAGGTGAGAAGTTCCTGATGCTGCCGGTTAATAAATGGGACCAGGATCACCAGCGGATTGTACTCGGGGGATTGACCTGCGACAGCCATGACTACTACGATTCTGAAGAGCATATCAACGAAGTGTTCCTGCCGAAAACTAATGGTGATAAAGAGCCTCTCTATGTCGGGTTCTTCCACACAGGAGCCTACCAGGATCAGATAAGCGGATATGGTGGAATAAAACACTGCCTGATCCCATCACCCAAGCATGTGATTGTAGGGTACGATAAAAACGGTAAACTGGTGGATTGGGTTTATGCCAAACAGCAAACCGCCCAAAGTATGCTGAAGATTTTAGGTTATAAGTAACCACAATAAAAAAGGGAACGCTGAGAATCTCTTATCTGTTTCTCTGCGTTCCCTGTGTTTCTGCGTAAAATCCTACCTGCTGTTCCTTCTGTATCTCTTCCATTCATCGTATTCCCAGCTGGCATACCTCACCTTGCCAAGATAATAACTGTCAATATAGAACCTGTTGTCATATCCCTTCCAGTACAGGTAGCCCTGCGCCGTGCGGTGATAGAATTTTCCATCGGGGTTTTGCTTCATTACAAAGCCGGGATACGGTGTAATGATGAGTGATACATTAGAAGCATACCTCACCGGTTGCGGCGGCGGCGGGGTTTCATACCTTCTTTCATACCGCTCAGGTTCAGCATATTCTTTTTTCTCTTTCTTCTTGTTTGCCCACACCCGGCTGGGCTTGCAACTGGTAAAGATTAATGCTGTTGCCAGCAGGATAACAATGGAGTAGATAAATGTTCGCTTCATGGGTCTTGTTTTATAATTGTGAATAAAATCCTGTTACTCTCTTTTTCGTTTGTTACGCACTTCTCCGGTTTTAACAATCCGCACACCGGCTTCCGGCTGACTGCTTTCAACCTTTTGAGTGCTGTCAGTTTTTGAAACAGTTGCCTGTCTCATCACTATTGCAGTGTTGCTGTCTTTTGCCTGGTACAGTTCCGTGGAAACAAAACCTGTGCTGTCGCTGTCATCACCATCCAGGTTCAGGAATCTTGGTGCAGCAGCAACGGCAGAATCTTTAGCAACAGTTCTTGGTGCAAAAATCCTGGCGGTATATTCTTTACCTGTTGTGCAACTGGCTGCCAATGCCACCATCAGCATCAGTATTAAGGCTTGTATGAATCTTGACAGTTGCATATCCTGGCGGATTGAATCGCTGCACTTATAAAAACAATTCATTTGCCATAAATTCTTAAATCGCTTTAACAAACTGATTTTCTGAATGTATTAACAGGACGGTATGTTGCCGTTTACGATTGATATAAAAAAAGAAAACCCTCCGTGGAAACGGAGGGTTTGTAAACCAAAACCAACTGCTTATGAGAAAAATGTATATAAGAACTAATTAGTTAATTGCTATCTGTGTTGTCAGCGGTTTGACTGGTGCCTTCTTCGGAAGGTTTAAGGTCAACACTCCATTGACGTAAGAAGCATTGATATCAGATGCATCAATCTGTTCATTTAGTGTGAAAGTTCTCTTAAAAGATCTGAACCCATACTCACGGCGGATTTGCTTTTCATTTTCCTGCTTCACTTCTTCTTTCTTCTCTGCACTTACTGTCAGCAGGTTTTGTTCAATGCTTACTTTAAAATCTGCTTTTTCAAATCCCGGTGCCACTACATCCAGTACAAATGCTTTCTCTGTTTCTTTGACGTTAACCGGAATAAATCCCTTTCTTTCGGAATTGTTAAAGTCATTCTTAAACAATGAAGGAAAGTCGGCAAAAAAATCATCAACAAGGTTGTTGAGTGTTCCTTCAAAAGGCCTGGTGTTGAATTTTGTGATTGTCATTGTTATTAAATTTTAGTTTTAAAAATGTTTGTTTGGCATACCATTGTCAAAGCCTGTACCACCGGTATTTTTACTGACAGGGTTGACAGTCAGGCGGGTTTTTAAAAGTCATTATTTCCGATTTGGGGAATTTTTAGTGCCAGAATTTCCGGTAGCTTCAGCCGGTTTTTTAAAATCTTTACTTTTGCTGTTCAACAAAAAACTGAAAAGATATGTATCCTGCAGAGATTGTAGTTCCTATGAAGGAAGAACTCACTGATAATGGTTTTACTGAATTGCTTACAACAGACGAGGTGGAAGCACAAATGGCCAAAGAAGGCACCACATTAGTTGTCATTAACTCGGTATGTGGTTGCTCGGCAGGCTCTGCCAGGCCGGGAGTGCTGATGGCTGTGGCTAATGCAGAAAAGAAACCTGACTACCTCACTACCAGCTTTGCAGGTTTTGATATTGAGGCGGTAAAACAGATCCGTGAGCACCTGATGCCTTTCCCGCCATCTTCGCCGGCGATTGCCCTGTTTAAAAATGGGAAACTGGTACATTTCATCGAAAGGCACCAGATAGAAGGCCGCCCTGCACAGATGATTGCCCAGAACCTGATAGGTGCTTTTGAGCAGTATTGCAATTAATCCTTTATTAAGATTGTTATAGTAACTCCGGTCTGTTGGCCGGAGTTTTTTGTGAAAGCACATTTATACAGCAAGTCCCTTTCTGTGAACAGTCATTGCCAGACCGGTACGGCTTTTCACCCCAAACCTTAAAAACAGATCATCTCTCAGGTATTCGGTTTGCCTCTCTGAAATCCTCAGTTCTGTTGCAATTTCTTTATATGTTTTTTCTGAGGCCAGCAGTTTTAAGAATTGCCATTCTCTGTCCGTCAGATGCTCACTTATGCCATCTTTGCCTGCATGGCTTTTTTTCCTGAGAATAGCAGAAGCCGAGTGGTCAGAGAAGAAATAGCCACTTTTTGTAATCTCGGCAAACGCTTTTTTAATGGTTTGCTGTTCATCATGCTTATGCAAAAAACCACTGATGCCATATTGCAGTAGTTGCAGTACAGCCTCTTCGCTTTGAAACATGGACAGTATCACCACTTTTATCTCAGGATATTTTTCCTGCAGTGCTTTGGCGGTTTCGTATCCGTTCATTACAGGCATATTCAGGTCAACCAATGCAAATGCCGGCAGGTATTGCGGGTTAATCCTCTCGAGCAGTTCAGCCCCGTTGGCTGCCTGTATTATCACTTTGTAATGTTCCCATGAGTCTATAGTGGCGGCTATGGCTTGCCGGAACATGGTGTGGTCGTCGGCGATGGCTATGGTAAGCAGGCCATTATTAAAAGCGGAGGGCATAAGGTTGAATTTTTCTGGTGTGGGTGAATAAGGTTGTCCTTAAAATCAATCGGGGGGGGGGGAAATGCAATCATAGCAAATGGTTTGTGTACTAATTTCGGAAAAAAACACATAAAAAAATGTGATAATACTCATTAAGATTTTGTGAAAATTCCCAATTTATATTGCCGGGTTTCATTAAATTTTGTGCAGTTGTTCTTTGAAAAGCGGCTTTTTTATTAAAACGTTTGAAAACTGTTCTGAACAATCACAACAAAAATGGGGGATAATCACAAGATTATTTGGGGAAACACACTTTTTGCGATCAGATGCTGCATATAGTTTCGGGGTGTTATTTATTTGTCTTGTTTAGCAGGCCGGCCAGATAGGTAGATAATACGGGAAAGCCGAAAACCGGGTAGTAAACAGAGTAGGTGCAAAAAATAAAATAATGAAAAAGATAATTTCTGTTGCAATCAGCTTGCTCCTGATTGTATATAATTATTCCAATGCAAATGAAAATATATCATTGAAAACCGGGACAGAGAGCAATAATGAACAAACAACCGATGGCAATTGGACATTAAGTGAATACGGATTTCTGATATTTCCAACGCCTGATGATATGGAACAGTTTATGAACCTTATTAAGACAAAGACACATGCAGAAGCCCAGGCTTATTTAGCTGCTTTGGGTTTTAATAGCTTTGGTGCAAGTGTTTATGGAGAAGAATACTCGACTCAGATGGTTACAGCAGAACAAGCAATAAATTATGTGCAGAATACTGCGAGAATATTCCAAATCTCCGGAATAATAATAAGGCCGGTGAATGAAGCTGAGTGTGACAATGTAAAGTGGCAATATGTGCTGGCAATGGCTCCATCAAATTTAACCTCTGAAAGCTATAGAAAACTGACCAAAGGAACATTTGACAGTAATTTCATGAACAGATATGCTACTAATCCGCCAACAAGCGATTCGTTATCCTTAGTAAATAAGATGGCACAAACAAATACAGGGTATTCAGACGAAGAACCCAATCCATGTCCTTCTAACCTTGTGGAAAGGAGGCCTTTTTGGGGATGGAGCCAGGCAACATGTACAGAAGGTACTGCTTTCAATCCTGTTACTAATACATGGTACACTACTTATATATATTGTGAACCTTCATACTATGTATTTTGGATTCAAGTTCATCATGGTAATTGTACACCAATATATGCGCCTTGCCCACCCGTTGTGATTTAAATAAATTTTGGTGTTTTTATGAAATATCTATTATTGGTATTTAATATTTTTTCTGTTTTAATGGGAAACTCTCAGGAACTGATAAAGGTACTGGATAGAAAAACTGGTTTGCCAATAAGTTATGTTACGGTAAAAGTCCTGAATTCTGATAGAGGTATAATTGCTTCGGGTGAAGGATTATTCTCTTTAGAAATAAAACAAAAGGATAGTGTACTTTTTACATGTGCTGGTTATGAAGACACAATTTGTGAAGGGAAAGATGTGGGCAGAATTGTTTACTTGAATCAAAAAGTAATAGAACTTAAATCGGTAGTTATTAGTAATAAAATGGCAAAAAGCACCATAATAATTGGTAATGAAGCAAAAATTTCAAAAGGAGATATAACCTGGGGTCCGTATCCGTTTAAATATGTTGCTTCAGAATATCATGGTGAATTTGCTCAGAAAATAGTTATCCCTGACTCTATTCGTTTATTGAAAGTGAAAAAAATTTTCGTTCCAGTAAAGAAGTTAGGGAAATGCTTTGGAACTTTATTACTCAAGATGTATTACCCCGACACATTGAACCATTACCCTGGTACAGCTATTCTTAACAGGCTAATTTCGGTTGATTCCGATTTGCTGATAAAAAAGAGGATTTTATCAGTGGATATTAGTAAAAATGAATTCTTGTTCGCAGGATGTGATTCCTTCTTTATAAGTATTACCTGGCCACCTGAGGTTTTTAATGATGAGTGTAAGACAGGACTTCCCCTTTCCAAAAAAGCTACTTCGCAAACCTTTTCAAGGTCACTGACAGTCAATTCATTTCAGTGGTATCCTTTTGGAAGAATGAAAGATGAGAAAGGGATTGAGTATATCATAAAAACCTTTTTCTCAATAGAAGCAGAAATCT
Source organism: uncultured Chitinophagaceae bacterium (assembly GCA_937858715.1). Taxonomy (GTDB): domain Bacteria; phylum Bacteroidota; class Bacteroidia; order Chitinophagales; family Chitinophagaceae; genus JJ008. Next base: position 4,310 of record CALLZY010000085.1, on the reverse strand, counting down.
ATAAGTAAGTTCATTATTAATTATGAAACCTCTTTTGCCAATATTTTTTTGGCTATGGCCTTGCTTTGTCATAGCGCAGGCAAAGGAGGTTTCTTCTTTCAAGAAAGACACTGCTAAAACTGTTTTCACAAAAACTACTACAGCCAGGCCAGAAATCTTCACTTCCGGCTTTATAGATATTGTCAACAACGGGCAGATAAATGCCAGTGCAAGGTTTATACGACTGTATATTGGCGAGCCGGGCAAGTTTGCGATACCTGTTTCTTTTTATGGCGGTGTAAGCAATAATACCTTTCAAAACAGCACACCGGGTACTGCCTATTCAAAAACTAACAGTCACTTAGTAAGTCAGTACATTAACCCATTAAGCGGTTTAATAAACATCAGCATAGAAGGGGTGCAGTTTTTTAATAAGAAACAAAAGATTACAAAACCAGGGCTGTTGTACCAGGTTGGCGAAAGAGTACTTAACGGCATAAGGGCAGGAGAGCTAACCAATCCGCTTACAGGCAAACCTGTTAACTTCTTAAACAGTTTCGCCACATTAGGCCTGTACTTTCAAACAGGTGCCTGGGAGCGAAATAATGCCAAAGATGTAGGTGTGTTCTGGCTGGCCATGCGTTTTCATGCCTGTAAAAGCAATGCTTCGCAGATAAAAGAGTTTTTGCCAACGGTAGAAACTAATGGCTTTTACACCGGCTGGTCAGCAGGTTTTGGTATTGAGATAAACAAATTAGTAAACATTAAGGCCATTTATTACAAATACGCCAAAGCCCCGGAAATAGAATACGGCCTGCCTATATACCAGTTTTCATTTAATTACACAATGAAATAAAAGCAGCCATCTTCATTTGCTTCCCCGCATCCAAACCCCAACTTTCACTATATTCGCCTCTTCAAACATTGACATGTATCCTAATTTATACTACGCTTTAAGGGATTTGTTCGGGGTGGAGTGGGAAGGACTTCGGTTTGTAAACTCATTTGGCTTCTTTGTTGCCATTGCATTCATCGTGGCAGCTTTTATACTGGCCAGCGAACTGGGCCGCAAAAGCAAACAGGGTTTATTACAGCCTTCCGAAATGCAGGTAATGGTGGGCGAACCGGCCTCAATGATGGACCTCGGCCTCAATTTCTTACTCGGCTTTCTGTTAGGATATAAAATACTGGCCCTGTTTGTAATGGATAAGTCTGCTACCGACGATCCGCAGGCATTTATCTTCTCTACCTTGGGAAGCTGGCCTGCCGGTATAGGTCTCGGTCTATTCTTTGCTGGCCTGAAATGGTGGGAAAAGAAAAAACAACTGCTGGCAAAACCGGAAAAGAGAACCGTTCGGATTTGGCCGCAGGACAGGGTGGGAGAGATCACCATCATTGCCCTGATATTTGGTCTCCTCGGTGCCAAACTGTTTGATATATTTGAGAACTGGAGCGGTTTTCTCGAAAACCCGAAAGCATACCTGTTTTCACCTGCCGGTTTAACCATGTACGGTGGCCTTATCTGCGCCGCTATCGCTATCTGGATTTATGCCCGCAAACATAAAATTGCCATCTGGCACTTGAACGACGCCGCTGCGCCAGCCCTGATGATTGCCTATGCCATTGGCCGCATAGGCTGCCAGGTAGCAGGCGATGGAGACTGGGGTGTTTACAACTCAGCCTATGTATTGAACAATGAAAATGAGATTGTAGTGGCTGCACCTGGCGACTTTACCAAAACCCTCGACAGTAACAAAACCTACTTTCTCAAAGAATACAAGTCACTGGAAGAAGTGCCGCATATCAGTTTCAAAAAGCCGGGAGCCCTCAGTTTTCTGCCCGACTGGATGTTTGCCTACAACTTTCCTAACAATGTAAACGAAGAAGGCGTTCACATTAAAGGCTGCGAGGATGTGAAATACTGCAACCAGTTGCCGGCACCCGTATTCCCCACACCGTTTTATGAGGTAATAGCTTCAGCACTCCTGTTCCTGGTGCTTTGGTTAGTGCGGAAGAGGTTAAAAGTGCCAGGCCAGCTTTTTGCCTTATACCTGATTTTTAATGGCCTGGAAAGGTTTTTTGTAGAAAAAATCCGGGTAAACGTAAAAATGAACTTCCTTGGGCTGCACCCGACACAGGCAGAGATTATCTCCACATTCCTTTTCCTCTCCGGTCTTGTTTTGTGGTTCTACCTGCAGAAGAAGCAACCAAAAACAGCTTCTCAGGAGTAAATCGGCTGTACTTTCCCGGTATAAAACCGCATCAGGGGCAGTTTATTCACATAAAAATGCCATATTGTTGATATTCATATCAATTTTTATAGCCAAACATTATGAGATTCGGCGTAGATTAGCTACCTTTGCAGGCAGTCCCGGACGGTAAATTCAATTCCTGCAATTAACTATCCATTTGCAACATTGAGCAAACAAAGACGGTCTATTTTCGTTGATAAATAAACCCAAATAAACTATGCGGCAGCTAAAAATTGCTACCCAGATTACGAACAGAGATTCCCAGGCGGTTGAAAAGTATCTGCAGGAGATTTCGAAAATATCCATGATTACGCCGGAAGAGGAAACAACCCTTGCCCAGCGTATCAAGATGTTTCACAAAAATCCCGGAGACGCCCAAAGGGCATTAGACAAACTGGTTCAGGCGAACCTCCGTTTCGTGGTATCTGTGGCCAAGCAATACCAGCATCAGGGATTATCGTTGAGTGATTTGATTAACGAGGGCAACCTCGGACTGATTAAAGCGGCACAACGCTTTGATGAAACCAAAGGTTTCAAATTTATTTCTTACGCTGTATGGTGGATTCGCCAGTCCATCCTGCAGGCGTTGGCAGAGCAGGGCAGATTAGTCCGCCTGCCTCAAAACAAAATTGGCACCTACAACAAAGCAAACAAAGCCTACATGGCTTTTGAGCAGGAACATGAAAGAGAGCCTTCTACGGAAGAACTGGCCGAACTGCTGGAAATGAGTGAGACTGAAATCAACAATATTTTCCAGAGCAACACCCGCCACACATCACTTGATGCACCCGTGCATGAGGCCGAAGATGTGGCTATGGGCGACTTGCTCGAAGGCAGCGACGACACAGATGACGATGTAATGAAGGATTCGCTCCGTAACGAAATCCGCCGTGTGCTGAAATCACTGTCACCACGGGAAGCGGAAATTGTTAACGCCTATTTCGGCCTCGATGGTGAAAACGGTGTTACCATTGAACAGATTGGTCACAAATACGATCTGACAAAGGAACGCATCAGGCAGATTAAGGAAAGGGCCATCAAACGTCTGCAAAAAGCCCGTTACAGCAGCGCTTTGAAAGCTTATTTAGGATAAGTACTTTGATGGGTTATTACTTACACAGCCCCGGTTATCAGCCGGGGTTGTTTTTTTGTCATTTCTTTACAACCTTTTCTTTCCCGGCAGGTTATTTTTGTATAACAGATGAAACGCAGCAGCCTTTTCATATTATTCTTAACGGCAGTTTTGTTTTCCTGCGAGAAAGCAATGGATATAAAGCTGGATGATGTATCACCCAAAATAGTGGTGGAAGCTACGATTGAGAATAACACAGTTCCGGTAGTGGCCTTATCAAAAAGCCTGGGCTACTTTTCAGCCATTAATCCATCCATACTGGCCGGCAGCTTTGTGCATAATGCAGAAGTATATATATCCAACGGAACACTGACCCATAAGCTGAAAGAATATGCAGTGCCCGCAGGAAACGGCTATACCTTCTATTATTATTCGGTTGACCCGGCCAATATGGCAACAGCATTTACCGGTGAATTTGGCAAACAATATTCATTGCGGATAATAGCTGAGGGCAGGGAATATACAGCCACCACAGGTATTCCATTACTAAGAAAGCAGATTGACTCATTATACTGGAAACAGGCACCGGCAGGCAATGATTCTGACCAGGTAGTGCTGATGCTGAAAGTAACCGACCCGCCGGGCTATGGCGACTATACCCGGTATTTCACAAAGAGAAACAACGAGATTTATTATGCCGGGCTTAATTCGGTTTTCGATGACCAGATAATTGATGGCTCCACTTACACTGTACCTGTTGACAGAGGGACAGACCGGACCGAAGCCAGCTACGATGATGAGGCTTTCTTTAAAAAGGGAGATACCGTAACGCTTAAGCTGAGCAATATAGACAAGACAACCTATGATTTCTGGCGCACAATGGAGTTTTCTTATGCCAGTGTGGGCAATCCTTTTTCATCGCCCACAAAAGTGCTGAGTAATATTAACGGCGGGGCACTGGGCTATTTTGGCGGGTATGCTTCGCAGTACAGGACTATTATTATTCC
>CALLZY010000084.1 GCA_937858715.1 uncultured Chitinophagaceae bacterium | reverse complement strand
TATTTTCAGGCAAAGGTAGCAGATGATACTTTGTTCAGGTGCATCGCCTTTTGAAATAAATTAGCTTTGCATCTCAAAATTGAAAACTATATGAGTTTTTTGCAAAAAATGCAGTCACGGTACACAGTTAAAAAATATAATCCTGCCGGTAAAATAGAAGCATCTGCTATTGAGCAACTGAAAGAGATACTCAGGCTCAGTCCATCATCTATCAACAGTCAGCCCTGGAAGTTTACATTTGTTACTGATTCTGAAGCCAAAGCACAACTGGCTGAGGCTTCACTTTTCAATAAAGAAAAGGTGTTGAACAGTCAATGTGTAATCGTTTTTCAGTCGCTTAAAAAAGTGGAGGATTTTGAGAAACAGGCGGCTGAAAATTTGCCGGAAGGCCAAAGAAATTATTTTCTGAACTTTTTGAAGCCTAAAGGCGATGCCGCTATTCAGTCGTGGATGGCGAATCAGGTTTATATCTCACTTGGTGTGCTGATGAGTGCCTGCGGACAAATGGGCATTGGCTGCACACCAATGGAAGGTATTGATGCGGGTGGATACGATACTTATCTGCATAACGAGACTTACAGAACCCTGTTCGCTGTTTGCATCGGCGAAGGCGCCGAAGATGATACTAATCGCCTGGAGGCAAAACCCAAATCAAGACTTAAAGCAGAAAGGGTAATCGGGGAGATATAATAATACCTCTGAAAATTACATTTTCACTTCCATTGTTTTCTTTTGTTTACGGCTCTTCTCTGCTGCAAAGCCCATTACATGACTTTCAATTGACGCATCAATGGTTGAAGTAAGCAATGCCGGATTGTGTTGCGATACGGCCTGTATCCAATCGGCAACCAGCCGCCAGTCGCCGCCACCATGCCCGTCGGTGGTTTGCTTCCACTCGGTTACTTTACCAGTACGGAAATCAGTATGTGTGAAAGTGTTCATATCACCCACTATATCACCCATGCTGCCCATCACTCTTGTGCGGCGGCCTTCATAGCTGGTAAAAGCCTCCATAGAGAAGGCTGCAGTAATGTCATCTTCAAATAAAATATTCGTGGTGTAATGGTCGGGCTGGTCGTTATCCATGTGGTACACACATTTGCCATAGTTGCTTGTCCTGAGATATTCCATTATCGTATCGCCCCATTTGCTTTTGTCTTCCGGCAAATCGAAATGGTGCAGCCAGGAACGTTTATCAAAATAAATCCGCTTTGCAGAATAAGGACATTCTTTTTCCACTTTACAACCATCAACACATCTTTCTGTGCTTCCTTCCGGTGCATTTTCCTTGCGGAACCATTTCAGGCTGCCAAAGGCAGAAATATGTTTGCTGTGCTTTTCGAGCAGCCATTTTATTATATCCAGGTCATGGCATGATTTGGCAAGAATGATTGGTGTTGTTTCTTTACTGTTGTGCCAGTTGCCCCGCACATACGAGTGACTGATATGTACATGATGTATGGGCTCAAGATGTTGTATGCTTATAATCTCGCCAATAGAACCATTGTGCATCAGTTCTTTCAGCTTTACAAAGTAAGGAGCATACCGCAGCACATGGCAAACGGCCACAATCCGGTCGTTCTTTTTGGCCAGGGCCAGAATGTCACGACATTCTTTTTCGCTGGGCGAAATCGGTTTTTCCAGCAGCACATCATATCCCATTTTCAATGCTGCCATGCAAGGGCCATAGTGCAGGTTATCGGGTGTGGAAATTATCACTGCATCTGCGAATTTTGGCCTCATAAAAACATCTTCCCATGTATTGAAACGGTTTTCGGCAGCGATGTTGTGCTTTTTTGCATAGCGTTCGTTGCGTAAGGCAATAGGTTCGGCCACTCCCACAATATCTAGTTGTTCGGGATATTTCACTCCATAATCGCCATATACATTTCCCCTGCTGCCGGCTCCGAGGGTAATAGCAGTAACTGGCTTTGCCGGTGCTTTGTGAAGCGGGTTGTCGGGCAACAAAATCTTTTCACCTTTTTCGTTTATGGCCCAGGAAGTAAGAGGCAAAGAAATTGCAGAAAGGCCTAATGCTTTCAGTGCATCACGGCGGGAAAAATTATTTGGCATAGCAATATGATTAAAATTGAAAGGTAAGAAATATGGATAAATAAAAAATTGAGGTCATCATTACCTTATCATAACTGCTACACAACGAAAGCCAAGCCATCCTTCTGGTTTTGTGTAAGACTGATTATTAGCAATTCTACACTCTTCCAGTTTATGAGCAAAGCTGCCGCCTTTGGCAACGCCATATTCCATTACCATTTCGGATACATTACCTATTGTATTATAAACCTTAAACGAATTTGGAAAGTACGATTTTGTGGTTGCGGTAAGTGGAATACATTTTTTTACAGAATCAGATAGTGAAAGCGGAAAAACACAATTAGCAATTTTGACATATTTTTTCTTCCATTTCTTATAAACACTATCAAAACCAAAAGGATGGACACTCAATGAATGCGACCCTGATGCAATCATCTCCCACTCCTCTTTTGTTGGCAGCCGGTAGTAAAATTTAATAGGAATAGAGTCATTGATATGTTCGTTCCAGTTTTCTATTTTATTTTCCTTGCAATAAACTACAAAATTTGCCGCCTTTGTTCTCCAATTGCAAAAAGCGATGGCTTGATCATAGGATATTCCAACAACAGGATAGTTGTTAAACCCCGGATGTCTAAAGTAGTTTTCGGAGAAAATCTGAAGATTTATCCACTTAGCCTGAGCCACTTTACCATCTGTATCACCATAAGTTGTGTCATACCCCCACACCGTTGTATCGGGCAACATTTGGACAACTCTTAGAGAATCATATTTTTTAAAATAATACAAACATTCCCTCCATGAAAGATTACTAACCTCAGACTCGTCAGCAAAGAGAGTGTCATTTATCCTTACAGTGCCGGGTGGAAGAAATTTTTTTTGTCTTTTATTCTGAGAAATCCCATTTATGTAGATAAACACAAATAATATGAGCAAAAGATATTTCATCATATCTCAAAACGACAACTACAGTCTTATATTGTTTAATCACATTTTACACAAATTGTATTCTTCTTCTACTGGTTTTTGTACCTAATGGCTGAAATAATAACTACCGTAATGTCATTTTCAACACTTCGGTTGCAAACTTTTCACATTCACTGTTTACAGTTTCAATGTCTTTTGATTTTACATAGGAGCCAATAACATGGTCACCTGCACCAGGTACAGCCACCTGCCTTTTAAGATTGGCGGGGGTACTTAATTGTTCAAACATTCTCTTCATTGCTGACACTTTTACTATATCATCCTGGTGCTTTTCGTCTTTGTAATAATACAGCAGCAGTGCCGGTTGTTTCACTTTTCTGAACGTTGATTCTTTCATGGTTGATTCAAGCAGTTCTTCTAATTGCACCAGCGAAGCGGTAACATAGCGGTTGTTCCAGTATTGGGCATAGAGAGCTGTAGTATCAGAAACAGTCCTGTGTTTACCCGTTATGAGGTGTGCAATTTGCAGCCCCCAATGGTTGTTAAGCAGCCATGCGTTTGCATCATTTATCGCAATATTGGGGGAAAGCAATATCAATCCGGCTATATCAGGAAATTCCGCAGCCAGTTTAAGGGCCAGTGTACCTCCTGTTGAAGTGGACATCAGTATCACCTTCCTGCCTAATTGTTTGCCGATGACAAATGCTTCTTTTGCAGAGTTCCAAATACCTTCAGCAGTAAAATTGGCCAATGGCTCAGTTGTATCTATGCCGTGTGCATCAAGACGGCTCAGATACAAGTTGCAGCCAAATTTCCGGGCAAACTCATAATGCAC
>CALLZY010000083.1 GCA_937858715.1 uncultured Chitinophagaceae bacterium | reverse complement strand
TATTCTACGGCGCAGGCGGTAATCCCAAGAACCTGAAAAAAGCCATCCTGGGTGGCAAAGGCAACAAGGATAAAGCAGTGAATGGTTTTGATGGCATTGGGATGCTTGACCTGGAAGGCGTGGAATATATGACTGCCTATACTCCCATGACCGAGCTTTTGGGTACTGACATCTACTACGATGAAAACGTAAACGGCATGGAAGGTCTGGGGCAGCTCGGTGAACCCATCACCTTGTCGAGTATTGCAGCCGCTGCAGGTGTTATAGCAGGTATCGTTGCGATGCTTAAAGATGTGGGCAATATCTTCCAGAAGAAAACAAAAGAAGCAGAGGATTTTGATGAAAAGAAAAATGAAGAAGCGGATAAAGAAAACCCCGTTCCTGTACCGCCGCCAACCGCAACACCAGGTATAGTGCCAACAGTGGTTACTAAAACCGCTGCTGAAAACACTGACAACCCGGATAAGTCCCTGCCTGTAGTTACTGAAGAACCCGCAAACAATGTGATTGTAAAGGCGGGCAATGAACCGGTGCTGACAGTAAAAAATGATGCTGCCAATCCGGATGCGCCTGTGACCAATATAAATGCAAAAGATAATCCTGCGGATAACAGCGACAATCCCGGCTTTTGGGAAAAGAAAAGAAAAGGTCTGAAGCCGGTTGCCATCGGTGTGGGAGGATTAACCATCATCGGCATCGGCTACTCGCTGATGAAGGGTGGAAAGACACAAAACAAATCTTCACCTTCAAACAATAATTTGTCCGGCGCTCCCAACTACAAAAAAAGAAAGAAACATCAGCGGGGCAAAGGCAAGTATCAAAAGAAAAAAGCAGTAGCCCTGCTCTAACATATTCCGTACGCTAAAAAACTAAAAATGGCAAAACAAAACAACCAATACAAGCAAAATGCCCGCAAGAAAAATTTCCTGAAAGGCATGAATGAAGAACTTCCCACCAAGGGCAATGTAAAAAACACAGTACTGGAAACTGGTAAAGATCTGCTGGTCGCTGTACTGGGGGGCGGGCTGATCGGTTCAGCCATCGGGCGGCCATCGCTTGCCGTGGGTATCATTACCACCGGTACGGGGCATTACACCCAAAACCGATTACTCACACTTCTTGGCATTGGAATGATGGCCGCCAATGGCTTTCAGAAAAGCAAAGCCGTGAATGGCCTGGAGGGGTTGGATGGGGTAAAAGAAAGGCTGATGGCTTACAAAGAGAATTTCTCTGAAAAGCTCTACCTGGACAAGATCATCAAACAAAAATCGGCTGCCGCCGCTGCTGCAACCAATGGCTTTGGAGAGCTGCAATACTTCAACTACAATAATGACCTGAACGGCGGGCTGAATGCCCTGAACGCCATCGAAGATCAGTTGATTGAAAGCGGTATGCAGTTTCAGCAGATGAGCGGAGCCACACTTCCTGAAATGGAGGATGGTGACGAATGGGAAGAAAGGCTTTACTAATCCCTCAACTTTTTTAAAACAAATTTTAAACGAATAAATCCAATTATCATGTTAGGACTTTTAGAAGGAATAGAAGAATACAATAACCAGGGCGCCTTGCTGGGCCTTGAAGGCGTGGAGGACGGCGAACTGCTAGGTGCTTTACGCAAAATGAATCCCATTCAGCGTTTGCGGATGGTGTCCAAACTTTCCAACACAGGCTCACCGAGCAAAGGCTCCAGGGCTGAAATGGAAAAATTCTTTGGCGAACTGCCGGTGAACATCAAAGAAGCATTGGTAAAAGGGGAGCTGCGTTTGGCGGACAGCATTATCTACTCCATCAAACCGGTAACCTCCAAAACCATCAAGCTGTTTGAAACGCAGGATGACAAAGAGATCGGTCTGCGAAATATCAGCAACTCCAAGCTGCCCAAAAACCAGGCTTTCCTGGTAAGTGGTATCATTTTGCTGGCTGGTACTTCTGCCGATACAAGCAAGGATAAAATCATTGCCACCAATTACAAGGGGCTTGAAGATTTTCCTGCTATTGCCAACGGTGAGTTTAACCTGAAAAGCAATAAAAAGCAGATTGTGCCGGAAACCAGCAATGCTGTTTTTAAATCAGGCAACAACCGCAATGTGCCACTGGGTTATTACAAACTGGCTAACCCCAGGCTGATCCATGATGATGTGCTGATTGAAATGACTGTGGAGCTTGGAACAATGGAAGGTATTCCGCAGAACACCTACATCTATGCGGCCATGCACGGCACTATCACAACACCGTAATATAAACTTAGTTGCTATAGAATCGGGGGTGCAAGCTCCCGATGAAAACGGCGGGGAGGGATGGGTAATAACTCCCTGCCGGTAGTAACTGCTTTTGATAACTGAATCCGAATAATCCGTACCCTATGCAAACTGTAAAGAAGCGATTTGATATTCCTGTAACCGAGCCTAATAAGGTTTTCAGTAAATCATTTGAACTGGATAAAAACATTGTTTCCGTGAAGGGAATCCTGTTTACCTCTGATAAAGATGATTTGTTGTATTACCGGGGTTCGCAAAAAGTGGAGATCAACAAAGAGGAAATCTTTCCGGAAAATTATGAGAGTAAACTGCTTTTATCAGGCATCAACGTTTCTCCCAATAACCGCTACTATGACATGGGTAATCAGCCCGCAGGTAATGGAACGATCAAAGTGGACTATAAAGACACGGATGATACCCGTGCCGTATTTGTACCCTACCGTGTTTCACTGTATGTAGAATGTGTGTTGCAATAATGAAAGAGCAGGTACTTATACAAGCCATTGGTATCAACAGAAGAAGTCAGCTAAACATCTTTCAGGTAAAGCTGCCAAGAGACACCCATAAAATCATTGGTGTTGAAACTGGTTTACTTATCCAAGATTCGCCGCCTTTTGCTTTCTCTCCATTGCAGGCTGGTTCAGGTTTAATTGAGAGAAATAACCTGATGGGGGTATTGCAACTCAAAGCCAATGGCAGGCCGGATATATTTTATGCAAAGGAGATTTTTGAGAGAGACCTTACCATTGGTGCAGGCGAATTAAAAATCTTCCCCTATGACCCGCCAAACGAAAGAAGGCTGGGATTGCGACGAATATTCGTTCCGCCAGATGGCAACAGTTTTGATTTTTTCCCTTCTTGTACACATGGAACGAAAAGAGAGGAAGACCCTTTGAGTATCTGCGGATGTACTGTCATCAATGGATATTTCAAAGACAGCATCGGCGAGTTATTTGGATATGATGTTAGTTACAAAGTGATGCTCTATATCTGGATTGAACGACAAATGAAAAGCAATGACAACAAACCTGGCACTTGATTATATAGCAAGACGAATGAGGGAGCTGGGGCATGGTGATAATTACAGTACACAGTTCAGGCATTTTGTGCTGAAATCTAAATCAAAGATTAAAGTGTACGGCCAAAATCAATTGTTCATACTGGTTGAGCCTTCGGAGTGCATTGCCGTAAAAAGTGATACCGGAATTTTTGATGTTAGTACAGACAACGTAAATGAATTGCAGTATGAACACCAGGGAGAAATAAGAATACGGAACTACTCGATCATTACCCAACATGCAAGATTTATTCAGGTAATACCAAACAATACTGAACAATGCCCATAACACACGACAATTACGACCAACTGAAGATTGATAAGCTGCGGCATTACCTGGAGGATATGACAGCAAAAGGTCATGCCAAGCCCTATGAAATATTTGTGGACAGCCTGAAGGTTGTTCCAAAGACTGAAGACCCGAAAGATTTTGATAATTATGAGTACTATATGAATGAGGACACCGAAAAAGTCCGCATCGTTATTTATAACTCAAATCTTTCACCCCGCAACGATCAGTATTGCTTTTATGTAAAACAACTGAAACAGGAAAAGGGATTAAACGGCATCGGTGATATTGAAAACATTATCCAGGAAAAACTTTCGGCCCGTGACCGGGAACATGAAGTAAAGCGGATGCAGGAGGAACTGGAAGAAACAAAAAAGAAACTGGATGATGCCGAAGACTATATCGAAGAACTGGAAGAAAAACTGGAGCACGCAGGTAACGATAAGCACAAGCTCAAAAATATTGACCTGGTGGAACTGGGCTCTGCGGTTCTCGGCAGACTGGCCGAAAAGAATGCTGATGTACTGAGTGGACTGGGCCTAGGTGGCGTTGGCAATAAAGAAACCAAACAACTGGAACCACCGCAACCACAAGGGGAAGCAAGTTTTCAGAAAAAGTCCGCAGAAGTAAATGCAGTCAGCGAAGAAGAACAACAATACCTGGCAACATTAAGGCAACTGCAAAGCCGCTTTGATGAGCCGCAGTTGATTGCTGTGATCGGCATCCTGAATGAGCTGATGTCTGATCCCTCGCAGGTAACACCGGTCGCAGAATTATTGAACATTAAAAATCCATAACAATGAGTAAATATCAGTATGAAATAACCATTGAAGCAAAAACAGAAACCGAGGCTGATGCAAAGATGACAGCCTTAACCACGCTGGCTTCCAAACTCAGTCAAAAGGAACTGACCAAACTGGCTCACACGATTGTGAACGATCCGGTGAAAACGGCACTGGCTAAAAAGTATCTCGGCGTATAGTTGTTTTCATGATTTATACTTTAGAAATCCGTATCCTATGAACTCAGAAACTACTACCCATAACCATGAGGGGTTTACTCCAAAGGAAATAATCACATACAGCTTGCTGGGTGTGGTTGTTTTGGGTGGTAGTTTCTTTATTGGCCGCCGCCTGGTACGCAAAGTCCGTTCTGACAGTGAGGAAAAGAAAACCTATGAAGAAGGTAATGAAGCCACAATGGCCAAGCAACTGAAAATGGCTTTTGATAATGATATGTGGTTTGGCTGGGGAACTGATGAGGAAGCGATTCGCAAAACATTACAGGCCGTTCCAAGTAAGGAAGTCTTTCGTAAGGTCATCAACTCGTATCAAAAATTATACGCAAGGAGTTTGATGAAAGACATGCAGGATGAATTGACTAGTACAGAGTATAATGAGATGCTGGCGATCATCGCTGCAAAACCGGACAGAGGTAACAAAGTTCTTGCACCGTCATTATCTGCCAATCAATATTTGTCCTGGGCAAAGCGGTTGAGAGCTGCTTTCAATATCACTTATGGCCCCTTTCCTGGAACAGACGAAGATGCCATCAAAGCCGTGTTCATGGAGATCCCCACGCAGGCGGCTTTTGGACAAGTGGCACTTGCTTACAAGAAAGAGTACAATGATGATTTGATGAAAGACTTGCAAAGCGAACTGGAGTTTTATGAAATCGTCCCGATGATGAACATTATTGCCAAGAAACCCAAAGCATAATCCAACTATGAAATCAAAATCCACCAATAAGAAAAGGCAGAAGAAAAAAATTGTGATTACCACCCTGGCGGTCGGCGCAGCGGGAATATTGGGGTATTTTGGCTGGCAGTATTACAAAAAGAAAAAAGCTGCTAACAAAGACACCGATGCAGATATCAGCTTCAAGCGCAAGACAGTAGCTGATCCGATTCCGGTGATAACAGACACACCTGTTTACCAGCCGATCATTAAACCCAAATCAAAACCGAAGCCCAAGCCCATTTACTCAAACCCCTATGTGGATGTTAGCCCCATAAGCAAGGATGATTTTCCTCTGAAGCGTGGAAGCAAGGGCGATAAGGTAAGGGCTATGCAGGAAATGCTGATAACTAAGTATGGCAAGCAGATACTACCCCGCTATGGAGCGGATGGCGACTTTGGCCCTGAAATGTCTGCCGCACTGAAGAAGCTCAAAATGCCACCAAGCATTGACGAGAGTACTTACAATGTGCTGATGCAGGGGCGTAAAGTTGCCAGTACATCCCTGGCGCAACAAATATTCGCTGCTGCATCCAAAGGAGATTTTACAGGAACTATCAAACTGCTCAAACAACTTAAAAACAAGGACGACTACCGTACAACCAGTGATGAATTTAAAAACTACCGCCTTGGTGGCGGGGTGAGGCAAACTCTGGTAAACGGACTACTGAACACATTTACTAAAGAAGATCAGAAACAGGCCATACGCTTTGAGTTCCTGCGGATGGGGCTGCAGTTTGACGGTAACAAGTGGTCATTGAGCGGATTTGACGGGGTGAGTATTGTAACGATTGAACCGGCAACCGTTTGGGTCAACTCATCTGAAACCATTCAGGTTCCTGCTAAAATGGTACTCGGCAATGAAGTCAGCAAACGGCTTGATTACACGCTTTTTGAAAACAATGGCAAACACTTTTTGGTACATACAAAATCTATTCAATCTCTTTAAAATACGCAAATGAAAAGACATATCCGTTACATCGTAGTACACAGCACAGCCACATTTGACCCGAAGGTTTCACAGTTCTATGGAAACTATCACTATGTGGTGGAGCGCACAGGTGAGATCAAAAGAGTTCATCCCGATTCCACCATTATCAAAAACGTGGAGAAGGTGGATAACGAAGCCATCCACATTGCCTACGCCGGAGGCAGGAATAAATCCGGCACCCTGGGTGATACCAAAACCCCTAACCAGGAAGAAGCCCTGTTCAATAAAATCGTGGCACTGTCTATCAAATACCCAAGTGCCGCCATTGTGGGTCATGACGAGCTGGAGCCGGGTTCCATTTCACCGGGCTTTAATGTGAAGGATTGGATCAAGAACTATGAACCCGATCTGAACCTGTCCAAAGCCGGATAACCGATTACCTCAAAACAAAAAATTAAAAATCCAACCCTATGTTACTTGCAATTCAAAATACTATGCTTGCAAAAGCATACAAGATTTACTCCCGCCCATTTGAACTGAATATTGTGGGCGTTCGTGCCAACAGCACCGTACCTAACAGCTTTGATGATACAGTCATTGTTTTCTACAAGAACAATTCCGGAGACTGGCAATACCATAAGTTCCCGGCTACCACTGATCCCGGTACTTTCTGGTTACGTAACCTGATGAATCCCCAAGGAACCGCCATTGTAAAACAGGGGCAGTATATTGGCTCTCACGGTATTGGCATCCACAGGGGAAAGTACCAGGCACTGACACAGAAAAGACCCCTGACTGTTATCCGGGATTATGACCGGGATGCAGTACTTGATTTCAACAATGGAAAAGAGCAAACAGGCATATTT
>CALLZY010000082.1 GCA_937858715.1 uncultured Chitinophagaceae bacterium | reverse complement strand
ATGAAATACACACAGTCCAATCTTGACAAGTTAGAGGCGATACCGGAACAGGCTGGTTACATTTTGCGCTATGAAAGGGGAACTTTTCAAAGCGGTTACTGCATCCTTGAGCAAAAAAAAGTGGTGGTGCTGAATAAATTCCTGCAAACCGAAGGCCGTATCAATACATTGATTGATCTGATTCCTCAACTGGAGATAAATATTGACCTGCTGACTGACGAGTCGCAAAAGCTTTATCATAACATTATTTCCAAACTTGAAACAGAAGAAAGTTAGTACAGGTACGGCAGGCCTGCTTACTAACCTGTTTACTTGTTAACTTTACACTGTGACTTGTCCCCCACTAACTATTACTTTTCTTGGCACCGGCACCAGCAGTGGTGTTCCTATGATTGGCTGCGAATGTGAAGTATGCCGGTCAACCGACAATAATGACACAAGGCTAAGGTCAAGCATACTCGTTCAGTCGGCCACAACCACATTAGTGGTGGATACCGGCCCGGATTTTCGCTACCAAATGCTCAGGGAGAAAATTAAAAAGATTGATGCTGTTCTGTTCACTCATCCGCATCGGGACCATATCGCCGGGCTGGATGATATAAGGGCATTTAATTTTTTTCTCCGCAGGCCTATAGATATTTATGCTGATTCACTTTCAGAAGAAGCCATCCGCCGGGATTTTTATTATGCATTTGCTGATAATAAATATCCCGGCCTGCCGGAGCTGGTGCTGCATACCATCACACAGGAACCGTTTGTGGTGGGTGACATTCCGGTCACTCCGGTTATGGTCTGGCACCTGAAAATGCCGGTTATGGCCTATCGGTTTGGTGATTTTACCTACATTACGGATGCAAATCATGTTGACGAAAGTGAGAAACAAAAAATAAGGGGCAGCAAAGTACTTGTTGTGAATGCCCTCCGTAAGCAGAAACATATTTCTCATTACACATTAGAGGAGGCTATTGAGTTGGCGAATGAACTGCAAATTCCCGAAGCCTGGCTTACACACATTTCTCATCAGATGGGTCTTCATGCAGAGGTAGAGTCTGAGTTGCCCGAAAATATTCACCTGGCTTATGACAGACTGAAATTAGAAATGTGAAAAAATATTTGTCGCTAACGCTTGTTAGTTCAAAATAAAATCCCTTACTTGCACTGCCTTTAACGATTGCTACTTTGCTATTACCGAAAGGTACTGATACTAACTGTGATTGCTTGCTCATAATAGTGCCACCCGTTTAACAATGGTGTGGCACTGTTTTTTAAAACAGAAACAAAGCCATATGAACTTTCAATTGTCTGAACAAACACAACATATTGCCGAATCGGCCAGGGAGTTTGCACTAAAGCACATTAAGCCACATGTAATGGAATGGGATGAAAAGCAGGAATTTCCTGTTCCTGTTTTTAAAGAGCTGGGCAAACTGGGTATGATGGGTGTGCTGGTGCCGCATGAATACGGCGGTGCTGAACTCAGTTATTTTGAATACAAAGTAATAATTGAAGAAATCGCAAAAGTGTGTGGCTCTGTTGGCCTGAGTGTGGCAGCGCATAATTCTTTGTGCACGGGCCATATTCTTGCCTTTGCAAATGCAGAACAGAAAAAGAGATGGTTACCCAAGCTGGCCACTGCAGAATGGATTGGTGCCTGGGGATTAACCGAAGCCAACACCGGAAGCGATGCAGGCAACATGAAATGTACGGCTGTAAAAGAAGGCGATGAGTGGGTGATAAACGGAACAAAAAACTGGATAACCCATGGCCGCAGCGGTGATGTGGCTGTGGTAATATGCCGCACTGGCGAACCCAGAACAAAAAATAATTCCACAGCATTTGTAGTTGAAAAAGGTACTTCCGGTTTTAGTGCAGGCAAAAAGGAAAACAAACTGGGCATGAGGGCCAGCGAAACAACTGAACTGGTTTTCGATAACTGCCGCATACCTGATGCAAACAGGCTTGGAGAAGTGGGTGATGGATTTAAGCAGGCAATGAAAGTGCTGGATGGCGGACGAATCTCTATTGCCTCTTTGGCCATTGGTATTGCAAAAGGTGCTTATGAAGCAGCAGTGCAGTATTCACAGGAAAGGTATCAGTTTGATAAACCCATTTCATCTTTCCAGGGGGTGTCGTTCAAACTGGCTGATATGGCCACAGAGATAGCCGCAGCAGAGTTGCTTACCTTACAAGCCTGTGACTTAAAGAACCGGCATTTGCCTGTAACCAAAGAAGCTGCCATGGCAAAATATTATGCTGGCGAAGTTGCAGTTAAAGTGGCGAATGATGCCGTACAGGTATTTGGCGGTTATGGTTACACAAAAGATTTCCCTGTTGAAAAGTATTACCGTGACGCCAAGCTATGCACAATTGGTGAAGGCACCAGTGAAATTCAAAAGATTGTAATCAGCAGGGAAGTGCTTCGTTGAAACATTATTGTTTGAGCAATGATTTTTTTCTGTGCTTTTTAGCCTGAACCTTAGTGTTGTTATCACCTCATTTCCTGTTTTTTGTCATGTTGCCACATGATTATATTCCAAAGTGACACTTATCACAGAGGCCGGAATGTGCCGCAAATAGCTTTACTATTTGCATTCTGTTTTTACTTTTTTTTAAATAAAACATTCCGACATGAAAAAGTTGTTTTCAATTTTGCTTGCTGGCTTTATGCCTTTCTTAGTTTATGCACAGGCCGGTCATATTATGCAGGGCATTGGTGCTCATAATATGTCAATGGGAGGTGCAGCCACTGCCCAGCCTTTAGATATTAGCGGCGCACTGCACTGGAACCCGGCGTCTATTTCTGCTTTCGACAAAAAGATATTTTCTGCCAATGCTGGTTTCTTTTTCTCTTCTCCAGAACTGTCTTCAACAGTTCCTACTCCCGGCGGGCCGATGAGCGGTACCACAAAAGATGACCGTGGTGTTTCAGTTATGCCTGCCCTCGCAATGGTTTGGGGAAAGAAAGACAGCAAACACACATTGGGTGTCTCTGCATTTGGTATCAGCGGCTTTGGTGTTACATTTCCTGAGAGCAGCAGCAACCCTATTAATATGCCTCAGACTATGGGCGGATTTGGAAAACTATTATCTGATTACCAGTTAATGCAGGTTGGCGTTACTTATGCATACAAACTGAATCCTCAGTTTTCAATAGGAGTTGCCCCCACTTTTAATTATTCCGCTTTAAAACTGGAGCCCAATCCGCTGGCATCGCCCAGCCCGACAAAAGGTTATCCTGTTAGTGAAAGGGCCAGTGCTCTTGGCTTTGGCGGACAGGTTGGTCTGTTCTATAATTCCGGCAAGGGAATTAAGCTTGGCGTTTCTTACAAAACACAGCAATCTTTCAAAGAATTTAAATTCAAGAGTAAATACCTGGATGGATCCACAGCACCCGAAGTGAAATTCAAAATGAACTATCCCGCCATACTCTCCTTTGGTGCCGGATATTCAAACGACATGATTGATATTGCAGCAGACTACCGTTTTGTGAATTATGAAAAAACAGATGGTTTTGAAGCGAAAGGATGGACTTCTACTGCTTCAGTTAAAGGCTTTGGCTGGAAAAACATGTCTGTGATTTCTGCGGGGATACAATATAAAGGAATTAAAAAACTTCCTTTACGGGTTGGTTATACATACAGTGGCTGCCCTATTGAAAGCCAACTTGCATTCTTCTCCACACCGGCAACTGCAATTATTAAGAATGCCTTCCAGTTTGGTTTTGGATACGAAGCCAGCAAGCATGTTACACTCAATGCAGTGTATCACCATGGGTCCAGCGGCGATGGCATCAGCGGCCCGTTGTTAAGCCCGATGATGGTAAGTGCTTCTAATCCTTATGGAGCTGTTCCATCGAGCAGTGTATCATATAAAATGACGACAGACCTTATCATGTTTGGTATTAATTACACTTTCTGATAGTTTTTATTTGTTACTTGGTAGAGCCGGGCTGAGATTTCAGTCCGGCTTTTTTGTGGTTGAATGATTATCGATATTTCCGGGGATTGATTATTTTGCCTTACTAATCATGGAAACCTTTCTTATTATCGCTGCTGTTCTGGCTGCCCTGGTTCTGCTGGTGGCGTATTTCTTTTCGCTGCAGAAAAAGAAGCCTGTTCTGCTGCACCCTTTTCCAGGTGAATACAGGGACATTTTGCTTGAACAAAGTGAGTTCTATAATGATTTGCCACATGCATCAAAGCCGTTGTTTGAAAAACGGATGCTGGCATTTCTTTCACAGGTAAGAATCACCGGCGTAAACACCGCTGTTGAAGATATTGATAAGACACTCATCGCCGCCAGTGCTGTTATTCCCATTTTTAATTTTCCTGAATGGGAATATATGAACCTGCGGGAAGTGTTGCTGTATCCCGATTCTTTCAGTTACGATTTTGAACAAAAAGGAAATAACAGGAATGTGCTGGGCATGGTAGGCGACGGCGCATTAAACGGGGTGATGATATTATCACAGCATGAATTGCGGCAGGCATTTCTGAATAAAACCAGCAAGACAAATACCGCCATTCATGAATTTGTACACCTGGTTGATAAAACAGATGGAACAATTGATGGTATTCCCGAAGCTATCTTGCAAAGGCAATATATTCTTCCCTGGCTGCAACTGATGCAGCAGGAAATAAAAAAGATAATGACTGACCGTTCAGATATAAACCCATACGGGGCCACCAATGAGGCTGAGTTTTTTGCTGTGGTGTCTGAATATTTTTTTGAACGGCCCGGCCTGCTGGAAGAAAAAAACCCTGAATTATATAAGCTGCTCAGCACTATATTCAGGCAGCAGCCCGCCGGCTGACCATCGTTTTGAGGCTTACAGTATATGGGTTTCGGGTGTTACAGAAACTGCACAAAATCAGTCCGGCACATGATAAAGATTACTATACCCGGCCCGCCTCACTTTCCCTAACTGGATAACTTTGTACGCCGATTGCGAAAAGTTGACTAAATTTCATGTACTTACTGCTGATTGCTTGTCATTCTATCACACTTTAAACACAGTTAAATGAAAAAGCTTAGTGTTTTCCTTACCACATTGCTTCTGCCTGCGCTTGCATTTGCAGGAGAGGCAGATTTAAAAGTTCCTGAAGCTATCAAAAAACAGGACATTTTGTACTGGGGCTTCCTTGTTACCGGTCTTGGATTGGTTTTTGGCGTCTTCCAGTATTTGAAAGTTAAGAAACTTCCGGCCCACAAGTCGATGCTTGATGTAGCTGAAGTTATTTACAAAACCTGCTCTGCCTACCTGAAACAGCAGGGTAAGTTTTTGGCCATTCTGTTCTTATTTATTGGTGCGGCTGTGGCCGGTTACTTTGGTTTTCTTGCCAAAGACCATGAAGGAAAATCACTTTTTGGAATTGGTGGTGTGCTCCTCATTCTTGCCTGGACGATAGTCGGCATCCTCGGTTCGTACAGTGTTGCCGCATTCGGCATCCGTATGAACACCCTGGCAAATGCCCGTATGGCTTTTGCCTCTCTTGAAAAGAAACCACTGAAACTGCTGAATATACCCCTGACAGCCGGTATGAGCATTGGCGTAATGCTGATCTGTATTGAGCTGATCATGATGCTTATTATATTATTACTGATGCCCGGCGACCTGGCCGGTGCCTGCTTTATTGGTTTTGCCATTGGTGAATCGCTTGGCGCTTCTGCATTGCGTATCGCCGGCGGTATCTTTACCAAGATTGCCGACATTGGTTCTGACCTGATGAAAGTGGTGTTTAAAATTGGGGAAGATGACCCAAGAAACCCTGGTGTGATTGCAGACTGTACCGGTGATAATGCCGGTGACAGTGTGGGCCCTACCGCCGATGGTTTTGAAACCTATGGTGTAACAGGTGTGGCTTTAATCTCTTTCATCCTTTTAGCAGTAGGTATTGCAGGCAATGCAGAACTGACTGCCGACCTGCAGATAAAACTGCTGACCTGGATTTTTGCCATGCGTATCCTGATGATTATTACTTCTGTTGTTTCTTACTGGATAAATGGCTTCTTCAGCAATGCTAAATATAAAAACAAGGAAGACCTTGATTTTGAGCAGCCGCTTACCAACTTAGTATGGATTACATCGCTGCTTTCTATCGTTGTAACATTTGTTGCCAGCTATATGCTTATCCCTGACCTGAACGGTAATACGGATATGTGGTGGATTCTTTCCATCATCATCAGTTGCGGTACTATTGGCGGCGCAGTAATTCCTGAGTTTACAAAAATCTTTACCTCTCCCAAATCCGGCCATGTGCAGGAAGTGGTGAATGCAGGTAAAGAGGGCGGCGCTTCTCTTACCATCCTCTCCGGTTTTGTAGCCGGTAACTTCTCAGCTTTCTGGAAAGGATTAGTTTTCTTCCTGCTGATGTTTATTGCATACTTCGCCAGCACTTATGGTCTGGATTCCATCATGGTGTATCCTTCCATCTTTGCCTTTGGCCTGGTAGCCTTTGGTTTGCTGGGTATGGGCCCTGTAACCATTGCTGTTGACAGTTACGGCCCCGTAACCGACAATGCACAGTCTGTATATGAACTGTCGCTGATTGAAGAAGTACCAAACGTAGATGCTGAAATTGAAAAAGATTTCGGATTTAAACCTGACTGGGAAAAGTCGAAGTACTACTTAGAAGCTAACGATGGTGCCGGTAATACATTTAAAGCCACTGCCAAGCCGGTGCTTATTGGTACTGCCGTGGTGGGTGCTACTACAATGATCTTCTCGCTCATATTGATGATACAGAAAACACTGGGTGTACGACCAGAAGAGATACTGAACCTGCTGAACCCATATTCTATCTTAGGGTTCATCCTGGGTGGTGCGGTGGTTTACTGGTTTACAGGTGCCTCCACACAGGCCGTTACCACCGGTGCTTTCCGTGCGGTGGAATATATTAAACGCAACATCAACCTCGACCCGTCTGCACCGAAAAAGGCAGACCCCAAATCATCGGTTGAGGTGGTGAAGATCTGTACACAGTATGCACAGAAAGGTATGTTCAACATCTTTATAGCTGTGTTCTTCTTTGCGCTTGCCTTCGCCAGCCTTTCTTCTCCGGCAGGTATTGGTGGCAATAATGCCGTGGCATTGTTTGTAAGCTACCTCATCGCCATTGCCGTGTTTGGATTGTTCCAGGCGGTGTTTATGGCAAATGCCGGTGGCGCATGGGATAATGCCAAGAAGGTGGTGGAAGTTGACCTGAAGATGAAAGGCACACCGCTGCATGATGCAACTGTTGTGGGTGACACCGTGGGTGATCCGTTTAAGGATACATCATCTGTGGCGCTGAACCCGATTATCAAATTCACTACGCTGTTTGGCCTGCTGGCAATGGAGATAGCGATTTCTGAATCGTTCAGGGATTTTGCTCCTTATGCCGGTATCGTATTCCTGCTGATTGCGCTGGTGTTTGTATGGAGGTCGTTCTATAAGATGAGGATTGACAAGAATGAGAAATAAGAAATAGATGAACTGATACGTGCAGCCCGGCGAAAGCCGGGCTGTTTTGTTGTGGGTGGTTATGTTATTGTCTAAGACAAGGAAGAACATAGAGATTGCAAGTTGAAAACTTCGCAGAGCGGAAACGATGTAATCTTTTCCAGGTAACGTTGCTAATATCTGGGGATGCCCCATAGGGGCAGACTGATTATAGAAGAAACCAGTAATTATAGAAAAGGCTCCAGAGGAGTCGCCATAAATTGGAAATGCTGTTGCCATCAGACAGGGGGCTCCGCAGGAGCCAGTGTTGTTGTGGAATCTTACAGTTCTATAAAGAGGATACTCCTATGGAGCCGGGAGAGGTTGAATCGCAGTGCTGTTAGTCATACTGCTGCCCGCCTGGCTTTACGCAAGACCAACAGCGGTGTAAAGGCAATGAAATGCCCGGAGCATAGAATAGTCTTTGCTCTTCTGTTTCCAGCTTTCTTGCTTGAAGGTGAATGTGTCAGCTTTTCAGCAGATGGTCTATTGAAATAGTTTCCAGGTATGGTGTTAAATGCTTTGTATTGTAAATAACCCTGTACTCCATAATTTCTTTGGACTTGTGGCTGCAAAAAGTTTCAACATAAAAATGAGAAAGCTGGAAAAGAAATACCATGTAATCAGGCAAATCCCGTTTTGTGATGGCAACACCGTCTTGCAAAACAACAGCTCTTTTTTCTTCTTCGGACAACGCAATAAATTCTGATAGTTTCATAAATGCCGGTTTTAAAACAGTTACGTAAAAAAATGCAGTTACTAAAACTTGTGGTTAGCAGAGACGAATCCCTGTTACCAACACTAATCAATGAACTTAAGAGGCTGAGGCGATAAACAGAAAAATAAGGCCGGACAGAAAAATTGTCCGCTAAATAGCCGATGCAAGTAACAAATGTAGGATGATTTTCAAAGTATCAAATATTATTTGTCAGGTGGGGAGTTATTGGGGGCTGTCAGCTTCTGTGCCGACTGGAGTTTACCCGGATGAAAACCGGGGCTAGCGCCATCTCATCACCCTGAGCTTGTCGAAGGGTGAGCCTGACTTGAAGGTTCGGCTATTGACAACTCCGTTAAATTTCTATTTAATCTCCTTGCCGATAGTTTTTTATACATGTCCCAATCTGGTACATGTTCATTTTTCATGCACCGAAAATTGATTTTTTGGTACATGATTTGAGGGTCATGGGATAAATTGGTACATGTTATTTTTATCCTTTTTTAAGGAGATTGTATAGTTTTGAATTGATGTAAATTGTTTCTTTGCCTTTTTGTTCCGATTTTAGAATGCCTGCTTCTTCCATATTGACTAAATAACGAGAGGCAGCTTTTCGTTCAATTTTAAGATTAGCGACCAAGAATTCTATTTTGCAATATGGGTGGATAAATAGCTGCTCGATTAAGTCTTTAGAATAAATTTTTGGTAATTTTTCCTGTACCAATTTTTGAGTTTCGATGAATGTTGTATTGATTTTATTTATTTGCTTGATGGTTTCAATTGCGGTTTCTTCAATACCCTCTAAAATAAACAGAACCCATTCCTCCCAATTATTCTTAGTCCTGACTTCCTGGAGTAGCCGATAATAATCACTTTTCTTTTTTATAATATAAGAACTTAGGTATAAAACTGGTTCATCCAATAGACCTTTTAAAATCAGGTAGAGGACATTTATTATTCTCCCTGTTCTGCCATTGCCATCATAAAATGGATGAATACTTTCGAATTGGTAATGTTGAACCGCTAATTTAACCAGGGGTGAAATATCATCTGAATCATCATTGAGATAATCTTCCAAATTTTTCATTAAGCCAGATATGGTATCGTAGTTATCTGGTGGAGTATAAATTACTTCATTGGTTAAATCGTTTACTAAAGCAGTTCCTGGAAGTTTTCGAATACCAGCATTATTCTCTTCTAGTTCCTTTTGAATGTCAATGATGCCATTTATATTAAGAAATCCTCTCTTTTTTATTAGTTGCGTTCCCATTAGCAAGGCTTCCCGATACCGCAAAACTTCTTTTGTTGCAACATCTGGTTTTACTGACTTGGCGAACAAAGCCTGATATAGTTTGTCTTGGGTTGTAATTACGTTTTCGATTTCCGAACTTGCTTGTGCTTCTTTTAATACAACTGCATTTATCAAGATGTTCGGATTTGGTAATGTTTTAGCAAGCCCCTTTAATTCTGCTAATGCAACGGCTGATTTACTAACTTGCTTTAAGACCTTAATGGTTTCAACCGAAGATTTCTTTGGTGGAAGTAATGGTAAATTATTGAATGCTTTATCTTTTTTAATAGCCATAATGTAGATTCTTAAATTACATATTTGTGAATTCCATTTGGAAGTCTTTCATCATACCAGTGCCAAACATAGAAACGATAAGTACCTTTCTCCCAACAATAACAACCTACTTCAATCTCAGTGCTAATTTTTATTGGAAAAGCGGAGAAATCTTGCAATAGCTGTTCAAATTGCAACAAAAGTATCAAATTTTTTATCAGATTACTTGGCAGGCGGGTGTATGATGGCTAAGTGTGTTGGGATTGTGGTACCCGCTGTGGTTGCGTAGTTGTTAACGCATAAAAGACTGAAGGCGGGCGGAGGACAGGTGCTGACCGGAGTTACTGGTGATGATAGCCCATAAAAAATGAGATGCTGCAGACTACACAGAAGAAAAGCAGGCTGATAAATACCAGCCTGCCTGTTAATAGTGATAAATTGTTACAGCGGTATATTGCCGTGTTTTTTCCGGGGCCGCTTGGCTACTTTGTTCTCGAGCATGGCAAATGCCTTGATGAGTTTTTTGCGGGTTTCCTTCGGTTCGATTACTTCATCAATAAACCCTCTTTCGGCGGCGGTGTAAGGATTGGCAAACAGTTCGGCATACTCCGCTTCTTTCTCCAGCAGTTTCTTGGCCGGGTCAGCAGCGGCGGCAATCTCATTTTTAAAGATGATTTCGCTGGCACCCTTGGCACCCATCACGGCAATCTCGGCAGTAGGCCAGGCATAGTTCATATCGGCACCGATGTGTTTGGAGTTCATCACATCGTAAGCGCCGCCATAGGCCTTGCGGGTGATAACGGTGCAGCGGGGAACAGTTGCTTCGCTTAAGGCATAGAGCAGTTTTGCACCATTGGTGATGATGCCGTTCCACTCCTGGTCGGTACCCGGCAAGAAGCCCGGCACATCCACCAGCACCAGCAGCGGAATATTGAAACAATCGCAGAAGCGGGTAAACCTTGCCCCTTTCTTAGAACTGTCTATATCGAGCACACCGGCGAGGCTTTGCGGCTGGTTGGCCACAATACCTATGCTGCGGCCGGCGAGACGGGCAAAGCCAACGACAATATTATCGGCATAGTCTTTATGCACTTCGAAGAAGGAATCAATATCGCAGATGCCTTCGATAACGGCCCGTAT
>CALLZY010000081.1 GCA_937858715.1 uncultured Chitinophagaceae bacterium | reverse complement strand
CTCAGTGGTTTCATCCATCTTCTCGTTGAACGAAACAGTCACTTTCACTTTCTTCAGTGCTGCTTTGAATTTATCAGCATCATACCATGTATAAGCAGGATTGGCACCATACACCATCAGCGTACCAACTGTACCTGCTTCCATGTCAGCAATCATTTGTGCCATTTCACTGTCAACTCCCTGGCGGTAGTTAACAGGGCGGCTCCAGTCAATAGTAGTACCGTATGCGCCAATAGCGTTATTGATGGCATTTACAAATACCTGTATATTTTTGTCGTTGCTGCCGCATACAACCAATGCAGCACCGCCTGCGGCTTTTAAATCAGCAGCTACCTTGTCAATGGCTTTTTGCAGTTCGCCCACACTGGCTGAAACTCCGGCAACACCAACAGCAGCAGCTAATGCCAGTGCCACATTACCAACTTCAGAAGGACGATGTGTGAACCGCTCATCAGCGCTGGAACCGGTAAGGCTCAGATGGCCTTCAAACTGGTAATGCTTGCTCATCACCGGGTTCTTCTCGTCAATCTTGCGGCCTTTCGCATAACCGGCGGCAAACTCAACCGGGCTAAGCCATGTGCCAAGAAAATCAGCCCCCAAACTCACAATTACTTTGGCTGCGCCAAAATTGTAAGAAGGAATACTGCGTTTGCCGAATGAGGCTTCATTGGCCAGCAGCATACCGCTGTAAGAAACAGCATCGTATTGTACATGCTTCAGGCCGGGAAATTTTGCAATGATTTCTTTGGTAGATGGCGAAACAACGGTAGAGGTCAACAACACCACTGACCCACCGGCAGCCTTCATTGCATCGGCAACCAGTTTATCAGCATCATCAAAAGATGGAATTTCATTGTTTACTCCCTCTTTTGTGCGGTGTATTGGAAATTTCGTTCTGTATAAATCGTAAAGGTCAAGCACTGATGCCTGCGCCCTTGCAGAGGTACCACCATTGGTAAATAATGCCTGATCGTTCCCCTCAATCTTGATAGGACGGCCATCTCTTACTTTTGCCAGCACCGGTATCACATCTCCATCCTGCACATAAGTAGTGGCATAATATTTAGCCACACCCGGCACCATATTCTCCGGCTTATTGGCATAAGGAATTGCCTTACGAACCGGAACCTTACAACTGGCCGCAATAGTTGCAGCAGCTGTGCTGAAGCCTAAGTATTTCAGAAAATCACGGCGTGGAGACTTTGCATCAATCAACCCCTTACCATCAAAAGCTTCAAACGGCAGTTCCTCATGGAACTCATCCTGGTTGCGCTTGCTGTGGTTTTCCGGGTCATTCAGTTCTCCGAAACTTTGCCAGTACTTGTTATTATTCATAATCGCTGATTCGATAATTTCTGGTTCAAAAAAATTGCTGTGCTGTTGCACTCATTCTCACATTTCCACATTATTAATAGTGGCACTTCTGACACTCTAATCCACCAATGTCTTTCACTTTCACACTGTCCATCTTGTGGCTCTTAATATCGTTATGGAACTTCTCGTAAATGCTGTAGAACTTATTACCCTTTGTGCTGTCGTAGTTAAAGTCAACATTCGTCTGACGGTGACAGTTCACACACCAGCCCATGCTCAGGTCTGCCACCTGCTTTACTTCATCCATTGCAGTTATTTCTCCGTGGCAGCTCTGGCATTGTACTTTACCGGCACGGGTATGCTGGGCATGACTAAAATACACATGATCGGGCAGGTTGTGTATTTTCACCCACTCAATAGGTTTTGCTTTTGAAGGATCCCAAGCGGCGGCATTCTTAGGATCGAACCCGGCATATTGATACAACTTCATAATCTCGGCAGTACCATTTACTTCCACACCTTCTTCAGTATAAAGTTTAGGGCCTTTTTCATACGTCTGAATACCCTTGTGGCAGTTCATACATACGTTTACCGAAGGAATAGTTGCTGATTTACTTTCCCATGCTCCGCCATGGCAATACAAACAGTTAACCTGGTTAATGCCTGCATGCACCTTATGCGAATAATAAATTGGCTGTTCCGGTTGATAATCTTTCTGGCGCCCCAGTCCAATAGCAGCCTTGCTCAGGAAATAACCGGCAAGTATGAACAGCAACAGCGCAACAATGGCTATATAAATTTTATTCTTATAGAATGGAACCGGGTCGGGACGGCTGATGCCTTCCGCCTCATCACTCAACTTTTTCAGGTTGCTGTTTACACGCAACAATATCACAGCTATAACAGCAAGTATAAGAGAAATAATACCGAAGATCAGTGAGCTGGAAGTGGCAGGAGCTTCTTCTTTAGCTGCAGTTTTTGGTTTCTCTTTAGCCGCATCATTTACATAGGCAACAAGGTTGTCAACATCCTTCAATGTCACATCGGCAAAGCCGGTCATAATAAGGTTATTGTACTTGGCCTTCAGCCCCTGTGTATAAGAGTCATCCTTCATATACACAGCCGGATTATTAATCCACTTCAGCAGTTCGTTATGATCGGCCCACTTATGCCTTTGTTCTAAATCTTTTAATGCGGGACCTGTACCATCTTTGGTAATGCTGTGGCATGCCGCACATTTAGACATGAAGACAGTCTTACCTGCCGCTGCATCCTGGGCATGAATTTGCACAACGGAAAAAACAAAAAGAGACAGAAATAGTATGGACAGTCCTTGGCCGATTGGTTTACAAGAAG
This sequence comes from uncultured Chitinophagaceae bacterium, assembly GCA_937858715.1. GTDB lineage: Bacteria > Bacteroidota > Bacteroidia > Chitinophagales > Chitinophagaceae > JJ008. The sequence goes on along the minus strand of CALLZY010000081.1, from coordinate 172 downwards.
TCATAGACACAATTGATTCTGAAAAATGTGGATAAAATCCGAAAATCAGCCGCAAAAATAAGTGTTGGGGTGTTTAAAAAGTCAAGCCCTTTAACTTTTTTTTAAGCCGCTACCAGATTGCATTTCATGGGATTTATGGCATTTGTTTGATACAGATCAAACATCATTGTCA
>CALLZY010000080.1 GCA_937858715.1 uncultured Chitinophagaceae bacterium | reverse complement strand
AAACCTGCTGGTTTACCTTATTGATGTATATCCCCTCCGAAAAATTTATCTTTGCCCACTTTATACCAACATGACCCGGATTTATCTTGATAATGCCGCCACCACGCCACTCGATGCCGAAGTGCTCGATGCCATGATGCCTTACCTGACCACCCGGTTCGGCAATCCCTCCTCCATTTATTCCTATGGACGGGAAACCAGGCTGGCCATCGAAAATGCCCGCAAAACCGTGGCCGCACACCTGCATGTATCTCCCGGCGAAATATTCTTTACCAGCGGCGGCACCGAAAGCAACAACACCGCCATACTGGCCGCCATCCGTGACCTGGGCTGCCGCCACATCATCACATCACCCATCGAGCATCATGCTGTGTTATATACCACCGCCCACTACGAAAAAACCGGTGAGGTAACCCGCAGCTTTGTAAAACTGCTGCCCGATGGCCATATAGACCTGCACGACCTGGAAGCACAACTGGCATCAGCCAAAGAAAAATGCCTTGTGTCGCTTATGCATGCCAACAACGAAATAGGCAACCTGCTGCCCATTAAGGCAGTGGGAGAGTTGTGCCAGAAATACAATGCCATCTTTCATTCCGACTGTGTGCAAACCGTGGGCCACTACCCGGTTGACCTCAGCTCAATTCCCATACATTTCATTTCTGCCTCCGGCCACAAGTTTCACGGGCCAAAAGGGGCGGGGATCATCTATATCAACGGCGATGTAAAAGTCAGTCCCTACATCTGGGGCGGCGGGCAGGAACGCAACATGCGGGCCGGTACCGAAAACCTCTACGGCATCGTTGGCTTTGCCAAAGCACTCGACCTTGCCATGGCAAGGCATAAAGAAGATTTCGATTATATCAGTTCGCTCAATACATATATGCGGGAGCAGTTACAGGCACATATCAGCGGCGTACAGTTCAATGGCGACAGCCACGGTCATGGCCTTTATACCGTACTCAGTGCCTCTTTTCCAAAAACCGATAAATCGGAAATGCTGCTCTTCAATCTCGATATACAGGGCATCTGTGTATCGGGCGGCAGTGCCTGCACCAGCGGGGCAGCAAAGGGCAGCCATGTTATTGGCACCCTGTACAACAACCCCGGTATTGTTACAGTCCGCTTCTCCTTCAGCCGCCACAATACAAAAGAAGAAATTGATGTGGTGGTGGCCCGGCTTAAAGAACTTATCTGATGCAACAAAAGGTTTGCAGCAGGTGTCATAATAATAAAGCACACATGAGGTTAGTATTCTATGCCGCCGTCATTTCGTTGTTTTCCTTTTTCCGGTGCGAAAAAGATGAAAATGAAAATTGCCTGGCCGACATGGTGATCACCAAAGCCACCGCAGTAAACACTTCAGGTATTCAGTACGGCATCATACTTACCGTGGAGGCGTATGGTGCTAATTTATGTTACACCTATTCCCATTACGATGTGCGCAAAACCGGCGAAAGGGAATATGCCATCCGCATCAAAGCCACGGTGCCCTGCGGCTCGCCGGTATGTGCCCAGGCATTGGTATATGCCAATCCCTCTTATCGTATTGATAATGCCGCCATCGGTGTCAACACCCTCAACTTCTACAACGGTAATGATTTGTTTACCTCGGCTACAGTTACGGTGTATTAAAAGTTTCCGGAGCAAGGAAGAATTTCATTATTGTTTCCCAAATAACGTAATTGTATAATCAAGCAGTTTCTGGTTTCCATGTTCTCCGTGTCCCGGAACAATGATTTTGGCTTCGGGGTATTCTTTCTTAACCCGTTCAACTGTGGCAGACCAGTCTTTTACATTCGCATCACCTAAATAACCCTTGCTTGCACCCAGTTCTTTTATTAAGCAACCGCCAAACAGTACATTGTCGCCGGCGAAATAACCCACCACATTATCTATTGTATGTCCTTCTCCCAAGAACCGGGCAGTTACGGTTTCATCGCCTGCTTTTAAAATAAGCGAATCACTGAAACTGTTTTTGGGAACAGTATAGTTATTCTTTTTTGCCAGCTCAATGGTTTTGAAATACGCATAAGAAGGAATATTATTTTTATGAAAAGCTTTTAGCCCTCCCAGGCAATCGTCGTGGAAATGGGTGGGGATTATTGCATTTATCTTACAATGCAGGGAGCCTGTTATCCATTTAATCAGTTCTTCTGAGCTGCTGTCGTTGGTGGGAGTGTCGAAGATGATTACTTCATTACTGTTTCTTACGATGAGGCCGTTGCAGGGTACATTGCCAAAATCGTTGGTTTGTAAAAACGAAGTATGTTTAAACGAGTTTTCTGCTACTTGGATTACGATTAAACTATTTGTTTTGTAAACCTCTTTTGGTTTGAAAGCAACCTTTTTCAGCGAACTGCATTTTAAAAAGGTGGCTGAGATTACAAGCACCAGCAAGGTTCTGGTAATAGCTTTCATTTGGTTTTCTGTTTTAGAAATTCAACTGAGGTTGATCATTGGTTCTGTGGCGGTATTCTGTGTTCCGTCTGCCTGCTGCCGACCGAAGTTACAAAAGATGGGGATTGAGTGCTGTTGTTCCTGCCTTGTGGCGGCGCCAATAAGCAGTAACCTTCTGGCTGAAAACTTTCGGAAGGCAGAACCGAGTTTTCGGAAGGCAGAACCGAGTTTTCGGAAGGCGGAACCGAATTTTCGGAGGGTGGAACCGAATTTTCGGAAGGCAGAACCGAATTTTCGGAGGGTGGAACCGAATTTTCGGAAGGCAGAACTGAATTTTCGGAAGACAGAACCGAATTTTCGGAGGGTGGAACCGAATTTTCTGAAAGGAGAACCGAATTTTCGGAAGGCCGAACCGAATTTTCGGAAGGGAGAACCGAGTTTTCGGAAAGGAGAACCGAATTTTCGGAAGGCAGAACCGAATTTTCGGAAGGCAGAACCGAATTTTCGGAGGGTGGAACCGAATTTTCGGAAGGCGGAACCGAATTTTC
>CALLZY010000079.1 GCA_937858715.1 uncultured Chitinophagaceae bacterium | reverse complement strand
ATGGAACTCTCACAAGACACCAAAAACATACTCGGTCTGCAACTGCCCACCGACCCCCGCTGGGTAAACCTGGCCGAAATTTCGATGGAGGAAATACTGACAGACCATGCTTTTTGTGAGCAAAAGGCAGCTACTTCCTGTATTTCTATCATACAAAGACATGGCGATAAAGAAAAATTAGTTTCCGAACTCTCCCCCATCGTTACAGAAGAATGGGGCCATTTCCGCTTAGTGCTGGCTGAGTTGCACAAAAGGGGATTACAACTGGGCAAACAGCGGAAAGACGAGTACGTAAATGCCCTTCTCAGTTTTCAGCAAAAAGGTGGTGATGAGGAAGGCCGTCTGCTCGACCAGTTGCTTACAATGGCACTAATTGAAGCCCGCAGTTGTGAAAGGTTTAAGCGCCTTAGCGAAGGCCTTGAGGACAGCTATATGCAAAAATTTTACCGCCGCTTTATGGAAAGTGAAGCCGGGCATTACACCCTGTTTATTGAATTGGCAGAAACCTACGTTGACAAAGAAAGGGTGCGAAGCCGCTGGGCCGGATGGTTAGAATTTGAAGCAGAGGTAATGAAAAACTTAGCTGTCAGGGGTGACAGGATACATTAATCCGTTTTCCCTGAAAAGTACTTTTCTTCTTCTGAAAGATTAAGATAAGGGCACTGCTTAATCAATTCTTTCACTCTTTCAGCATGTGCCAGCAGAAATTTCCTGTGTGCTTCCGTTTCAGGCTGGAAGGGTTTGTGTTTCCGGGCAATTACAATTTTTTTTATCTCCTTCATTAATTGCTGAGAATGTTCATCAATACAGGTTTGGGCAAATTTCTCCAGTACAAATTCTGTTGCCGGGTAGTTTGGATGTACCAAATCAATATCATAGAATCTGTAATCCCGTAATACATCAATCACCAACTCATAAGCTGGAAAATAGTAAGCCGACTCAAACTTTGTGCAAATAAAATGTACGGCTTCAAGAAGCCTGGCCTTGCTGCGATTATTCTCCACCACTCCATCCCTTATATGTCTTACCGGACTGACGGTAAAAATAAATTTCAGTTTTGGGTTAAACTCTTTCAGCCGTTTCAGGTTTGATTCAAGCAGATCTTTAATATCATCAATCTCCAGCATTTCTTTTGTAAACCATGCGGCAGGAGCCCGGTGGCAGTTTGCAGCCCCCCCACCCCCCGAAGAGGGGATTGGAGCAAGCAACCCATTAAGTCTGTAAATAAACGAAGAGCCCAATGTAAGAATGAGCCAGTCTGCCGTCTTTAAAAACTCATGGGCTTTCTTTTGCGAAGTGTTAATACCATCAAGGCACTTTTCCTTGTCAATGTGAGAAAAACGGGAATGATGGTTCCAACTGTTCCAAACCTCATTCAGATAAAACAACTCATCATGCAGGTATTGTTTGTTTTCAACATAAGAAAGCAGGCTTTTGCAAACACTGTCGGGGCCGAACAAAATACCATTCGGGTTTTGCAACACATCAAATTTTAAATCGCCCAAAGCATTACCAATATGTTCAGTAAAACAAGAACCAGCAAGCATGACCTTGTCGCCGTATTTAAGGGGCTCATCCAGTTTCTTTAAATCTATATTCAGCATGAAATCCATAAGTCAAAGGTAGAGGGTTAAAGGGAGAAGGTTTAAGCCTTAAAGATTTCGTTGGCTAAGCTGATACTTTTCTGCAAGGCTTCTTTATTCAGGTTTGTAAGCATATTTCTTCCTTCAAAGTAGCTAATCATCCATTCCGTATTCATATTCCCCACCAATTCGCTTCCCGACATCGGACATCCCCCGATGCCTTTCAACGCACCGTCAAAATGTTTACAACCGGCATTCACAGCTGCCTCCAGCTTTTCCTGCCAGTTTTCCGCAGTGGAATGAAGGTGAACTCCAATTTCTGTTCCGGGCAAAGATTCAACCAGGTAACTGGTAATGTCATAGACCTGTTCAGGGGTGGCTATTCCTACCGTATCAGCAAGAGAAATAATGCCAATATCCATACCCACAAGCCTGTTTACCCATTCAAAAACTATTTCTTCGTTGTAAAGGTCGCCGTAAGGATTACCAAATCCCATCGAAATGTAAACAACAAGCTGCTTACCGGTTTTTACGCAAAGGTTTTGAATATCTCCCACCCTTTCGACTGATTCTGCTACTGACGAATTGGTATTCCGCTGCTGGAAAGTTTCTGAAACCGAAAAAGGGAAACCGAGATATGAGATTTCTTCAAAAGATGAGGCAATTTCTGCGCCACGGTAATTTGCAATGATGGATAGCAGTTTGCTCTTTGAATCTTTTCTTTTTAAACCTTTAAGCACATCTATCGTGTCAGCCATTTGCGGAACCGCTTTTGGCGAAACGAAACTGCCAAAATCAATGGTATCGAAACCAACTTGCAGCAATGAATTTATGTACGCAATCTTCTTTTCTGCCGGGATAACAGTTTTCCATCCCTGCATCGCATCACGGGGACATTCAATTAATCTGACAGGAACATTGTTCATAATTGCAACCGTTGTTTCATCGCCTCGTACAAAATCATACCGGTGGCCACACTTACATTAAGGCTCTCGAAATCACCTTTCATTGGAATTTTTATTTTCTCATCACAAATCTTCATCAATGCCGGGTAAATGCCTTTTTCCTCGCTTCCCATCACTATTGCACAAGGTTCCGAAAAAACAACATTGTCAATTGTTTTTTCTGCAGTCATTTCGCTGGCAAAGACTTTGATGCCGTTCAGGTGAAGTTCATCCACGGCTTTCATCAGACTGTTAACCCGGCAAACCGGTATTCTTTCCAGGGCACCAGCAGATGTCAGGATAGCATCTTCATTTAATGCACCCACCCCTTTATCAGGTATAATAATAGCATTAACACCTGTACATAGCGCTGTACGGGCAATACCGCCAATATTCCGGATATCAGTTATTCCATCCAGTATCAGCAGCAAAGGCACTTGACCAGACTCAATAACTAACGATATTACATCCTGAAGGTTTTGGTATTGCACTTTCGCAATCAATGCCACACAGCCTTCATGGTTTGTTATATTAAAACCGTTAAGTTTTGCCACAGGTACATAATTCAATGGCACACCATTCTGCGAAGCAAGTTTCTTTATTTCACCAATATCCTGACCTTGTGCCCTGGTATCTAAATAAATTCTGTCAAGTTGCTGACCGGCTTTCAAGGCATCAATAACTGGTTGCCGCCCGATAACCATAGCACTCTTTTTGGGCCTGTGTTGTTGTCTGAAATTTTTCACTGTACAAAGGTAGCAAAGAAAAACCCTGAAAGCTATTACACTATCAGGGTTCAGTTTTCTAAACTTTAAAATCGATTACTTGATTCCAAAAGCCTTTTTCACTTTTGCAACATAGTCAAGTTTCTCCCAGGTAAACAGCTCCACCTTCTTTGTCACTTTCTTACCATCCGGAGAAGTAAAGGTCTTTTCTACTATTTCCGGCTTTCTGCCCATATGTCCATATGCAGCAGTTTCGCTGTAGATTGGATTACGCAACTTAAATCTTTGTTCGATAAAATAAGGACGCATATCAAATACACTTTCCACTACCTTACTTATCTGGCCGTCAGTTAAATTTACTTTTGCTGTTCCATAAGTATTTACATTAATACTGGTAGGCTGAGCAACACCGATAGCATAAGAAACCTGTACCAATACTTCGCTGCATACACCGGCAGCTACTAAGTTTTTTGCAATGTGCCTTGTTGCATACGCTGCAGACCTGTCAACCTTAGAAGGATCTTTGCCGCTGAAAGCACCACCACCATGAGCACCTTTACCTCCGTAAGTATCAACAATAATTTTACGGCCAGTTAAACCTGTGTCGCCGTGTGGCCCGCCAATTACAAATTTGCCAGTAGGATTAACATGATATTTTATATCATTGTTGAAAAGCTTTGCATATTTCTTATACTTTGCTTTTATCCTTGGAATAAGAATATTGATAACATCAGCTTTAATTTTAGCAAGCATTTTTGCTTCTGAGTCAAAATCATCATGCTGGGTTGAAATTACAATTGCATCTATACGAACCGGCTGGTTATTATCATCATACTCAAGGGTAACCTGGCTTTTTGCATCCGGACGCAGATAAGGCATTTTTGAATTCTTTTCCCTGCGGATTGCAGCAAGCTCAATTAACAGGTTGTGCGCCAAATCAAGGGATAATGGCATATAATGCTCTGTCTCGTTTGTTGCATAACCGAACATCATACCCTGATCGCCAGCACCTTGCTCCTCTTTCTTTTTTCTTACAACACCCTGGTTAATATCTGAAGACTGTTCATGAATAGCAGATAAGACACCACAACTGCTGGCTTCAAACATATACTCACTCTTCGTATATCCAATTTTACGGATAACGCCACGGGCAATCTCCTGTACATCAAGATATGCTTTCGATTTAACTTCACCTGCAAGCACCACCTGACCGGTTGTTACTAATGTTTCGCAAGCAACTTTCGATTGCGGGTCGAATGCCAGAAAATTATCAATCAGTGCATCTGATATTTGGTCTGCTACTTTATCCGGATGTCCTTCACTTACCGACTCGGATGTAAACAAATAAGGCATGAATTTAAATTTTAGGTGGCAAAGATAAGGTTAGA
>CALLZY010000078.1 GCA_937858715.1 uncultured Chitinophagaceae bacterium | reverse complement strand
GAGCCAATATTGTTATCGCTGCCAAGAGTGTGGAAGAAAATCCAAAACTGGGAGGTACTATCTTTTCTGCTGCCGCAGAAATAGAAGCAGCCGGTGGTAAGGCTTTAGCTGTACAATGCGACATCCGTTTTGAAGAGCAGGTACAGAATGTTATTGACAAAACCATCGAAAGGTTTGGCGGTGTTGATGTCCTGATAAATAACGCATCGGCAATATCATTAACCACCACAGAGCAAACGGAAGCCAAACGTTTTGACCTGATGCATGATATAAATGTGCGGGGAACTTTCTTTGTAACAAAGGCCTGCATCCCGCATTTAAAAAAGGCAGAAAATCCGCATATACTTACTTTGTCTCCGCCAATAAACCTGGACCCAAAATGGTTTGATAAACATGTTGCCTATACCCTTACCAAATACAATATGAGTATGATGGTGATTGGCTGGGCGAAAGAATTTGCCAAAGACAGAATTGCCGCTAATGCGCTGTGGCCCAGAACAACGATTGATACGGCTGCTGTTCGCAACCTGCTGGGCGGTGCCATGCTGGCCAATATGAGCCGGACACCAGAAATACTTGCCGATGCGGCATATTATATTCTACGGCAGCCTTCTGCCCAATGCACAGGAAATTTATTTATTGATGAGCAGGTGCTGGCCAAAGAAGGTATTACTGATTTAGAAAAATATTCAGTTGTTCCCGGCGGACAGCTATATAATGATTTGTTTGTAGAGCGATCTTAAATATAACTTGCATCATATTTCTCACTTTTGAAATTCGGTTATGAAAAAAAGTCTTATCCTTTTTTTGCTCTGTTTTGCATTTTTATCCTCCCGTTCTCAACTTGCTGTATATAAGTTGGTAGGAGAAAACTCAGAAAATACGGGTTTAGGATTTGGTGTTTTTGCATATTGGGACATTCCATTGAACGAAGTGGGTAACAATAGCGCAATGATCGAATTGTTAGACGGGGCATATTTTCCGCCAAAAGATAAAAATGTCAGATCCATATTAGGTCATATTTCCATTAAAGCTGGTTTTAAACATATTTTTAGCAGCGATTCAAAAACAGGTTTTTATGTAGAACCTTCGGCTGGCTATTGTCGTGTAGTGGGAAGTGAAGACGAAGAAAGAAATTACGGTGACGGAGTTGCTATTGCTTTTGAAACCGGGTATAGCCTTGAAGTTGGCCAAGGCGACAATACACTACTCTTTGGATTGAAGTATGAAAGAGATATGGCAGGAAAGAAATATACAATCAACACTCTTGCCCTGAGACTGTCATTTAGTTTTCATTTTGCAAGAGGCCTTAGAAAAGGATAGGGATTTTTTATTAGTCAGTACCCTTCTGCATCCACAATACTTCCATAATCCACCAGCAATTCTTCGCCAATCTTAATATCCCTGAGGGCTTCAAAATATTCCCCTTCGTTTACCGATGCCACATTTGGTTCAGCAGAATGGTTAAGGTATAAAACTAAATCCATCAACTTAAAGCCATAGTCAGGAACGAAGTAATTCTCATCATCGTAAAGGCAATAGGTTTCAATAAGGTTGCGGCTGTGTTCGGGCAGTTGTTCAACTT
>CALLZY010000077.1 GCA_937858715.1 uncultured Chitinophagaceae bacterium | reverse complement strand
CCTGTCCTGGTTTTAAATGTTGCGAGATTAAAAGCCATAATCAGTTTTTCTGTTCAAAATCAAAACGGGTGGTCTTTATAGGGTTTCATATCATCGGCATACACTTCTTTGTATGCAGTTGTTGATTTGGTTTTCATCCACCAGATTATACCAATGGAAATGGCCGCACTTATTAGGGCCATTACCAAAAGGTTGGCTGTTTCAACCGGGTTGTCTTTTGTAATCATTTCCGGGTTATAGTACACCAGTATTACCTGCGCTGAATTGTAAATGGTATGTGCAAGTATTGAAGGCCACAGGCTGCCGCTGTACCAGTAAATAAGGCCTAAGAAAATACCCAGGAGAAAACGGGGCACAAAACCATAAAACTGAAAATGTACTGCTGAGAAAACAAATGCTGCTACTAAAATACCTGCCCAGTTATTTTTAAAAAGCCGGATAAGTATGCGCTGAATAACGCCACGAAACAACAACTCTTCCCCCACACCGGCCAGTACGCCAATAAAGAATATATTCATCAATAAATCTGAAGGGGTGCGGAGTGATAGTAACCCTTTTGCTGTTTCTCCGGCTTCATTTTCCTTTTCCTGCATCCAGCTTTCAATGCCAGAAGGGAACTGTATGTTCTTGTTCAGTTCGCCCAGCCAGCCAACAAGCGGTGTAGAAAATAGCAGCAGCGCCACACCGGCAACAAAATAAATGAGATTAGATGGTGGCCTGAGGCCAAGATACCGGCTGTTGTTTTCTCCAAAAAGGCGGGCTGCCACATACGACGGAATAACGCACAAAGCAAAAAACTGAACCAGCAACATGCCTCTTACCACAAAAATGGTTTTGGGCGATGAATAGTTCCAGTTTTTAGTATCAGCCATTTCGCTGAATGGCACACCAGCCACAAAAGATACAATCAGCGAACCTATTGCACCTATTACAAAAAGGCTCATCAGCGTAACGCCAGCCACGATAAGCAGTTGATTAAAAGCCGGTTTATTTTTAAGAAAGCCTCTCATTCCAAACTCTGGTTTTTAGGTTGTAAATTTGCCGTTTATGCTTTTTCTGAAGTGGTAAAGATAGGTAACATAGAAATTCCCGACCCGATGGGTATCGGGTTTCCTTTATTGCTGGCTCCTATGGAGGATGTCAGCGATCCGCCGTTCCGTTCCGTGTGCAAAGACAATGGTGCCGACCTGATGTACACCGAATTTGTATCCAGCGAAGGGTTGATAAGGGATGCCATCAAGAGCAAAAAGAAACTCGACATATTTGATTATGAACGGCCGGTGGGCATACAGATATTTGGCGGCGATGAAGAAAGCCTTTCGCTGGCTGCAAAAATTGTGGAAACGACTAACCCGGACCTGCTTGACATCAACTTTGGCTGCCCGGTTAAAAAAGTGGCCTTGCGTGGTGCCGGAGCCGGTGTGCTGAAAGATGTGGATCTGATGGGAAGGCTAACAGAAGCGGTTGTAAAATCAACCTCATTGCCGGTTACTGTTAAAACACGGCTTGGCTGGGATGAAAGCACAAAGAATATTGAAGAAGTGGCCGAACGCCTCCAGGATGTAGGCGTAAAAGCTCTTGCGATACATGGCCGGACCCGTATGCAGATGTACAAAGGCGAGGCTGACTGGACGCTGATTGGAAAAGTGAAGAACAATCCCCGCATTACTATTCCGGTTTTTGGCAATGGCGATATTGACAGTCCCGAAAAAGCACTGGAATATAAAAACCGATATGGTGTGGATGGTATTATGATTGGCCGTGCCGCTATTGGTTATCCGTGGATATTTAATGAAATAAAACATTTTTTGAAAACCGGGGAACACCTGCCGTCGCCAACTATCGAAGACAGGGTGGCGGTGTGCCGGAAACATTTGCATAAGTCAGTTGAATGGAAAAACCCGGTGGTGGGGGTGAACGAAATGCGCCGCCACTATGCCAGCTACCTGAAAGGATTGCCCAACATAAAAGAATACCGGAATAAATTAGTAAGGATAACAGATGTGGCAGAAATTGATGCGCTGCTGACCGAAATTGAAAAGAAATATGCAGGCTTTAGTTTTGAAAAAACCCCGATTGAGCTGGTGGACTATCATCAGAAGTGTCCGGTGAATTGAGTGTGTGCCCCGGAACGCAACAAAGTTTAATCTTTCGAGATCCCATTATACAGGAATGCAAGTTTATTTATCGCTCGGATATTGGCAAGGTGGCAGATTCTTAGAACAAAAGTCAATAAAAGACATCACCCGCCATTGCGGAAAACTGATTTGCGTAGAGCTTCTTCTCACGTCGGTGCAAAAATGTCCATTTGCTTAGTTACTTGTTTGGGTTTTAAGGTTAGCAAAAAGTCGTTCCATCTGTCAGGCGAAACCTGCAAATTGTAATCACTGTTTAATGAATTTAATTCTGCTAGTAATGCCAGATCAGAAAATTTTGTTGCCAATTTGTAAAGGTCGATCCGCATCAAAATATCTTTGGTAAAAGTCCGTTTGGCATCAGAAAATGTAATTGCCTGTAATAACTCTTTTGTCTCGTTAGAATTTAAAAGAATTGTTGTGTAAGTTGCAAACTCAAGCTTGTCAAACCCCAGCAAATAACAAGTATCGTCAAGCATTACAGGTTTACTGTTCAATGGTAAAACCAGGCTGAAAGTAAATGTTTTGTATAATCCTGAAATAGCGACTTTGTATGGAGAGAAAGAATAGTCGCCAACTCCAAATATCGAAAAGTCTGGTTTATTGTTGTAAATACTGGATTTTCTTTGGTTAAATTGTTCTTTATGTGATTGCAGGTAGCTAAATGTTTTAGGATATTTCTGTTTGATAAAAGAAGTGTCTTGTCCAACTTTTTTTTGTGTAATTATTGTGAATTTTCTTAGATGATTGATGACAGTCTGTTTTAAGTCAGAACTTTTAAGTACTCCAAAAATCAAATCTTCCTCAAGTCTTATTTCTTCGTACTTCCCATTAATAAAATGTCCGTTTACTCTTTCCAATTCCATAATGGAAGAAAGGTCGTGTTTGATTCCTTGTCGCCACTCAAACGGGCAAACTCCGTCAATGTCAGAACTATGACGATACAAGTCAGTATTGGAAACAAATTTGTCGGCAATCCATCCAAATTCCTTTACTTGTATTGTTGGCTGGTAAAAATTATATTCCTTACAAGTGTATTCAGGTTGAGAGTTTAGTTTGCAAAAGAGCAAAGCGGCTTCAACTGAAACGTTAAATTCCTTTTTGCTGTCAATGGTTAGCTTTTCAATGTCTGAAATCCTGTATTTTCTTTGATATTGGTCGAAAACCACATTTTTAATTACTGAATTTTTCAACAAAAACACCAAATGCCCTTTTGTATTTTGGAAAGCATCAAACATCATCAGGGTGATGTATTCGCCAATGTCAAAGTTTCCTTTTCCTGTTATGGCATCAAGACCGCCATGCTTTTTGAAGTTTGATTTTTGGGGTAAATTAGTTGACTGCAAACTACTCAGTTTAGAGTTTGTAACCCATGGAGGATTTCCCAAAATTAAAATTTTGTCTTTTGATTTGCTTATAAGCGAATTGAAGTCAAAATCAAACACATTGAAATGAAATATTTCTATTCGGGGTTTGTGTTCAGAGGGATTTGAAATATAAAAATCAATAATGTTGAATTTGGTCTCCCAGGTGTAGGGTTTGTAAATTTCAACACCAATTATCTCTTCAATTTGGCTAAATGCTGAAAGTGCAGCTACAATAAAGTTTCCCTTTCCGCAGGTTGGCTCTATAACAAGTTTGGGGTTTATTTTCTTTTTTGTTTTAAGGAGCTTCGTAACTGATTTTGCCAAATCCTGATTGGTCTGAAAATCCCCGTATTCAGTTCTGTCCGGTTCGGATACAATATTTTGGGTTGTTGAAATTGCATCTTTGAATACTTCGTATTCGGCCTGCCTTTCAAAAAAATTATTGATGCCGAAAGCAACAACTAACTTTTCGTTGGCTGTTTCAAAAAGAGTAACCCGACTTAGTTTTTTGTTGAGAAAGTCGGCTGTTTGATGAGAAATATTTGCTTCAAATACTTTCATCATTTTTTCTTTTTATGAATGATTTTAGTAATCCCTTTAACGTCTTCGCTTAAATCAACGATTCGCTGGTATTGCAGTCGCCATTGTAAAGCATTAGAAATAGTCAGATATCCAAGTTCTGGAGGATTTTTCAAAACCTGTTTGGCTAATTGAGCAAGTGTGATTTCATCAGCAGGAATATTTTTGTCATTAAGATAGGCGATAATGTCAGCTTCATTAGCCTTGTCCTTTACCATTTCCCGCAAACGAAAAGTTGTTGTGTAGTCTGCCGTTTTTTCTCTTGCAATAAAGGAACAACTAACAAAATTCAGATTTGCTGTTTTTGTTTTTGGGTCGTCTGTTTTGTCATAAACGAATACCAAAAGGTTGTAACCAAGTCCAAATATTTTCTGTTTTGCGTCCTTGAAAGGGCAAGAAGATTGAGGTTGTTTAATTGAAGTTACTTTTATGTCTGTTTGTATGTCACCAGAAGGTAAGTCTATACCATTTGCTGACGAACCTATAGTCAGTTGATACTTATCGTCCAAATGTTTTTTGAACTTGTGCTCTATATGTGTTCCAACAGCTTTACCATCTGTTACACCATATAGTTCTTTGTTCTTGTATTTCGATTCTGACACACAAAAATTGCGGGCTTCTTCAATGAGCTTTTTTATTGTTAGTTTTTCTTTCATTACTGCCAAAAATGTATGTTGCTAAGTTAATATTTTGAGTTGCATGTCGGCCCTGTTTGGCCAGTATTTTTTACCCAGGTCCATCCGTCTTACCGTTTCTGTTGAATTATTGTGGTGTTTTGAATCCATACGCACAATAATTAGTACAGAATCTATGGAGAGTCTACTCCGGTAAATAATCATACGGTAATAAATCCGCTACATTTTTCCAGCTCCAGTAGCCCTGGTTTATCCAGTCTTTCTGTTCGTAGTAATATCCGTTTTCGGTAATGGCAATCCAGTCTTTTAAATCAACATACGAGATGATGTAAGGGATGTTTTTCGGCAGGTTCATTTTCTTCAGGTATTCTTTCTCCGGGCTTCGCTTTGTATATGTGATGCTGATTTTCCGGGGGTAGAAAAACTCAACCTGGTAGGAGGCATGTGCACTGTCCAGGATGGTTCTTTGTACGGGCAAGCTGTCTGTAAGGCTGATTGAATCTGTTACTGTTATTTCAGGATACAGGACGAGGGCATTGTAAACGGCTGTATCATATACATCTTTTACCTTGTTGAATTTTTTATCATCTTTTTCGTCCAGCATGTCAATTATCCAGCCGTCTTCAATAAGAGTGCTGTCGTAATAGCTGCGCATAAAATGCAGTTTGGAACCATCGTAGGTATTGCGGCGGTTTTTTGCCCAGATATTTTTAAGGCTGTCGCTGCCCTCCATTTCTGTGTACAGGCAATAGCCCCGGTAGCTGTTAATGCTGGAAGCGTTATAGTACACAAAAGAATCAAGCTGGTAGCGCAGGTTATAACCAAGGGCATTATTGGCAATTTGCAAAGGTTCAGTAGCAAGTACTTTCAGCCGGTTACTTTTCTTATAGAAATAAAACTTCAGTACTTCAGGGTTTTTAAGTTCGCACTGTGCAGCATTTGGTGTGGATCCCAGAAAGTAGTCCAAAAAGAAAGCGCCGTGTTTGGTCCAGCCGTCGGCAACCTCGCTGCTGCTTTTAATGATTACTTCGCCCATGCTTTTATCTTCTTTCAGCATCAGCACTTCCAGTTTTGTTTGTTCTGTTACACGGATGGTCTGTGTCTGGTAACCGGTATAGCTGATGATTAAATCGTATGCACCTGGTTTTAATGAAATATAAAACTCACCTTGCTTATTGGTAGTACTGCCGATAGTGGTGTTTTGGCAAAAAACGGATGCAGCATTCAGCGGCTCACGGGTGGCAGAGTCCAGCACCACGCCACGTACCGAAAACTGCGAAATGGCGGATACAGACAGTGCAACAAAAACAAGAAGCAAAAAAAATCTTTGCATAGAAATAATTTCTGTTTAAAGATAGCTACAACTGCAAAAAGGTTGCCATTAATATCAATGACCGGCCGGCTGATTTTTTCTGTATTTATCACATGCCTTTTTAATGGTTTCTTCTAACGGAGTAAAAGCAAACCCGGGCAGTGCTTCCAGAATTTTTTTATTGTCAAAATAAGTCTGGCTCCTTGCTACCTTGGCACTTTCTTTTGTAAGCAATGGTTTTTTGCCGGTAAGTTTTGATTTGAGCCATTCCAGCCGCCAGGCCACACTTAGTAAAAAAGGAGTGGCAGGTGTTTTGGGCGGCGATACTTCAAATCCTTCAGCAATCTGCTCCTGCAGTTTTTTGAAAGTCCAGTTGTCGCTACAGATGATATAGCGCTGTTCGCTGATGCTGCTTTCTAAAAGCAATATGGCCGCTCTGGCCACATCTTCCACATCTGCAAAACCGTTAATGCCGGATGTGTACCACTTAAATCCATCATGTATCTGCCTGAAGATGGCACAACTGCTGCTGTGCCAGTTGCCATAGCCAAGAATAGTAGCCGGGTTCAGGATAACGGCTTCCAGCCCTTCGCTCATACCCCGCCACACATGCAGCTCCGCTTTAAACTTGCTGATGGCATAGTGAGTATTGGTTTTGCTTTCTTCCCATTTCTTTTCTTCGCTTACGTGGCCGCCATTGGTGGTACGGCCCAGTGCCGCTACTGAGCTGATGTGTACCAACCGTCTTACACCTTTTTCAAGTGCCATGTTTACAACGTTTGCTGTTCCTTCCACATTAACCTGGTACATCTGCTTGCGGTCTCTTCTGTCAAATGAAACAACGGCGGCGCTATGAATAACAGTATCCACTTCCTCCATCGCATCCTGCAGGGCAATTACATCCAGCACATCGCCTTCCACCCATTGCACTTTATCAGTAATTTCTTTTTCAATCCAGAAAGGTGTTTTGTTGCCCCGGCGGATGGCACGGACAGTATAGCCCTTTTCTATCAGCAGTTTAATAATATACGACCCTAAAAAACCTGTTCCGCCAGTAACTAATACCATTGAAAATTGATTTATTGAATATTGTTGATTCAGTATTTATAATAACCCTCTCCTGACTTTTTACCAAGTTTACCCTCTTTCACTTTTTGTTCCTGTATGGAAGATGGCTTGAGCCGTTCCGGTTTTCCTAATTGCTCATACACCGAGCAGCTTACTGCATAGTTCACATCGTTACCGATTAAATCCATCAGCCGGAACGGGCCGAGCTTAAACCCTGATGCTTCCATCAGGGTATCAATTTGTTCAACGGGAATGCCTTCCTCTGCCAGGCGTAATGCTTCGATATAATAAGGCCGGGCTACACGGTTTACAATAAAGCCCGGAGCATCTTTGCAAATAACCGGCACTTTGTTCATTTGTTTCGCCAGCTCAGTCACAATCTGGGTGGTTTGTTCATTTGTAAACTCAGTGTTCACCACTTCAACCAGTTTCATTATTGTGGCCGGGTTGAAAAAGTGCATGCCAATCACCCGTTCAGGCCGCTGCACCTGCTCTGCAATTTTTGTAATGGATAAAGAAGATGTGTTGCTGGCAAACACACATTCGCTGTGGTTTATTTCTGCCAGTTGGTTGAACAAAGCAATTTTAGCTTCCGGTTTTTCGATAATGGCTTCTATAAAGACATCAGCCAGGCAAGAGTGAATATCGCCTGTAAACTGAAACCGGTTAAGCACCTGCTCCTTTTCGCCGGGAGTTACTTTCCCCTTTTCAACCAGCAGCGAAAGATTTTTTTCAATATTGTTTTTTGCAGTTTCAAGCACGGCAGGGTTCAGTTCATACAGAATTGTATAAAATCCGGCCAGAGCAGCAGCCTGCGCAATGCCGCTGCCCATAGTGCCCGCCCCACATACACAAATGGTATTTATCTGCATAAGATTAACTGGCGTAAAGATAATTGTAATGCCAATAACCCGGCATGGCGTTGCAACTTCGTTTATTTGTGATTTGTTTTATAACTTGGGACTGATTGCTTCACCATCAACCAAACTATATGAATAAGAAAACGATTACTATTGTTTTGTCCGCAATTATTGTCGGATCCTTTTTTCTTCCATACATTTCTAATGGGGATTTTAACCTGTCTGGTTATGACATAGTCTTTGGAAAAGGCGATATCCGTGGTCTTGCGGGAAAAGGGGGCAGTGCTCTTTATATTAACCTGCTCGTTCCCGGCAGTGCATTGATTATTCTGCTGGGAAATTTGCTGGGTGATGGTTTTGCTGATAGTCTTTTCTTCAGATTGTTACCGCTGCTTGGCCTCATTTATATTGTCTTTATGCTTTACATGACGGGTAGTTCGGAGCTCACTGTTTCAGAATTATTTGGCTGGCTCGGGTATGGGTTCTGGGTAAGTTTAGTGGCTGCCGTTATCTTGCCGTTTACCCGTTGAGTATAAAAAATAAGGTAAGGAAATTTACATACAATCAAAAATGGTGTAACTTTCATTTGCCTTTAAGCCAAAACCATCAATATGGATACGAACCAGCCTGCTGTGCCAGATAGTAGTGTTTCGGCACCAGTATCTCCGCTTATGCATGCATCAAAAACACCTTCAGCCACTCTGTTCATTATTGCAGTTCTGTTATTCCTGATGCCTTTTGTTGATATTAAATGCGGCGGCATGAAGTTGCAGGATGTAAAAGGATTTGAACTGGCAACCGGATTCAACCTGAAAAGCGGCGGTTCGGATATGCCTCTGCTTGATGAGGCGAATACACCCGGAGTGGACAGAACAATTACCAAAACAGCTACCAAAACAGACCGGCAACAACCCAATATGTTTGCATTGGTGGCGTTGATTCTGGCTGTTGCAGGCGCAGGGCTGTGTTTTTTAAATAATAAAATAGCTGTTACCGGAGCTATAGCTGCAGGCGTTTTATCTGTTGCATCACTGGCGGGGTTGTATTTTGATATTAAGCATGAAGCAAAAACAAGTCTTGCGGGTAAGCCTGATGATATTGGTGGTAAAATAAGCGAGGGATTGAAAGACCTGAACATTACAGTTGATTTTACTCCCTGGTTTTATATTACTGCTGCAGCACTGCTGGCTGGAGCCTTTTTGAGCTATAAGCGGTTGCAGACATTTAAATGATTCACTCTTTTTATAACCATAAACAAACAAATCATGGACAGAAAAATTTACAGCATCGTTTTAGGTGCAGCTCTGATTGTGGGATTCTTCCTTCCCTTTTTTCAGTTTTTCGGACAAGGCATCAGCGGATATGATATGGTCTTCTCCGGCGGAGGAAATGGCGGTGATTGGGAGAAATATCTTTTGCTGCTTTTCCCCGTTTCCGGAATAATGCTGCTTTGGGGCGCATTGAACAAGGATAATTATATTCTTGGCCGGGCACTCTGGACAGTACTTCCATTGCTAACTTATCTGTATATATTTATTGCAAAACCGGTAATTAACGGTGCTGCTATTGGTGATGTTTTCAAAGCATTTGGTAAAGGTTACGGTATTGGTTTGTGGCTGGTACTCGTAGCATCTGTGGTACTTGCAGTATATCACCCCAAACAAAAAGCTTAGAACAGAAACTACCATTAAAAAAGTCCGCTTCTCTGGCGGACTTTTTATTTATCAAAGATTTATATCTATATCGCCGGTGTAAATTGTTTCAGGAACCGCACATCGTTTTCGCTGAACAGGCGCAGGTCGTTCACTCCGTATTTCAGCATGGCGGGTCTTTCCACACCCATACCGAATGCAAAGCCGGTGTATTTATTGGGATCAATGCCACAATTGGAAAGCACATTCGGGTGCACCATGCCACAACCTAATATTTCCACCCAGCCGGTTTTCTTGCATACATTACACCCATCGCCACCGCAGATAAAACAGCTAACATCCATCTCGGCACTGGGTTCTGTAAATGGAAAATAAGAAGGGCGGAAACGAACTTTCACATCTTTTCCATACATCTCCTTTACAAAAAAGTAAAGTGTCTGTTTCAGGTCGGCAAAAGAAACATTCTCATCAATATACAATCCTTCCACCTGGTGAAAGAAACAGTGGCTGCGGGCACTAACTGTTTCGTTGCGGTACACACGGCCTGGCATCAGCATACGGATGGGCAATTTGTTCTTTTCCATTTCCCGTATCTGTACACTGCTGGTGTGGGTACGCAGCACCCAGTCTGGGTTTGTCTGAATGTAAAATGTATCCTGCATATCCCTCGCCGGATGATGCTCGGGCAGATTAAGGGCTCCAAAGTTGTGCCAGTCATCTTCAATCTCGGGGCCTTCGGCTACGGCAAAACCCAGCCTTTGAAAAATGGAGACAATCCGGTTCTTCATCAGTGTAACCGGGTGGCGGGAACCAAGTGGCATCTCATCGCCGGGCAGGGATAAATCGATGTTCGATGTTTGATGTTCGGTGTTCGATGTAGCTTCTTTTAGATCATCGTATTTAGCCTCAACCCATTGTTTAAACTCGTTCAGCAGTTGCCCGGCTTCTTTCTTTTTCTCAGGGGCCACATTTTTCATTTCACCCATGATTGCCTTTACCACACCCTTGGTGCCAAGGTATTTTATGCGGAAATCCTCCACGGCTTTGGCATCAGCAGCCACCGCTGCCCCAATCTCATTTTTGTACTCCTCAATCTGTTTTAGTAATTGTTCCATATTGGCAAAGATAATAAACCACGGTTTTGCGGATTAAAATGGATTTGCGGGAAAAAAGAGTCTTTGCTATTCCTCATAATCCTATGCAATCTCTTAAATCGTGGTTCTGACTTATCTTCGTTATATGTCAGACTACCTAAACATTGCCGATTTTCTTTCGCCTGTCAACCTTGCTGCCATTTCTCATGATGAGGGCTTTAAAGAAGGCCAGTTGGGCAGAATTGTGGATGTGTACCAGGAAGAATTTCCTGACCTGGATGAAGTGCAGATAGTAATCCTTGGTTGTGGCGAGCAGCGGGGCAGTGGCCTGATTCATGGACAAAGCGAAGCGCCGGACATCATCCGTAAACATTTCTACGGACTGTTTTACTGGCATACGGATATTAAGATTGCCGATGTGGGAAATATAAAAACCGGCTCACTGTTTACCGATTCGTATGCCGCATTAAAAACCGTGGTGGCCGAACTGATGAACGATGGCAAAACGGTAATAATTCTCGGTGGCTCACACGACTTAACGCTGCCGCAATACCATGCTTACGCAGAAAACAAAAAAATAATTGAGGCCAGTTGTGTGGATGCGCTGATTGACCTGAACCTGGAGTCGCCCTTCCGACATGAGAATTTTTTGCTCGAAATGCTAACCGGCGAACCCAACTTCATCCGCCATTACAATCATATTGCTTTTCAAAGTTATTATGTGCATCCACGGATGCTGGAAACAATGGATAAGCTCCGTTTCGATTGTTACCGGGTGGGCAGTGTAAAAGAAAATATTGACGAAATGGAACCGGTGATACGCAACAGTCACCTCTTTAGTTTCGATGTATCGGCCATAGCCAATGCGTATGCCCCGGCCAGCACTGTTTCGCCAAACGGACTGAATGGTGAAGAAGCCTGTGTGCTGCTGCGCTATGCGGGTATGAGTCCGCTGGTGAACACTATCGGCATTTATGGTTATAACGCCGACAACGACCGTGATGAAATGACAGCCATGCAGATTGCCCACATGCTGTGGTATGTACTGGATGGGCGCAGCCGTGGCAAAAGGGAAGCCTCGCTGGACGAAAGAGATTCGTTCAACGAATACCATACTGCTTTTGCCGAGGTGGAAACCGTTTTTCTGCAAAGTAAAAAAACCGGACGCTGGTGGATGCAGCTGCCAGATAAGCGGTACATCGCCTGCAGCTATAAAGACTACCTGCTGGCCAGCAGCAACGAAATACCGGAGAGGTGGTTAAGGGCACAGGAAAGAGGTTAGAACCCACGATTGATTGTGTTAAACGGTGTATGATGATAAAATCGTTCAGGATTTTTGCTCACCATCGTACTTCTTAGTTCGTTACTTCCCGCCGTTCAGTAATTAATTTGTAACTTACTCTAAAATCCGTTATGAAAGATTACCTGAAGCTGTATCAGGAATATTACAGGTTACGGATGCTTCGCTATGAAGGCAACCATGATTACACAAACAGCTACAACTGCGAAAAAGAAATCTATGAAGCGATAAAATCCTGTCAGTCGCTTGACGAATTCAAAACAAAGCTTGGCAATCTGAACGGGAAAAATGCCGTTGCGCTGGTTATTGATCAATATACAATCAGGTACAGGTTCTATGCGGAAATGGAAGAAACTGTAAAGGCCGGCTGTTGTAAACGGATAACAGAAAAGGCAAAGACGATAAGCAATGTTACAGATTTGATGACGATGGTGAATGAGGAAGAGCATCAATTAATGCTCAGCCTTACTGCAGATACTATTCACCCGTTTGAGGATTTTGTAAACCTTGAAAACATGGAAATCTGGCAGGATGCTGAAGTGCCCGAAAAGTATAAATCACAGTATAAAGAACTGGCGGAAAAAGAAAAAGAAAGTATAAGTGAAAAGTTTCAGCGACAAAAAGAAGCTGTCCGTAATATGGTACCCGGCTGGAATTTTTCTCTTGAGTTGATTAATGAATTTCGTCACCGCCGTTTATTACCCTATTCTGATGAAACTGTGCTCCGCAACAAATTGCTGACCGAACAAATCCTGAAATAATTATGCCTGTAGATAAAACAATGCTTGATGCAATGCTTGGCACATTCAGGAATATGCTTGCCGAATGTGAAGTAAAGAAAATTACAGGCCCCGATTTTGATGAAATGAAAAGTACACTGCACCGGATGGAGCAATTGGGTCAGGAAATGGATGATGTGGCTGCTTTCTCGGGCAGGCTAATGCAGGAAAATCTTTTCATGAAGTTTAGCGAACATTATGGAAAAGCACTTACAGCCGGGACTTCAGCAGATCAAAACAGTGCAACAGGTATGTATGATGATGCTGCTGACCAAAAATTGTTGCAGCAATCGGTAAAAGCTTATAAAGAAGCGATCACACAATTGCAGCAAAGTAAGGAGCAGGCAAAGAAAACTGCGGGAACCTTTGCTGCTGATATTGATGTTTTATTTAAAGAAAAAATATATACTGATGCTATACAGGAGGTGGTTGATCTTGGAAGCTCAGGTATAAGCTATCCTGAGTTCTTGAGCCGGATGATGCAGGAAGGAATAGACAAAGCCATGGAGGGAAATGTAAACATCCGTGCCGGACAGGTTTATATTCTTGAAGCAGCTGAAGCAACATCCGCAGCTCCATTTTACATTAAGAAGGAAGAAGAAAAGCTTCAATTGTTTGATACACTTTTGGCAACGTCTTCATTTAAAGCGCCGGATAGTTTATTATATACATTGGGCTGCGAAAAGATTGAATGGAAATATGCACCCCAGATTAATAAATGGAATAAGGTAAAACAGGGATGGGAAAAGTCAACATTCTGGCTTGATGAGTGGGTAACATCTTTTTGCCCCTTTGCCCCTTTTATCCAGCCGTGGAGCCTGTCTAAAAATCCGCAGGAAGCAGTGGTTGAATCTCAGAAATGTGTGCCCGGCAAATTAAGGATATGGGAAAAAATAAATCAACGTTATTTCGGTTTGTCGTTGAAAGAATTATTCCGGCATGAAAGCTTTGACTGGGATGTTACTCATGACTGGATGTACTGGAGCCAGGAGTATATGGAATTCTTACTAAACGAAATTGAACCATTATGCCAGCCAGGTGTAATACTGTCTGCCGGTCTAATCGAAAAAGCATCAGGTTTTCATAACGAAAAAAGAAAAATAAACCCTGCTTTGCAGGGGCCTGCCATACGGTATGCTGCGTATTTTGATAAGTATTTCGGCGCTGGTGAATATATCAGGCGTTTTGGAATGCCGGAAAAGGCAGAAACAAATGCAGCCGCATGGAATTTTGAAACATTTAATTTTTAAAGAGTGGAAAAGAAAGCAAGCTACAAAGGGAATAAATACTGGTTAGCCGCCTGTGTGTTGTTGTTGGTTTTTTCCTCCTGTTCAGTTCAGCAACAAATAGCTAAATCGGCAAAGGCAGAAGTTTTGAATAACGCAGCCCTGCAAACAGCCCATGTGGGCATCAGCATTTACGACCCGGCAGCAAATAAGTACCTCTACAACTATCAGGGCGATAAATATTTTGTACCCGCCAGTAATACTAAAATACCGACCTGCTATGCAGCGATGAAGTATTTGGGAGATAGTTTGGTGGGGTTGAGGTATGAGAAAATGAATGAGGAAATAAATATTTTAGGCACTGGAGACCCAACATTTTTACATGGTGATTTTAAGAACCAGCTTGTTTTTGAGTTCTTAAAAAAATCAAAAAAAGTAAATTATCTATTAGATGCAATTCCTTCTGGTTTTTCGCCATTAGGAAATGGCTGGGCATGGAATGATTACCCGAATGAGTATGCTGTTGAAAGAAGTGAAATGCCGATATATGGAAATGTTGTAAAATTTTATATTGAAGGCGATACCGTCACAGTAGCCCCCCGATATTTTTATAATCATTCTATTCAATGGCTTAATAGAACAATCAAAAATGGAGTGGGATTATGGTTCAGAATTACACGACCTTATGAAGAGAACTCTTTTCATGGCCTGAATTCTGCTTCAATGTATAAATCGAAAACAAAATTTTCCTCTCAGTCTGTACCTTTCAAAACAATCTCAAATTCTACTTTATCGTCAATGGGTCAAACATTTCTTAAACTGCTTGAAGATACTTTGCAAAAAAAAATTGACTACTGGTCATATGTTGATGCAAAACCACTTCTCAAAAAAACCATCCACTCCCAACCCACCGACTCTCTCCTCAAACCCATGATGCACCGCAGCGATAATTTTTTTGCAGAGCAAAGTTTGCTGATGGTGAGCAACGAAACATTGGGCTACATGAACGATGAAAAGATAATTGACACCATTCTTAAAACAGATTTTAAAGACCTGCCCCAAAAGCCCCGCTGGGCCGACGGCAGCGGCCTGAGCCGGTATAATTTATTTACCCCGCAGGATTTTGTGGCTATTCTTAACAAGATGAAGAATGAATTTGGTATGGAACGGCTCAAGATCATCTTTCCCACCGGCGGCGAAGGCACCATCAGCAATTATTACAAAGCCGACAGCGGATATATTTATGCCAAAACAGGTACACTTTCAGGTGTTGTCGCTTTCAGCGGTTATTTATATACTAAAAAAGGAAAGCTGCTGATATTCTCAACTCTTGTTAACAATCATCAGGCAATTGCGGCTGAGATACGAAAGGCAATTGAAAAATTTTTGCAAAGAGTCCGTTCGGAATTTTAGGCGAGCCAAAGTCCCCCGGCGGGGGATTTAGGGGGCTAATCATCAGGCTTCAGCGATAGAAATCAGAAAGACGGTAGAGAAGTTTATTATGGGAATTCGTTCTAAATTTTAGGAGAGTCAAAGCCCCTTCTGCAGAGAAATTTATTAAAAGGACTCTTTGGATAAGAAGGCAGCTAAAAAAACAGTCCCCAGACCCAACCATTTAAAGGTGCAGGCAGTATATGCTTACAAATACCTGTATTATGAAAAAGTTGGTACTTTTTTACCTTATTCTGTTTACAATAAATGGTCATACACAGTTGCCCTGTAATCCTCTGTTCAGTTATGCGATAAACCAGGGAAATGTTACTTTTCAGGCGCAGAATACTGCACCCGGCAAAGTACATTTCTGGCGGTTCGGAGATGGACAACATGGGTATGGATTTTCAGTAAATAAAACTTATACAAATTCTGGCACTTACAGTGTTGTGCACATTGTTTCTGATTCGCTAAGCAGCAACTGTCTCGATTCTTCCGTACAGTCAGTTAATGTAACTGTACCAACTAATTGTCAGGCCCTTTTTACCGTAGCTTCCGATCCTGTTATTCGCAACCGAAGGCATTTTACCTCTGTTTCCACAACTGGAAGCGGAACCATTCAATCATACAACTGGAGTGTAAACGGAAATCCTGTCAGTAGCATCAATAACCTATCCTATTCCTTTAATCCCGGTACTCATAATGTTTGTTTGAGTATCATCAGTTCTTCTGGGTGTACCTCATCATCTTGTCAAACGATAACAGTGAACGATACCTCTGGTTGCAATTTAACTGCGGGTTTTACTGCCACACCTGTTAGCGGCAATTCGCAGCTTATCAATTTTGTCCCAAGTCCTCTTGCTTCACACTATTCTTATTATTGGAATTTTGGAAATGGCCAGGAATCAAATTCGCCAGCCCCAACCTATTTTTATAATCCTGGCAGCTATAATGTCAGCCTTTGGATAAGAGATACATTAACCGGGTGTATTGACTCTTTGAACAAGGCAGTAACAATTGCTGGCAGTCCGCAATATTCTTGCACTGCAAACTTCACATATACGGTCAGCAGTTCTGGTTTAGTAAACCTTACGGCATTGAGTAATCAGCCAATAACATCAGCCTACTGGCAGATATTTGTAGCCCCGGATTCTGTTTTCTTTACCGGAGTAAGCCCTTCCTGGCAGGCTCCGGGTAACGGACTTTTTCCTGCCTGTCTTCACATCAACACGAATAATGGTTGTATCTCACAGCATTGTGGGATAATTCAGGTTGACAGTATTAATACAGGCCGCATTGACCGTATCCCTGCATATCCTAATCCTGCTGTAAGCGAAACCGTAAGATGGTATGTAACATTGGATATGCCCGGATTAATCACTTACCGGATATTTAATGCAAATGGATTCACCATGTATCAATCACGGGTTGTTGGGATTGCCGGTACCAATACACTGATTGCACCAGTGCAACAATTGAGCAGTGGACAATATTTTGCAGATATTCAATATGGAAGCTACCGAAAGCGAAGTATTTTTATAAAACCCTGATCTTAGAAAACGTAAAGAAGCAGTTTATACCAGGAACAGATGAGATATATAAAATAGTTGAAGGTTGTAAAAGACAAGACCGGAAAGCCCAGGAGTTGCTCTACAGAAGCTTCTACAAGGCAATGATGAACATTTGCCTGCGCTATACAAAAAATGAAGCTGATGCCATGGAAGCACTTAATGGTGGTTTTTATAAAGTTTTAAAACACATAGACAGGTTTGATTCGTCGAAGGCATCGCTTTATACATGGGTCAGGGCTATAATTATCAGAAGTTGCCTGGATTTAGTTAACCGGAATAAAAATATGCCCGCAACGGCTGAACTTGAACAGGCTGGCGATGTGCATATACTTCCCAATGTTGTATCAGGCATGTCGGCAACGGAAATTTTGAAGTTGGTGAGAGAGTTACCACCTGCCACGCAGGCAGTATTTAACCTTTACAATATTGAGGGATATTCCCATAAAGAAATAGCCGGGCTGATGAGTATTAGTGAGGGCACAAGTAAATGGCACTTAAGTGAAGCAAGAAAAAAAATGCAACAAATGCTTAATAAGCGAAGCAAGTAATGAATGAACGGTTACCATACGAAGATCAGTTAATACAGGAACTGGAGAAACTTCCCCTGCCAGATGAGAATTTGGCATGGGGAGATATGGAGCGGCGTCTTGACGAAGATGATGACCAAAGGCCTGTGATATGGTGGAAAAGGTATGGCTGTTTGTTATCAGGATTATTGCTGTTAACCTTATTTGGCATTGGCTGGCTGATATTAAAACCCGGACAATGGTTTAATAAGGAAAAAGAAACCGTTAGTGCGGTTAAGCCGGAAAATATTAATCCGCTTGTTGAAGATAGCGGCGGTTTATCCAACAGTACTGCTTATAAAATATCGAATGAAAGTCTTCTGCCGGATACGAACCGGATGGACGACAGCAACCGGGTGAAAGAAACCTTAACGGAACTTAATGAAACAAATATTCCAATTAACGCAACAAACAAAGAACCTCTTTTTCCGATATTAAGAAAGCCTTCAAAAATAAAAGGTGACCGTATTTCTGCCGTTGCAGAAAACAAAAGTGTGATTTATAGGGAATCTGGTAAGTCTGAAAAGGACAATCCTTTGTTGCCACCCCCTGAAACTGAAAAGAAAAATTCAGAAACGGTATCTGTGAACCGGAGCGATGATGGCCTGCGTAGTGAAAAAAATGTACAAACAGTTTTTAAAGACAGTTTGATTGTTAATGACGATGAGAAACAGGAAAAGAATATAGTAGCGAAAAAGCCGGCAGACACTACAACAAATACTCCAGTAAACAGCAGCCAAAAAATGCCAGAGAAAAGTAATAGTAAGAACAAAGGGGCCCAAAGTTTATATACTTGGTTTGCGGGGCTGTCCTTTCACCAGCAGTTGCCAGTAGCAGGGCAAAAAATTGTTCCTTATTCTTCATCTGGCCGCAAATCGGGTATTGCAGATTATATACCTGCAATTTATCTGCGGCTTGCTAAAAACAGGAAATGGTTCCTTCAGGCCGAGTTCAGGTATGGGGCTCCGCAATACACAAAAGAGTTTGTTTTCCGGCAGGCAAATATTCCCGATACCGGGGCATTTCCACAATTTACTACAGTGAAATCATCGTCATTAAAGAAAACGTTTTATCACCAGTTACCATTTACGTTTCACTACTACATTTTGCCCCGCTGGTCTTTGGGTGCAGGGGTGCAATGGAATAAGTTTGGCGGCGCTGTTTATGAACAGCAGGACTTTAAAAGAAACAACCTGACACAACAGGATTCTTTATTTAGCAAAAAAATATTGGCTGAGTCTTCCGATTCCTTGTATGAATTTAAGAAAAGCTACTTTCAGGCAGCAATTGAAACACAATATCAATTGAGAAGGTTTTCATTTGGGGCCCGTTATGCTTTTGGTCTTGAACCTTACATAAAGTTCTCATTACCGGGAGGAGTTAACCAGGAAGAACGAAACAATGCTGTCCAGGTTTTTATCCGTTACCAGTTATGGAAGAGTAGCAAGAATAATTAGTTATATACCAAAAGGAAAGCTGCTGATATTCTCAACTCTTGTAAACAATCATCAGGCATCGGCAACGGAAATCAGAAAGGCGGTAGAGAAGTTTATTCAGGGAATTCGTTTAAAATAGCAAAGCCATATTTGTTGTCAGGATTATGTTTTTCTGGTACGATTATCTTGCTGGTTTTTGTTTAACTTTAGTTTTTAGATGTTACCCAAACTTATTGCTATGAACGTCCCAAAACTAACTCTCATTGGATTATTTCTTACGCTAATCACAATTGGCTGTAAAAGAAGTGAGATTATCCGCCCGGATGCTGCTCCGGAACAGTTTACGGCAACCCTGAATGGCCAGGTTTTTGATGCTTACGGAACTCCTTTGTCAAAAGCTACGGTTAAGCTGGGCAGCAGACAAGTAACAACAGATGACAGTGGATATTTCAGGGTTGATAATGCCATGCTTAACAGGAACAATACGATTGTTTTTGCCGAAAAGCAGGGTTTTTTCAAGGCAATAAAAACCTTTAATGCCTCACAAGGTGAAAACAGAATTGAGTTAATGCTGTTATATAAAAACCTGTTAGGGTCATTTGAAAGTACAACCGGGGGAACAGTGGGTCTGTCAAATGGCAGTAAAATTGAAATACCTGCCGATGGTGTACATAAAGCAACAGGAGGAACCTATACGGGAACTGTAAGGGTATTTGCTGAATATATTGACCCTGCAAGTAATAACCTTAAAGGATTAATGCCCGGGTCAATGCTGGGGAACGACAAATCGGGTAATAAAATAATTGTATCGCCTTTTGGGGTACTTTCAGTAGTGCTGGAATCGGCTGATGGGGAATTATTAAAAATGGCAAAGGGAAAAAAGGCAACACTCACCACATTGATTTCACAGTCATTACAGGCATCTGCACCCGCAACTGTGAGTATGGGGTATTTAGACGAAGAAACAGGACTTTGGCAGGAAGAGGGAACTGCAACAAAGCAGGGCAACACATATGAAGGGGCTGTATCACATTTTAGTTATTGGGTAATGTATTATTCGTATCCGGCAATTAACTTTTCTGTAAGGTATGTTAACCCAACAGGGGGGCCTATGATAAACTATGGCGTAGAAGCTTATTATACTAATGGAAATACTGCAGGCTGGGGTTATACAGGTAGTAACGGAGAACTTGAGGGTCAATTGCCCGCCAATGTTCCTTTTACCCTTGTTCTTAAAGCCCCCTACTATCCCTGTTACACACCCATTCACTCCATCAACTTGCCGGCCTCTGCAACAAATATTTCTTTGGGAACTGTTGTTGTTGTTAACCCGCCGACTGAAAAAACACTTAAAGGCAGGCTCCGGGATTGTAACGGTAACCCGGTTAGATCTGGATGTGTATTAGTTTGGTTTAACAACAATGGGTCTCCAACAAGTACATTTGTAAACCAGGCAGGTGAATTTTCATTATTAATGATTCCTTGTGCCGGGGTACTTTCAGAATGTAAAATTCTTGCAATTGACAGTTTAGGCAATAAGCAAACAGCATTAATCAATGTCAGCCTTAATCAGCCAGTAACAGATGTTGGAGATATTAATGTTTGCGATCAGGCGGCCGGACAGTTTATAAATTATCAAATTGGAGGAAGCGGATGGTGGAACTGGAATAGTATTTATTCATATACCCCCGAGTATCATCTTTCTATTATTGGTCAGAATAGTTCAACCGCAGCGGCGCTTAATTGCAGTAACGGCCAGTTTGGATTTTGGTTTGGTTTTACACACAATAGTGCACCTGGAACTATTTCTATAACTTACCTTGAAGAGGAAGAAATGCGGGGGCCTTATGAAATAGTTACTCCATTTTACGGAACACTTACAAAATTTCCGTTGCAAGCAGGTGAATTTTATGAGGGTTCTTTTCAAGGCTACATCAGGCATCGGAATTTCGGTACACAAACCAGATTTATTGAATGCAATTTCAGGGTCAGAAAAATAAATCTGTGAGTGTTTGCGGGAGATAAAACATACGGCCGCATCAAAAAAAGTTATTGAAAAATTACTAAAGGGAATTCGTTCTGAATTTTAGGAAAACCTAAGCCCCTCCTGCGGAGGGTTTGGGGAGGCCTTATTTCCCAAACATCCTCTCCAACTGCTCCTGTTTAAATTCCAGATATGCGGGGTTGCCATCCGGCGATATATTAGGTTGCTCACAGGCAAATAAATCATTCACCAATTGCCGCATTTCCCTTTCAGTAAGGCGGACACCGGCTTTTACGGCCTGCTGCCTTGCAAGCGAACGAATCAGCTTTTCCCGTTTAGAGAATTTTACTTCCGGACTAAAGTGTTTGTATTGCTCCAGCAAAATATCAATAATGTGTTTTTCATTTCCTGCTTCTACATCGGCAGGCGTACCCTGTATTACATAAGTGTTTTTGCCAAAGGGTTCAATCGTATAACCAAGATATTGCAGGTCGCCGATGATTTCTTCCATCACAGCCGCATCAGCAGGTGTAAGTTCGAGAGTGGAGGGGAACATGCTGCGTTGCGTAGCCACCGGTTTATCCTTGCTGGCAGCCTTAAGCTGTTCGTACAACACCCTTTCATGTGCAGCTTGCTGGTGAATGAGGAGGAAGGCATTGTTAGCAGGCAGAACAATATAGGTGTTCAGCAGTTGAGTTAATTCAGCGTCTGCAGTCGTGAGTCGTGAGTCATGAGTCGTGAATGGGTTTACGATATCTGAAGTTGCTTCACGATTCACGGCTGATGATTCACGGCTCTCATAAAAGTCTTTCCAATGCTTTAGTTCACTCTTGTCATTTCGCTCAATAAAATGTGCCTGGTGTTTTTGTGTAAAGCCTTTATAAATGGAGCCTGAAGAGGCTGCTGATTTTTTTTCTTCGGTAAAAGGTTGTTGTATGGATGTCAGCTGCTGTATGGAGGCATCCAGTTCAAAATCCAGAGTAGGCGTTACACTAAACTGGGCCAGTGCATGTTTTACCGCCGCCTGTACGAAGGCGTACACAATCTTCTCGTCTTCAAATTTTATTTCCTGCTTGGTGGGATGCACATTTACATCTACCTGTGTGGGGTCAAGGTCAATAAACAACACATACATCGGGAAGCTATCTGTAGGAATCATCTCCTGGTAGGCACTCATCACCGCATGGTTCAGGTAGGCGCTTTTGATAAAGCGGTTGTTTGTAAAAAAATACTGGTCGCCCCTTGTTTTTTTTGCTGTTTCCGGTTTGCCCACAAAACCATAAATATTCATGTAGTCGGTTTCTTCTTTTACCGACACTAATTTGGCGTTGTAGTTATTGCCCAGCAACTGAACAATCCGTTGCTTCAGGCTGCCGGCTTCTAAATGAAAAAGCTGCTGGTTATTGGCAGTAAGTGTAAACAATATATGCGGGAACGACATAGCCACACGGGTAAACTCATCCACGATGTGGCGCATTTCCGCCGCATTGCTTTTTAAAAAATTTCTTCTTGCCGGCACATTAAAAAACAGGTTCTTCATCGCAATACTGGTGCCGTTTGGTGCGGCCACAGGTTCCTGCTTTTTCACTACGCTGTTCTCAGTTTCTATATAAGTCCCGGTTTCGTTTTCAGCCCTTTTTGTTTTCAGTTCCACCTGTGCCACGGCAGCTATGGAAGCCAGCGCTTCACCACGAAAACCCATGGTGCGGATATGAAATAAATCTTCAATAGTGCTGATTTTAGAGGTGGCGTGACGCTCAAAGCATATGCGGGCATCTGTTTCACTCATGCCACTGCCATTATCAATTACCTGCAACAGCGATTTACCCGCATCGGTGATGATGAGTTTTATTTCAGTTGCACCGGCGTCCACCGCATTTTCCAGCAGTTCCTTAACGGCACTGGCCGGCCGCTGAATCACTTCTCCGGCTGCGATCTGGTTAGCAATATTGTCGGGTAATAAGGTAATCTTATCTGGCACAAAATCTGGTTTAGCCGTCAAAAGTAACGATTTGCCGTTTAAGCAGGTTCTGTGTGCTTCGTTATTGAAAAAGACTAATTTTAATCATCTTTTCAGAAGAAATATCAATATATGAAGAAGCTAACTATTGCATTGCTTTTTTCTTTTTTACTCCCATTTGTTTCTAAGGCACAAAACAGGGCTGAGCAGGAAAAAAAATGGGTGGACAGTGTTTTTAACAGCCTGAGCGATGATGAACGTATCGCACAACTGATGGCAATAAGGGCTCACACTAACCTCGGTGCCGATCATGTGGCCAAAGTAACAGAAGATATTAAGAAGTATAATGTTGGGGCTTTGTGTTTTTTCCAGGGTGGGCCTGTACGGCAGGCAAATCTTACCAACTATTACCAAAGCATTGCCAAAACCCCGATAATGGTAACCATTGACGGAGAGTGGGGACTGGGTATGCGGCTTGACAGTGTAACGAGGTTTCCCTACCAGCTTACGCTAGGGGCTGTAAATGAAGAAAACTTAGTGTATAAAATGGGGCTTGCAATGGGCGAGCAGTGTAAGCGAATCGGGGTGCATGTAAACTATGCACCGGTGGTTGATATCAATAACAATCCCAATAATCCGGTAATTGGTTACCGTTCTTTTGGGGAAGATAAAAACAAAGTATCCCGGTATGGAGTTGCCATTATGAAAGGCATGCAGGACGCTGGCATCATGGCTTGCGCCAAACATTTTCCCGGACATGGTGATGTGGATGTGGACTCACATTTCGATCTGCCGGTAATTAATAAAACCCGTCAGCAACTCGATTCAATGGAACTGGTTCCTTTCCGTGCAATCTTTGATGCAGGTGTGGGCAGTGTGATGATTGCACACCTTTTCATCCCGGCGATAGACAATACAGCAAACAGGGCAACATCCATTTCAAAGAACAGTGTTACCGATATTTTACGCAACCAGTTAGGTTATAACGGCCTCACTTTTACTGATGCGCTGGAAATGAAAGGTGTGGCAAAATATTTCCCACAGGGAACAATAGCCGTTGAAGCATTGATAGCAGGAAATGATATGCTGTGCCTGCCTGCCAGTGTGCCTGAAACAATTGCTGCAGTAAGGAAGGCCATTGAAGAAAAAAAATTAACCTGGGATGATATTTATGTAAAAGCAAAAAAAGTGCTTGCGTCAAAATACCAGCTGGGGATGAATAAGCCGCAGGTAATTGATACAAACAACCTGCTTGCCGACCTGAATGCAAAAACAGATGTTATCCGTTACGAGGTGGCAAAGCATGGCATTACTTTATTAACTGAGGCAAGGCTCACAGCATCAAGAACTGACTATGCAGAATTACCGCTATCCAAAAAATACAAGAAAATTGCCTATGTGGGCATTGGCTTGAACGAAGCGGGTGAGTTTGGAAAGCGGCTGCAAAAGGATTTCAATGCAGATGTATTTACTTTTTCTTACAAGGATGGAAAAGAGAAGGCCGATGAAATTCTGAAAGCTGTTCCCAAAGACGGAAAGTATGACGCAATTGTTGTTGGTATTCATAATTACTCCAACAAGCCGATGGATAATTTCAATATCAGTTCGGCAGCTATTGCGTTGTACAAGCAGTTGAACTTTATAAAAACTGTTACACTCACATTTGGAAATGTTTTGGCCACTAAAAACTTCTGTGATGCCTGGACACTGGTTGCCTGCTACCAGGATGATAATATTACGCAGCAGGCTGCAGCTGACTTATTGAGCGGCAAAATAAAAGCACAGGGTAAATTGCCGGTGTCTGTTTGCAACTTTAAATTCGGTGATGGCATTGTACAGGTTGCACCACCACCAGCTTTGAATGAAGTAAAAAAAAACCTTGAAATAATTGACTCGATTGCGCAGGACGGTGTTGCAAAAAAGGCTTTTCCTGGCTGTGTGGTGATGGCTGTTCACAAAGGAGAAATAATTTACAATAAGGCTTTTGGTAAATACGAGTACGACTCTGCAGCTAAGGCTATGAGCCTGGAAAGTATTTTCGATCTGGCATCTGTAACAAAAACTACTGCCACAACTGTTTCTATTATGAAACTGTATGAAGAAGGAAAGGTGAAATTGGATGGCAAACTGAAGGACTATTTACCTTATGTAGCCGGGTCTGACAAAGAGAACCTTCGAATTGATGATATTCTGCTTCATCAGGCGGGATTAGTTCCTTTTATTGCATTTTATAAAGAAACAATTGATCCTGCTACTGGCATTCCTAATCCGGCTATTTATGCAACAAAGCCTTCGAAGGACTTCAGCACCAGGGTGGCAGAAAATATTTACCTGCGTAACGACTGGCAGGATACACTGATGAACCGCATTCTCAAAAGCCCGTTAGGCCCTCAAAACAAATATGTATATAGCGACAACGATTTCATTTTCCTCGGAAAGATTGTGGAGCAGATGTCTGGCTTATCACTCGATCAGTATGTTCAAAAAACTTTCTATAGTAAAATAGGAATGTACACAACAGGCTACAAGCCACGAAGCAGGTTTGCTGTAAATGGAATTGTGCCAACAGAAACTGAGAAACATTTCCGGCAGCAAACAACAAGAGGCGATGTGCATGATGAAGGGGCTTCGCTGTTTGGTGGAGTGGCCGGTCATGCAGGTTTATTCTCTAATGCTTATGATATGGCTATGCTGTACCAGATGCTGCTCAATGGTGGCGAGTTTAACGGAGTGAGATACCTGAAACCCGAAACAGTTAAACTCTTTACTGCTTACAACAGTAAGGTCAGCCGCCGTGGGTTCGGGTTCGACAAACCGGAAAAAGATAATACGCTTCGTAAAGACCCTTATCCAAGTCAGCTGGCTTCTCCTGAAACATTTGGCCATACCGGTTTTACAGGTACCTGTGTTTGGGTGGATCCCAAGTATGACCTGGTATATGTTTTTCTGTCGAACAGGGTGTTTCCAACAAGGGATAACGGAAAACTTTCCCAGTTGGGCATTAGAGGAAAAATTCAGGATGCAATTTACAGGGCTTTAGGTGCTGAGTAATTTTATTGGAACCAACATTAGCAAGATGAGAATACCAGCTATTATCATAGGAATTATTATTTCGCTAAACAGTACAGCTCAGGTTACTCCACAGGAAATCAGAAAGCATAAGATTTCCTGTTATGTACAAACACAGTCCGCCAGTGATGGCGGTGATTCTTCTGTATACCGGAAATATTTCGACAGGCAGGGAAACGATACTTCTTTTTACAGCGGCGATATGCTTGTTGAAAGGAAAAAGTACTTTTTGAACAGAATGGGACGGATTGAAAAAAGGGTTTCATTTGATGGGGGAGGAAAAGAAAAGGAAACGGCCATTTATTCTTACAAAACAGACGGAAGTTACCAGGTAACCAATACCGATAAGCAATTCGGAATGACTGATTATGAATGGTATGATAAGAAGGGAAACCTTGCAAAAACAAAGTCACCAGATGGCAACACGACAAGCTACACATACAATACAAAAAATCAATTGCTAAGCACAAAGTCTGATGGCTATAATGGCGGAACAGTAATTGATATTACGTACCTGTATAACACAAAAGGCCAGCGTATAAAAGCAGAAAGCAAAGGGGAGTATCGCTGGACAAAAACTTATACTTATAACAAAGCCGGGTTAACTGAGAAAGTAATAACAGTTTCGTCAGATGAAGGGGTTACTACTATTGTAACCGACAGATATAAATACGAATTTCTGAAGTAGCTGATATTTGGCTATTGTGCTTTTCCCTGCCCTTGGTTTGGATTGTTATTCCTGTTCTTGTTGCGATGTTTATTATGGTGGTGGCGTTGCTGTTGTTGCTGCTGATTGCCGCTTTGCCCACCCTGAGTTTTTGGCTGGCTGCCGCCCTGTTGTGGCTTACTGCCTGTTCCTTGTTGCCTGTTTCCTTGTGTTTGTTGAGGCCTGTTACCCTGAGGTTGTTGTTTATTGCCACTTCCCTGAGGCTTGTTGTTGCTTCGGCTTTGCTGCTGTTGTTTCTTTTTCTTTTCAGCTTTTTCTAATGTACGCAGGCTTATCTGGCCAACCAGTTCCACTGCTTCTGGTTCAGTGTCTTTTGGTTTTGAAGAAACCACATCAACGGGTTCCAGTTCTTCGGGCCTGATGCCTTGTTGGTTCAGGGCTTTTATTTTATTAACCCGTTCTATACTAAGCGGATACTGCTTGTTGCTGTCCGGCAGGGTGTACCACATCAGGTTTTTGAAAATATCTTTCTTTATCAGGAAGGCATTTCCTTTGGCCACCTGCAAGGTGTCGCAATTATCAGGGAAGCCCTGCAGTGCATCAAGATAAGTGTCTAACTCGTAGTTCAGGCAGCACTTTAACCTGCCGCACTGGCCACTGAGTTTTGTTTGATTGATAGAAAGGTTCTGGTAACGGGCAGCCGCTGTGTTTACCGATTTAAAATCTGTAAGCCAGGTGCTGCAACAAAGTTCACGGCCGCAACTGCCAATGCCGCCCACTTTTCCAGCCTCCTGTCTTGCACCAATCTGGCGCATCTCTACTTTTACTTTAAACTCCGAGGCGTATACTTTAATCAACTCCCTGAAGTCAACCCGACCATCAGCGATGTAGAAGAATGTGGCTTTTCGTCCATCTGCCTGCATTTCCACCTGGCTTATTTTCATGTCCAGTTTCAGTTGCTTGGCAATGGCACGGCTGCGGATAACAGCCTCTGGTTCCCGGGACTTGTTTTGTTTCCATGTTTCAATATCACGGTCGGTTGCCCGGCGCAATACTTTTTTCATTTCAGGATTGTCTTCCTTTGCGTTCCGTTTTTTCATTTGCAGACGTACAATTTCGCCGGTAAGCGATACTTCGCCCACATCAAAACCGCTTACACCTTCCACGGCAATCAAATCACCTTTTTCATATTGCTGCAGCGATGTATTCCTGAAAAAATCTTTCCGAGTTCCCTGGCTGAAACTCACCTCAATCACCTTGCAAGTGCTGTCGTAATCGGCCATAGGCAGGTTACACAACCAATCGTATGTGTTCATGCGGTTGCATCCGCCGGTACTACACCCGCCGTTGCTTCTGCATCCGTTTGGCTTATTGCCAGTAGCTGTGCTGCAACCTGTACAACCCATAATCTGATTTCAGACCTGTCTGCCGACAGGCAGGTTTTTGATTTACGATTTTAGATTGAGGAAGGAAGTTATGAACCAAGCTTCAGTAATTCTATTTAGCTGTCGTTGCGTCGCACTCTTGTACGTTTGGTTCGCTACTCAACAAATTGTAAATCCATTGAGCAGCAATCTTATATGTAGAAGTAGTTAAAAACACAATTATGATTCTATAATCCTGATGGGCTATCTCTTTTTCTCCTTTTCTCTTTCAAACTCCTGGCACATCCTCAATCCATCAAAAATACAATCTTATCCTGAATAATATGGTATAGTTTAATAGTCAGGGCATGAAAGAGCATTTTGCCATTGGCGTTGCGTTCTATGTAATAAGCCGCCCGGTCAAGTTCCTCAATTATAGCCTGTTGCTGTTCAATGCCGGCTATTTTGTTCAGCCTTTCGGCAAAATCCTTTTCTGAGCCCATGGCTCCGGGGGCTTCGCCGGTTGCCCGCAGCCTTACCGATTGCTCCAGTAGGTGATTAAAATAGCGGAGAAACTGTTTTTGTTTTTCCCGCCCCAGGCGGCTTACCTCTTCCACCCACTTGGTTTG
>CALLZY010000076.1 GCA_937858715.1 uncultured Chitinophagaceae bacterium | reverse complement strand
AAAACAGGATGACCCCGATTGCAATGGATTTATAGCCTTCTTTGTGAATTGTCATTATTAGCAGTATTGGAAGGCGAAAATATGCAATTTGACTGGCATTGTCAGAAGTGGTAAAAAAGCCTTCCGCCTAAGTTAAGCTGTAGTGCTGTCCTTTTGCCAGAATAATAATACGAGGAAACAGGTTTGATATAAAAGAGTCCAGAAGGCCTACTGCCTTTTTGCAGGTTTTCAGTTTCTGAGTATTCGGTATCTGTAAGGCGGTAGCCTGCCCCTGCATAAAAATCAAAAGACAGGGATTTTATAATACTGAAAGTGAGGCCAAATTGTGCAGCATAAACCGTAAAGGGACTGTTTACGGTGGCCTTGTCAAAATAATAAGCAGAGTCGTTGAAAGTGTTTTCGTAAAAATGCCCATGTTTTGCAATTGTAAATTGCCGCTTTGCAATTGCAAACTGGAATGCAGTATAAGGCGTTACTATTTTGCCGCTTGAAAAGTAGTATCGCAGTTCAGTTTTGTACTTAAAAAACTTTTTGTTTATGGCAAATGAATCTGCATGGTTGTTTTTGCCCAGTTGCAGGGCAATTTCATTTAGTAAGGACACTTGTGGGGTTATAAAGAACTCAATACTGGGTTGCAGGCTTAGTGCATTAGGAGGAATGGGTACGATACCAGCCGATAGCCCGGCACACCATCTCTTTAACTCATGCACATCTCTTCCTTGGGCATACAGGCTAACAAGGAATAGACTGAAAATAAAAATGAGCAATATCTTTTTCATAATCAGTAGGCAATATTCTTATTGAAATGCTGCTTGCCTGATAAAAAGTTGTACATAAACCCATACAAACGGAACAGCCACCAGCAATGAATCAAAACGGTCTAAAAAGCCACCATGCCCCGGCATAATAGAACCACTGTCTTTAACACCAGCCATGCGTTTTAGTTTAGATTCCAGCAGATCGCCAACTGTGCCGGCTATAGCGGCAATTGAGCCCAGGATAATCCATTTGTACAGCGGTTGCCCAAAGACAAACCATTCATCAAAAATCCAGGCAACATAACCACAGAGAATCGCAGCCAAAATAATACCACCAACTGTTCCTTCCCATGTTTTCTTAGGTGATATTTTTGAGAATGGAGTTTTTCCAATTAATGATCCTACTATATAGGCCATAGTATCATTAATCCACATGCAGGCAATTGTAAAAACAGGCAAGAAAATCAGATAGAGTGATGACTC
This sequence comes from uncultured Chitinophagaceae bacterium, assembly GCA_937858715.1. Lineage (GTDB taxonomy): Bacteria > Bacteroidota > Bacteroidia > Chitinophagales > Chitinophagaceae > JJ008. Next base: position 485 of record CALLZY010000076.1, on the reverse strand, counting down.
TTTATATAGCAAGGGATTATTTGTTTCTGTCCCATAGAGGTTCATCAACAACCCCAAACTCAGTGAAATATAAACCAGGCCAAAAATAGAATGCCCGATATTTTTCAAACGGATGGTTTTGGTAAACAGCAACTCGGTTATTGGCAAAATAAAAACAACGGTTAACCCTGTCCACCAGCCCATTTCGTGCAGGTACATACCAAATAGCCTGTATTGGTTGCCTGTAAACCATAACAGCAGGCTCCAGCCTGCCAGCATTACCCCGTATTTATGAAAGGGGGTGATTTCTTTATAGCCAGGATCAATTAGTGCAATTAATTTTTGATACTCTGTCCAGCAGCCAAAATGTATTGCAGAAAATAAAATAAAAAAGCTCCACTGGTTCCACAAAAGCCCGGCGAGCATTATGGCCACAAAGATGATGGCAGTGCCTGTCCTGGTTTTAAATGTTGCGAGATTAAAAGCCATAATCAGTTTTTCTGTTC
>CALLZY010000075.1 GCA_937858715.1 uncultured Chitinophagaceae bacterium | reverse complement strand
CTGGTTTTCCATCAGCGTCTAACTCGATAATATCATAACCCAGTTTTTTCACTCCTTCATAGATTTTGGCTTTATCGCCCACAAGCAGAATATTCATTTTTTCAGGCGCCAGCATTTTCTTTGCTGAGGCATCCAACTGTGGTTTGGTCAGCGCTGCCAGTATTTTATTCTGCTGGTCGGTATAGTTAGCAGGCAGGTTGTAGTCGAGTATCCGTCTGATAAAACCAGCTTTCTGGAAACCTGTTTCATACAGCAGGGCATCCCGCTGGCCGAGTGAATTTTTCATGAACTTCAGTTCGACTTCGGTAATGCCATTATCACGGTAGTTTTTTATTTCTTTCATTACTTCCACCAGTGCACTGTCGGTTGCATCGGCCCGGATACCGGAGCTGAATTCAAAATCGCCGGTATATTCATCGGCAGTAAAGGAACTGCGGGCACCGTAGGTCCATCCCTTATCTTCACGAAGGTTAATGTTCAGGCGGCTGTTAAAATCGCCACCCAGAATGTGGTTCATCAATCTTGCCTTGTAGTATTCTCCTGTAGCATCATACTTCACCCCTGTAGCATAGCCCACCCTGAATTGTGACTGTGCTGCTTTAGGCACATCCACCAGAAAAACTTTGGTTTTATCCACTACTGATGCGCTTCCGTCAACTTTGGGCAGTTCGATTTTCTTGTTGGGCAGCTTATTCAGGAAGGCAAGTTTTGGTAATACCTCTGCCTGCTTAATATCACCTACCACCACAACTTTTGCTCCTTTACTTGTCATGTAGTTTTTATAGTAATTTTCTGCATCACTCAGTTTCAGGTTCGAAATAGTGTATTCAGTTCCGTCTTCACTCATGCCAATGATATTGTTGCTGCCATAGTTCACTTTTGCAAATACAATATCAGCTACAGCAGCCGGGTCGGCTTTAGCCTGTTTGAAGCCTTGTAACCTTTGTTTTTGAATTCGGCTGAAAGCGGCTTCGGTGAATTTTGGATTCAGCATTCTTTCTTCAAGCAGGGCTATTGTTTTATCGATGTTCTTTTTCAGCGTCTGAATGCTGAATGTTATGCCATCAAAACTGCTTCCTACAGCGATGCTGCTTCCCAGCTTCTGTAATTCTACAGCCATTTGTTCTGCAGTATAGTTCTTTGTGTCTTCGTTCATCATGCTGGCGAACATACTTGCCAGGCCGATTTTCGATGTATCTGCCGCCTGAAGGATGTGACCGCCGGGTATAGTTATTGTAATTGTTACAGTTGGAATTTCTGCAGATTCCGTACCTATCATACGGATACCGTTAACTAAATCTTTTCTCCAGAACTTAGGAACTTTTACTGAAGGGTTAGGGCCTGTGCCAGGTATTTTGCTGCGGTCAAAATTATCTTTTGCTTTTACATATTTTAAGCCGGTGTAACCATAATCTGGAGCTGTATAGTTTGATGAGTCGGCAACAAAATTGCCGGCTCCTGCAATCAATGCTTCCTGTCCTTTGGGTAATACACTCAGGCGCACAGCGCCTTTTCCTTTTACATATTCGTTGTAAACCCGCATCACATCTTCTTTGGTTACATTTTGGTACATCTTGATCAGGTCTGCAATTTTATTTGGGTTTCCTGCAAATGTTTGAAATGCCGCAAGCTGCGATACTTTTCCTGATACGCTTTGCAATCCGTTTATTTGCTGCGATTCAGTACCACCTTTAAACTTGGTAATGTCTTCATCTGTTATGCCTCTTGCTTCAAATGAGTCAAGGGCATTGCGGAAGAGAGAGTCCATAAAAGTCAGGCTTTTTCCGGGAGATGGAACTAATTGAATCATAAATTCTCCGGCCAATTCTGAAAGGCTGCTGTTCGAGCTGGCCTGCAGAGCAAGTTGTTTTTTAACCATTTGCTGGTACAGAACAGAATTTTTGCCCTGTCCCAATACCTGCGCCAGGCAAGCAAGGGCACCCATATCTTTATGGTAGTTGGGTACAGTGGGGTAAGAAATCATCAGCAAAGGAAGTTTCGCATAGTTATCTACATAAGAAACATACCTGTCTGAATTTATAACTGCTGGTGGAACAACCACTGGTTTTACTTCAGGTCCGCGGGGAATGCTGCCAAAATATTTTTCTGCCAGTTTTACAACCTGCGCAGGGTTTACATCTCCTCCGATTGTAAGGGTTGCATTATTAGGGCCATACCAGCGAAGAAAGAAATTTTTAAGATCATTTACATCCACACGGTTCAGGTCTTCAACATAGCCAATTGTAAGCCATGAATAAGGATGGCCATAAGGATACATGGCCCTTGATGCTGTTTCAAAAGCAAGGCCATAGGGCCGGTTATCGTAGTTCTGCCCTCTTTCATTTTTTACAGTGGAACGCTGTATTTCAAATTTCTGCTGAGTTACCGCATCCAGTAAAAACCCCATACGGTCTGCTTCCAGCCAAAGCATTTTTTCTAACTGGTTAGCTGGCACAGTTTCAAAATAGTTGGTCCTGTCTCTGTTGGTAGAACCGTTTAGGGTGCCACCGGCATCGGATACAATTTTGAAATGCTGCTCATCGGCCACATTATCGCTTCCCTGGAACATCATATGCTCAAAAAAGTGGGCAAAGCCAGATTTGCCAATTTCTTCCCGGGCAGAGCCCACATGATATGTTACATCTACATGCACCAGCGGGTCGCTGTGATCTTCATGAATGATCAGAGTAAGGCCGTTTGGCAGGACATACTTTTCGTAAGGTATAACCAGTTCGTTTCCCTTTTTAGTTACTTTTTCAATCAGTTTGGTTTGGCTGAATGAAAAGCCAGGCAGCATGAGCACTGCGGTCACTAATAATAACAGTCGTTGTTTCATTTGTTAGTTTTTTGAAAAAAAGATTTTGCAAAATCCGGAAAGAGGCGGATTAAGCCCCACAAAGTAAGTAAATCAGTTGTTCTGATGACCTGCCATTTATCATATTTGACGAAACGGTGTATCAAAGGCCCGTAACCTGCTGCCGGCAGTGCAAAAAGTGCTGTTCGCCGGATGAAACAAACGGGGAAAGTTGCACAGTTCATAATTTTGATAAAAAATGAAGTATGACAAACAACAGAAATAATCATGAAATAGATTATAAAATCTATGGAGAAGAAATGCAGTTTGTGGAAATTGAACTGGATTACCAGGAAACAGCTATTGCCGAAAGCGGCTCAATGATGATGATGGATGATGGGGTGCAGATGCAAACAATTTTTGGTGACGGTTCAGCGCAACAGCCGACAGGATTTTTAGGAAAACTGATAAGTGCCGGAAAAAGGGTGATAACGGGGGAAAGCCTGTTTATGACCGCTTTCACTAATGAAGTACAGGGAAAAAAGAAAGTGAGTTTTGCCGCACCATACACAGGAAAGATTATCCCGATGGACTTACAGGAACTTGGCGGTACTATCATTGCACAAAAAGATGCTTTCCTGTGCGCAGCAAAAGGGGTGAGTGTGGGGATACACTTTCAGCGTAAGCTGGGTGTGGGTATTTTTGGCGGTGAAGGATTTATTATGCAAAAATTAGAAGGGGATGGGATGGCATTCTTACATGCAGGCGGTTTTATTGTTGAAAAGAACCTTGCTCCCGGCGAAGTGCTGAAAATTGATACCGGCTGCGTAGTTGCTTATTCGCCATCAGTTGACTTTGATATTGAATTTGTAAAGGGGGTCAAGAATTTTATGTTTGGCGGTGAAGGTTTGTTTTTTGCAAGATTGGAAGGGCCAGGCAAAGTATGGATACAATCATTGCCCATTAGCAGGCTGGCGGGCCGCATAATTGCTTATGGAACATATAAACGCAAAGAAGAGGGCAGTGTGCTGGGTGGTTTGGGTAATTTGTTTGATGGAAGAGAGTAATACACTTCCTTTGCCCTGTAATTGATAAACTGAAAAGACAGCTTATGAAATTTTGCATTATTGGTAACGGAAGCTGGGCAACAGCGATTGCTAAAATTCTGACAGGAAACGGAAATGCAATAAACTGGTGGGTGAGAAATCCGGAATCCATTGAGTATATAAAAAAACACAGGCACAACCCGCATTACCTGAGAACGGTTGAGTTTGATACTTCGTTACTGTCCATGTCGGCTGATGTAAAGCAGGTGGTGAATCAATCAGATGTGGTGGTGATAGCCGTTCCGTCCGCCTATGCTATCGGTGCATTAAAAGGATTAAATGCAGAAGACTGGAAGAACAAAAAAGTGGTTTCAGCTATTAAAGGGCTGTTGCCTGATAAAAACCGCCTGCTGAACGATTACCTGAAGGAAGAATTTGAAGCTCCACTTGAAAATTATTTTGCGGTGCTGGGGCCTTGTCATGCAGAGGAAGTGGCAGAAGAAAAGCTCTCTTATCTCACTTTTTCAGGTATTGATGTAACAACGGCTGCTGTCATAGCAGGGCATTTTCAGTGCAGTTTTATTAATACAATTGTCAATCATGATATTCTTGGTGTACAGTATGCTGCTGTACTCAAGAATATTTATGCCTTAGGCGCCGGTATTGCTCATGGCCTTGATTATGGTGATAATTTTCTGAGTGTGTTTATTGCCAATGCAGCAGATGAAATGGCCAGTTTCTTAAAGCAGCATGGTGCAGAGCATATAACAGTTGGCGAACATGAAGGAGAGGACCCGGTTACACACCTGAAAATACCTAACTATGCCGCTTCTGTTTATTTAGGCGATTTGCTGGTAACTTGTTATTCGCTGCATAGCCGTAACAGGACATTTGGCAATATGATTGGCAAAGGCTATTCTGTGCAGTCTGCCCAGCTTGAAATGAACATGGTGGCCGAAGGCTATAATGCTTCAAAATGTATTTATCTGATAAATCAGCAAGTGGGTGCTCCCATGCCTATTGCCGAAACAGTTTACCGTATTTTGTGGGAACATGTAAAACCAGAAGATGGGTATCGGAGGATTGAACCTTCGCTGATATAGAAAAAATGTCTGGCAATAAACTAATGTGTTATTTTTAGAATGTAAAACAAAGCAAATGATTAACTTTTTTCAGGTTGTCTTTCTTGTTGCTTCAATTATATTGATTGTCTTAAATGTTCTGGACTTTAACAAATGGCAGGAAGGAAGGAAAGAAGGAAGCGTCAAGCCTCATGCAATAAAGTGGTTTAGCTTTATTCTTACCTCATTGGTTGCCGTAGGTTGTGCCCTGAATATTATTATTGGCTGGATAAGTAAAGGTTAATAGAACAGGTCAGCAGCGATGCCGTCTGCCAGCAGTTTGCCTTCATCTGTTAGTACAATTGCCATTTCATCTGCCGTCATCTTTCCTGTAGAAATAAAACAGGCTGCTTTTCTCAGTAATTCTTCTCTCGGAATATTGAACCGTTCATTAAGTGTGTTGAAGTTTATCCCTTCTGCAGTTCTCAGCGAAATCATGATATACTCATTCAGTTGTTGTGTTGGGGTAAGCAATTCTTTTTCAAAAGGGAGTATGCTTTTGCTGAGCGACTCGGTATAAAGGTTATTATTTGCCACATTCCATTGCCGTTCTGTCCCATTATATGAATGTGCTGATGGGCCTATGCCCAGATAATATACACCTTGCCAATAAGATGAATTATGCTTGCTGCGCCAGCCTGGGAGGCAGAAGTTGGAAATTTCGTAATGTTCGTAGCCTGCCTCTTTCATCCATTTCATCAGTAACAGGAATTGTTCTGATTGTTTCTCCGGAACAACATTCTCATATACTTTGGTTCTTATCAGTTTGTCAAGCGGAGTTTTGGGTTCTACCGTTAACGCATAGCAGGAAAGATGCGGCACTTTCAGCGAAATGGCCATTTTTACGTTTTCCTCCCATTTCTTGTTGCTTAGTCCGGGAGTTCCGTATATCAGGTCGATTGTTATATTGCTGAAGAAAGTTTGGGCCAGCTTCAGGGTATTTACAGCCTGTTCTGCATTATGCGCCCTGTTCATCCATTGCAAGTCTTCTTCAAAGAAACTCTGTATGCCGATACTCAGCCGGTTGATGCCGGCATTCTTCCATCCCCTCAGTTTTTCTTCTGTAATATCATCGGGATTAGCTTCTAAAGTAATTTCAGCATTTGTAATGATGTGAAACTGCGAGTTCAGTTCTTGTAAAATTGTACTTAGCTCCTCGATGCTTAATACGGAAGGGCTGCCGCCGCCAAAATAAACGGTTTCGATTTCTTTTGTTCCCAGGTAGTCTTTCTGCAGTTCAATTTCTTTTATGATAGCCTTTACCACATCTGCTTTATACCGCATTGATGTGGTGAAATGAAAATTGCAGTAGTGGCATTTTTTTTTGCAAAAAGGAATATGAATGTAGATGCCGGGCAAAATATGGTTTGATTTATTTGTAAAACTATGGTACCAATTGGAGTTTTGGCTTCTTTTCTTATAAAAATGACACCCCTTCGGGGTTTTAGTTTCACCGATTATGTTTGCTATAAATATATCAGCCCTTCAGGCTTGGTCGTGTTATTAATTTCATTTTTGCGGAAAAAAAGGAGTATTTGCTGGTTAGAACTTTGCGCTAAATATAACTAACCCCGAAGGGGTGTGATTATTGTAGAAGATTTTGATGTAGTGTATCCAAACTCCGAAGGAGTGAAATAAAGCTCAATGATACCATTCAAACAAATATTTTTCATCAAACTCAATCTCAAACTTCTGTAAAAACTCATTGTATTCTTCCCTGAAACTTTTCTTTTTATGGTGTGTTTCCTGGTTGAGGATATAATTATACACATCGCCAATCTGCGAATGGGAATATGAAAAAGCCCCATAACCTTCCTGCCAGGCAAATTTGCCTTTAGCCAAATTACGGCTGTTAATAAAATTGGTTGAGTTATTCTTGATGTCCCTTACTAAATCAGAAAGTGCAGCACTTGGCCGCAATCCAATGAAAACATGAATATGGTCGGGCATACCATTTACGATTATTGGTTTTTGATTTTTTGCGTTAATAATCCCTGCTATGTATTTGTATATTTCTTCGCTCCAGTTTTTGCTGATAAGATTTTGCCGCCCCTTTACTGCAAAAATCACCTGCACATAAATTTGTGAAAATGTTCCCGGCATGTTAGTTTGTGATTTAATGAATAATTTAGCCAAATATCGGCTGTAAATAATGAAATGCTGTAAAGTGCAAATATCGGTTCTTGTTGTGTTGCTGCTATCTTTTGGTGCAGTGGCCCAAACAAATTATGAACTCATTATACATCCAGCCGATTCTTTGTCAGCGGTCAATATTCCCAAAGCCGGAATTAAAACTACGTTTAACAGCCGTATGGAGTGTACCGGATATGTTACGGCTTTACCAGCCAGCTTGCTGGCAAAAGGGTTTGCTGCTGCCTCAGTTGATTCTGTCCGGTTTGATTCTGCTTCGGCTTATATGGTTCTATATACAGGTGAATTGTATAAATGGAGAATGGTAACACCGTCGGCCATTGAACAGTCATTGCTTGATAAAACGGGCTGGAGAAATAACCAGTACAGCGATAAACCGTTTGATTTTTCCCTTGTGCAACAATGGCAGGAAAAAATGATAACATGGCTGGAGAACAACGGATTCCCGTTTGCAAAAACCTACTTAGACAGTGTGGTGACTGACAATGGCAACATATCCGCTTTGATAAGATTAGAGAAAGGCCCCTTGTATAAAATTGACAGTATCCGCAATTTTGGTAATGCCCGTATTGCAAATGGTTTTTTACAGCGTTACCTTGATTTGCCTAACGGCAGTATTTACAGTAAGGAAAAGCTTAGCAGAATAAATACAAAAATCCGTGAGCTTACTTATCTCGAAGAGCAGCAGCCATCCCAACTAACCATGCTTGGAACCGGCTCTGTTTTGGACCTTTTTTTGAAACAGAAGAAAAGCAGCCAGGTAAATGTGCTGGTTGGGTTTTTGCCCAATAACGACCAGTTGTCAACAAAGAAAATACTGATAACAGGTGAAGCAAATGTATTACTGAAGAATGCTTTTGGCTCAGGCGAAACGATTGGCCTTAACTGGCAGCAAATACAGGTAAAATCGCCGCGGCTGAATATCTTATATAATCATCCGTTCCTGTTTCAGTCACCTCTGGGACTTGACTTTTCGTTTGATATGTTTAAAAAGGACAGCAGTTTTCTGAATGTAAATTTTCAGTTTGGGGCACAGTATGTGTTAAATACAAATCAGTCAGGAAAGCTGTTTATTCAGCGGTTTCAAACCATCGTAAGCCAGGGCGGAATTAATACACCTTTGCTGCTGGCCAGCCGCAAACTGCCAGAGGTGGCTGATGTAAGTTCGCTGAACCTGGGGGTGGACTATGAGTATAACAATACTGACTATCGCCTGAACCCGAGAAAAGGTAACGAACTAAGACTGATAACATCAGCAGGTACTAAAACGCTGAAGAAGAACAACCAGGTAACTGAACTGAAAGACCCCACAGACCCGTCTTTTGACTTTGGGACTTTATATGATACTATTAAACTAAAAACCTACCAGTTCAGGGTTCGTGTAGCGGCTGCCCGTTATTTTCCCTTGCCTAACAACAGAAGTACGATAAAAACAGCGGTTAATGCCGGCATGTTTCAAAGCGGCAATACTTTTCGCAACGAACTTTTCCAGGTGGGTGGCTACAAACTGCTGCGTGGATTTGATGAGGAAAGCGAATACCTCTCAACTTTTGCGATTGCCACAACTGAGTTCAGGTATTTGATTGGGCAAAACTCTTTTTTTTATGTTTTGGCTGATGGCGGCTGGGGCAAAGATGCCAGTAAGGCTGCAAAACCGGCGTACACCTATTTCGGAACAGGCCTTGGCCTTTCATTTGAAACAAAGGCAGGCATTTTTAATATCGCCTGGGCGGTGGGCAAGAGAAATGATACGGATTTCAACCTGAGGAAGTCAAAACTGCATTTTGGATTTGTGAATTATTTCTGATTGTTTTTACCAAAAGGAATCCCACTTCAATACATTTGCAGCACAATTTTTTGTTTGAAAAAAGGTATCGCCTGTTTATTGTTTATGGCCAGTGTGGTGGCATCGGCACAGCAGCCTGCGGATACAGCAATCCGCCAGGTAGCTGATACGTTAGCACTGCAGGATACGGTTGCAGCAAAGGACACTACCATTGCCGTTCAGCCTGCAAAAGATTCTGTATCGCTTAATCCCAACTTTAACGGGAAATGGACTTTTGAAAATAACCTCTCTGTTTTATCGCCACAGTTTACACAGGAGGCATTAAAGCATCATCCATATTTTGGTTTTGGTTCCCCGCTGCTAAAACAGCCTGTGTCTAACCTGTACAAACATAATGGTAAGGACCTGTTGTTTTACCTGCTGGTGTTCTTGTTTATTGTTTTTGGCATTATCAGAAGCCTGTTTCCAAAGTATTTCAGCGATTTGTTCCGGGTGTTCTTCCGCACTACATTAAAACAGAAGCAAATAAGGGAACAACTGATGCAGGTGCCGCTTCCGTCAGTTTTACTCAATGGTTTTTTTGTGCTGAGTGGAGCCTTTTACATCAGCTTCATGGTATTGCATTTTAAACTGGCAGAAACAGGTGTCTTCTGGCAAATGTTTCTATATGCTGCTGCAGGTTTATCCATTGCCTATATGGTAAAGTTTATCGGGCTTAAACTTTCCGGATGGTTGTTTAATATGAAAGAGGCGGCTGAGGCATATATTTTTATCGTGTTTATTATTAACAAAATGCTCGGCATACTGCTGCTGCCTTTCTTGTTAGTCTTGGCTTTTTCAAAAGGCGATGCTTACACTGCGGGGCTGGTACTGTCGTGGTGCCTGACAGGCGGCATGGTGTTGTACCGGGTTATCCTTACTTATGGGCTTATACGCAGCCATGTGAAGGTGAATTTCTTTCATTTCCTTTTGTATATGCTTGCTTTTGAGGTACTGCCCGTTTTGATTGTTTACAAAGCGTTGTTGCTATATTTCAGCCAAACTGCTTAATTTTGCAGCCAACTTTAGCCGAACCGAAAATGAGTAAAACTGGGGTAAAAAAGGCCGTTGAGCAACCGAGGACCATTAAAAAAATCCTGATCACCCAACCAAGGCCCGAGAGTGAAAAGTCTCCGTACTTTGAACTGTCAAGAAAATACAATGTGGAAATGGACTTTTGCCCGTTCATCCGGCTTGAAGGCCTGCCTGCCCGTGATTTTCGTAAGCAGAAAATAGATATTCAAAGCCATACGGGTGTTGTTTTTACCAGCCGCCATGCTATTGACCATTTCTTCCGCATTTGCGAAGAAATGAAAGTAAGTGTTTCGCAGGATACAAAGTATTTCTGCATAACCGAGGCAGTGGCTTTATATCTTCAGAAATTTATATTGTACAGGAAGCGTAAAGTTTTTTACGGAGCAGATGGAACCAATAGAAGCATGTTTGATGTTATTAACAAACACAAAAACAACGAAAAGTTTCTGTATGTGTGCTCCGAGAATCAGCAGGATAACGAAATAGTGAGCTGGCTTAAGGCCAATAATTGTGAATTTACGCTTGGGTTCATGTACCGCAGCATCAGTTGCGATGTGATAGAAACGTTGAAGAGAAATTACGATGTCATTTGCTTTTTTACTCCCAGCGGTATAAAGAGCCTGTTTGATAATGTGCCAAAGTATAAACAGAACGGAACAGTCATTGGGGCATTTGGCGTAAACACTTTTAAAGCCGTTGAAGAGGCTGGCCTCGAATTAGGAATAAAGGCTCCTCAACCGCAATCGCCGAGTATGGTGGCCGCTTTAGACCAGTTTCTGGCGGCCTCGGTCAAAAAGAAATAAGTAATTTTTACTTATATCGGAAAAGAACACTTTGGTGTTCTTTTTTGTTTTATGAAACTTTACTCTCTGATTTTTCCGAGAAAGAATGAAAAAGAACAACCGCCTCATACACGAAACAAGCCCTTACTTACTGCAGCATGCTCATAACCCTGTGGATTGGTATCCATGGGGTGAAGAAGCATTAAATAAGGCAAAATCTGCCGACAAACCAATTCTTGTCAGTATTGGCTATGCGGCATGCCACTGGTGTCATGTAATGGAAAAGGAGAACTTTGAAGATGAGCAAACAGCGGCAATGATGAATGAAAATTTCATCAACATAAAAATCGACAGGGAAGAGCGGCCTGATCTTGATCACATCTATATGGATGCCGTTCAGGTACTTACAGGAAGCGGCGGCTGGCCCCTGAATGTTTTCTTAACCCCTGATGCCAAACCTTTTTACGGGGGAACGTATTTTCCGCCAATAAGGGCACATAACAGGCCTTCGTGGAAGGAGGTACTGCTGGCGGTTGCTGACGCTTTCAAAAACAGACGCAGCGAAATAGACAGCCAGGCAGAAGGTCTGACACAGCATCTGCAAAAATCTAATGCTTTCGGTTTAAAAGAAGGTCAGCCGGAAGATTTTTTATCAGAATCGGACATTGAAGAAGCCGTCGGTAGCCTGCTTAAAACGGCAGATAAACAATGGGGCGGGTTTGGAAAAGCTCCCAAGTTTCCACAAACGTTTTCCATCACTTTTCTGATTAGAAATGCATATTTCAGGCAGGTTAATCAAAAGGATGCAAACAATGAAAATGAAGGGTTGAAACAGGCTTTGCTTTCTCTTGATAAAATGATTGCAGGCGGACTTTGCGACCAGGTGGGAGGCGGCTTTGCCCGCTATTCAACCGACAGCGAATGGCTGGTTCCGCATTTTGAAAAAATGCTGTACGATAATGCATTGCTCGTATCTGCAATAACTGAGGCTTCTCAGTTGACAAAAAAGGAGCACTATCAGAAAGCAATTGAGGAAACAATAGCCTTTGTACAGAGGGAACTGATGCACCCTTCGGGCGGATTTTACTCGGCACTGGACGCAGACAGTGAAGGTGTGGAAGGAAAATATTATGTATGGAACAAAGCTGAGGTTACAGAACTGCTTGGTGAAAATGCCCCAGTTTTTTGCGATTATTTTGATATTACCGATGAAGGCAATTGGGAGCACCGCAATATTCTATGGGTAAAAAAATCTGTAGCCGGATTTTCAAAAGAAAGGGGTATTTCCGAACCGGCTTTGCAGGAAATAATTGCAATTGGGAAAAGTAAATTGTTGGCAAATCGACAATTAAGGCCCCGCCCACTAACTGATGATAAGGTGATACTTGGGTGGAATGCCCTGATGAATACTGCCATAAGTAAGGCATATGCTGCCACAGGCAAAGAAGAGTATAAGAAATTGGCTGTCAGCAATATGAACTTTCTTTTAGAGAATTTTAGTAACAATGCAGACGGCAGCTTTTGGCATACATGGAAGGATGATGTTGCAAAAATTCCGGCTTTTTTGGATGATTACGCATTTTTGATTGAAGCACTGATACAGCTTCATGATGTTACATCCGAAACAAAGTGGTTAGTAAAAGCAAAAGAAATCACCGATTTTGTTATGGGCCGTTTTGCTGATAATACAAACCAATCGTCGTTGTTTCACTACACCGTCGACTACCAGCAGGATGTGCTAGTAAGAAAAACAGAAGTGTATGACGGGGCTCTACCTTCCGGGAACTCTGTTATGGCACAAAACCTGCTGAAATTGTCTTTTTATTTTAATATCCCTGAATGGGGAAAGAAAAGCAGGGAAATGTTCCGGCATCTGTCACAACTTATCTTGAAATATCCGTCATCTTTTGGCAACTGGGCCTGCCTTTGGCTCGAATTATATTATGGCAGCCACGAAATAGCCATAGTTGGCCCGGATTATTCAAAACTGGTACAAGAAATCAGTGCTGAGTATATTCCAAATAAAGTGATAATGGGGGCTGAAACCGGAGAAAAAGACTTTCCATTACTTGCCGGTAAGAGTTCAGGTTCAAACGCTTCGGCTTTTTTGTGTAGTAATTATACCTGTTTCAGTCCAGTAAATACACCTGAGGGGCTTATTTCCTTGATTCACAGCAATAAAAAAGGATAATAAATTCTGATAAGATACAATAAACCGGGCATCTGTTCCGTTAGGAAATTTACTTTGGAAAATACTGTTTGTATAACAAAAATAAATTTTAACCTTGTGCGGCAGAATAGTTCAAAACATTATATTTGCCCAATACCCTTTAAGTGTATGAGAATGAAAAACCTTCTATACTCAGTTTTCGCCGTTATCGGCTTGTTAGCGCTGGCCGGTTGTGGCAGCAGCAAAAAGTCTAAAGGCGGTGGTCTGCCTAATGACGGACAAGTGCATGGTGTTGCCCCGGGTAACAAGTACTCGCTTCCCAAACCTCCGGGAATGGTGTACATACCACAGGGTACATTCCATATGGGCCCCAGCGATGAGGATCCTGCTTATGCATTCAGTGCCCGTAACCGCTCAGTTTCCATAAGTGGCTTCTGGATGGATGCGACAGAAATTACCAATAACGAATACCGCCAGTTTGTTTTGTGGGTTCGTGACTCTATTGTAGGTAAGGAGCTGGGCTATGTAAAAACCGGCAAAGACGGTAATGAGTACATTGACCGTGCAAAAATGAAAACCTTCTGGAGTTCGAAAGATGTGAATGAAAAACTGGGTTCAACCTCAGTTGCCCTGCCTCCGGATGACAGGATTTTTGGCAAAATGGAGCTGGATCCTTCCAAGATGATTTATAAGGTTGAAGCTTTTGACCTGAAAGAGGCTGCAAAAAGAGAAAATGCCGGCAAACCAAGGTCGAAATTCATAAACAGATATCCTGTTGCTATTTACCCTGATACATTGTGCTGGATCCGTGACTTTGCTTATTCTTATAATGAGCCAATGACAAAGCGGTATTTCTCACACCCCGCTTTTGGAAACTATCCTGTAGTTGGCGTAAACTGGAAACAGGCCGAAGCTTTTTGTAATTGGAGAACATTATTGTTAAACACATTTTTAGATAGCAAAAAAAGAACCCAGGAATCAGATTTCCGTTTGCCGACAGAGGCGCAGTGGGAATATGCAGCCAGGGGTGGCCGTTCACAGTCTATGTTCCCCTGGGGTAATTATTACCTGCGTAATAAAAAAGGATGCCTGATGGCTAATTTTAAGCCGGGTCGTGGCAACTATCCTGAAGATGGCGGTTTCTATACAGTCCGTGCCGATTCTTACTGGCCCAATGATTATGGCTTGTATTGCATGAGCGGAAATGTGGCAGAGTGGACTTCTACTATATACTATGAGGGCCGCAATAACTTCCAGCATGATATGAACCCCGATGTTCGCTGGAATGCAAAAGACGACGATCCTCCTTTAATGAAACGCAAAATTATTCGTGGCGGAAGCTGGAAAGATGTTGGTTATTACCTGCAAACTGGTACCAGCACTTACGAATACCAGGATTCTACAAAATCTTATATTGGCCTCCGTTGTGTGATTGATTTACCCGCAGCCCCGTCAAAAGGTCGTAAAAAATAAGCTTTCAAATAAACCAAGAGAGGACAGAAACCCTGTCCTTTCTTTTTCAGCATTTCAATAAATACAAACTTTAATAAAACCACTAAAAAAATCCAATTATGGCAGCAGCAATTCCATCTAAGGTTAGTAAATGGGTAGATGTAGGCGTATCTTTCGGTGCATCAATCGTTATCCTCGGTGCCCTTTTCAAAATAGTACACCATCCTTTGGCCGACAAATTCTTATGGTTTGGCCTGGTTACAGAAGCGATAATCTTTGCGGTTTATGGTTTACTATATGCCGTATATCCTCCGGTAAAGGATGCCTCTCATGATGAAGAGCAATTTTCAGTTGCAGGTGCAAAATCCAAAGCTGCTTTAAGTGCTATGGATAAAATGCTTGCTGAGTCTGATATTACGCCAGATACGATGAAACGCCTGGGTGACGGATTCAAACAACTGAATACTACAGTTTCCGGAATGACAACCATTACTGATGCAGTGTCTGCAACCGGTGATTTTGCTACAAAAACAAAAGAAGTTACTGGTCAGCTGGAGAAAGTTAAAGATGCCTATACAACTGCTGCTTCTTCTGTAGGCGCATTTAATACAGCTACAGAAGGTGCTAAAGTGTTTCATGAGCAAATTCAGGTACTTACAAAGAACCTTGCTTCGCTGAATACTATTTATGAATTGGAATTGCAGGAAAGTAATAACCATTTGAAAGCTTTGAACTCTTTCTATGGCAAATTGTCTGAAACATCTACAGCTATGCTTAATAGCGCCGAAGATGCAAGGAAGGTACAAGAACAAATTGGCCATTTGGCTACCAACTTGGGCCGCCTGAATAATATCTATGGTAACATGCTTACTGCAATGCAGGGTCGTAGCTAAAACATAACAAACTGTCTGGTTGCCTGTATGGGCAGCCGGATTTATAGAGAAAAAGTCATCATTACTAAATCCAATAAACATAAATAGTTATGTCTCTACCTAAAGAGCCCCGGCAGAAGATGATCAATATCATGTACCTGGTGCTTACTGCACTTTTGGCTCTGAACGTATCATCCGAGATTCTTAACGCATTCAAAACGGTAAGAAGAAGTCTGGAGGCAACAAATAATACTGTAAACCAGTCCACGGCTACAATTATGAAGTCGCTGGAAGACAAAACAACTGAACCGGAAACAAAAGAAAGGGCAGATATTTGGTTTGCCAAAGCACAAAAGATCGTAAAATATTCTGCAGACCTGAATAATTATATTGAAGGGATAAAAAATGAAATCATTAAGGAAGCTGGCGGCACACCAGGTGCTCTTAGTGGTTTTAAAGAAGATAACCTTGACATCGTTACCAGGATGATGGTGAAGCAGGGAAGAGGTAAAGATCTTCTGGCTGCACTGAATAAATATTCTGCTGATATTCTGAGCATTGAGACTGATCCGGTTGTTGCAGCTGAGTTTAAGGGTGCAATAAATATTGATGTTTCTAATCCTCCGGGACAGGATGGAAAAACAAAAGCCTGGGAGATTGCTTATTTCAATATGGTGCCTACTGTTGCAGGTCTTACTATCTTAAGTAAGTTTCAGAACGACATAAAGACTTCTGAAAACAAGCTGGTTACATTGTGTCACCAAAAAGTGGGTGAAGTAAAAGTGATCTTCGATACGTATGCTGCTATCGTTGGTCAAAACTCAAATTACCTGATGCCTGGACAGGAACTTGAAATTAAAGCAGGTATTGGTGCTTTTAGTAAAACATCAAGACCTACCATTACAATCGGGGGAGCATCAGTTCCTCTTGGAGAAGAGGGTTATGCCCTTTACAAGACACAGGCTGGCGGTGTGGGCTCTCACAGTGTTCCTGTAAGAATCAGCTTTTTCAACCAAACAACAGGTAAGGATGATGTAAAAGAGGTTACTGTTGAATATGTAGTTGGTTCTGCAAATGCTTCAATTGCCCTTGATAAGATGAACGTTCTATACATTGGCGTTGATAACCCTGTAACCATTGCTGCAAGCGGTGGTGGGGATGATAAAGTAAATGCTACAATTACCCAGGGTTCTTTAACAAGGGTTGGTGCAGGTAAATACATTGCCCGTGTAAATGCGGTTAATGACAATACAATGATCAACGTTAATGTTGATGGCAAACTGGCCGGTGCAGCTAACTTCAGGGTAAGAACAATTCCAGAAGCACAAGCTTATGTGGGTGGTAAGCCAAGCGGTGCAAATATTTCGGCTGGTGAATTCAGGGCGCAAGGTGGTGTTGGCGCAGGTATTAAGAATTTTCCTTTTGAACTCGAGTATAATGTTGTAAGCTATACGTTTACTTGTGATACTGATGATGATATCGTAACAATTCCAGCTCAGGGTGCTGCATTTTCCGGTGCTGTAAGAAATGCTATTAACCAACATGTTCAGGCTGGAAGGATGGTGACAATAGATGATATCCGTGTAAAAGGACCAGACGGACGTACTACACCAGCCCCTTCACTCGTTTATTACATTAAATAATGTGTGCTATGAAGAAATACCTTATAAAGTCTTGTTTTTTAGTGCTGTTGCTTGCGACCATTGCTGGCAGTGCAGATGCGCAGCGTACACCAAGACGCAGAACTGGTGGTAATAATCCTGCTACAAACCCGGCTACTACACAGCCTGGTAATGAACAGCAGAATAATAATAACACGCAGCCTCCGGTTGATTATAATGCGTTGAGCAATCTGCCTGTTACATACGACACTTTAAGCCCTGAATCAGGACTGGTGAAGTCAATGCGTAACGACAATGCTTTCGATAAATCGGGGCTGAATGCAAGAACGCCTTTGCCTTATGAGCATCTTCGTTGGGATGATGCTTTCTATGCTGAAAAAGTTTGGCGTGAACTTGATTTAAGGGAAAAGTTGAACCGTGTGTTTCAGTATGAGGCGATAGATGATAATGGCAGCCAGATGTTTGTTAACATGGTGATGAATGCTGTTAACAAAGGAGATGTAACTGCTTTTTCTGATGACAGGTTTACTACTCCACTAGATTTAGCAACAATACAGCAACTTACTTCGGGTAAACTGGATACCAACTATGTTTATGATATCAAACAGATAGATAAAGTAATCGGTATTAATGTTTCCAGGAAGGCTTTCGATGCAAAATCTGTTACAAGGTTAAGGCTGAAAGAAGAGTGGGTTTTTGACAGGGAATCAAGCAGAATGTTCTGCCGTATTCTGGGTATAGGATTTCTGAAAACTGAATATTTCCCTAACACAACAAAAGAAAGAGGTACCTCTTCTTTGTTCTGGATTTATTATCCTGACCTGAGGCCTGCGCTGGCAAAAGCAGAAGTTTATAATCCAAAGAACATGGGACAAAGCCGGATGACATGGGAGGAACTCTTTGAAAGCAGAATGTTCAGCAGCTATATTACTAAGTCAACTTTAGACAACCCGGGTAATAAGCCAATCAAGACATATCTGAAAGATCCAATCCTGGCATTACTTGAAGGAGAGAATATCAAGGAAAAAATTTTCAATTTCGAACAAGATCTTTGGTCATATTAGTGCAGAAAAAAGAATTAAAGAAAGGCTCCAGACATGGAGCCTTTCTTTTTTGCAGTATCGTAAAAAAACATTGAAAAATCGTAAAAGTCCTATAGGAGAATATATTTCGAAGTTGTATTTTCGCAATGGTTTTTCATAGGATATTGGATTTTAAAAACGGGGCTGAATTTCCATTCTGGCCCCACTTTTTTTATAGACCCTTCACGGAAATACAACCCCCGTTTACTTCTTTTCGAAATATCTGATTATAAGTTCTGCTTTAGATTTGCCTGCTATTTTCTCTAACTGTTCTTTAGTTGCCTTGATTACATTGCTTACGGACCGGAATTCTTTAAGCAGTAAAGTGGCAGTAGCCGTTCCGATTCCTTTAATGTCTTCCAGTTCATTCTTAAAAGTGCCGCTGCTTCTTTTCTTTCGGTGGAATGTGATGCCAAAGCGGTGTACTTCATCTCTTATTCTTCTTATTAGTTTCAGTTCTTCGCTGTTATAGGGCAGCTTAAGAGAAGCAGTATCTCCTGTATAAAAGAGCTCTTCTTCATTTTTTGCAAGACCGGTCAGGGTCATTTCTCCACTTAATCCAAGCTCTTGTAAGGCTTCGTTAGCGGCACCAAGTTGTCCTTTACCACCGTCAATAATCACCAATTGAGGAAATGGCTTTTCTTCTTCTTTCAGGCGTTTGTAACGACGATAAACAGCTTCTTTCATCGTGGCAAAATCATTAATACCCTCCACTGTTTTTACGTTAAAATGCCTGTAATCATTTTTGCTGGGCAATCCGTTTCTAAAACATACCATGGCTGATACCGGATAGCTGCCCTGGAGATTTGAATTGTCGAAACATTCGATATGAACAGGCAATTCTTTCAGGTGAAGGAGCTTCTGTAAATTTTCGAGTACTTTTAGCACAGAGAGACTTTTAATATTGAGCTTCAGCCTTTCTTTCTGTTTTAGTTCGTCAATAAAGTGCTGTACATTCTTTGCAGAGAGTTCCAGCAGTTTTTTCTTATCCCCGCCTTTGGGTACTGTAATCGTTATTTCTTCTTCAGGATATTCAATTACGAACGGAACAACTAATTCCGGTGCTTTACTCTCAAAGTTGTCACGAAGCTTTGCAATTGAATAAATGAGGATTTCTTCAGGAGTTTCATCAAGATGGCTTTCCGCTTTTGTAGTATGGGTCTGAATGATTGCTCCATTTCTTATCATCAGGAAATTAACATAGGCAATATTCTTTTCTTTGGAAATGGCAAAAACATCCATGTCGCCGGTTTTGGTGTTTGCTACCAGTGATCTGCTTTGGTAATTTTCAAGAAATTCGATTTTCTTTTTTACCAGTTCCGCTTTTTCAAACGCAAGCGAGGCGGCCTTTATTTTCATCTCCTCTCTGAAGTGACGGATGACAGGTGTCAGGTTGCCTTTTAGCAGATTCTTTAGTTGTGAGAGGTTTTCAGCATAATCTTCTTTAGACTGCAGTCCTTCGCATGGTCCTTTGCAATTACCCAAGTGATATTCCAGGCAAATCTTAAATTTTCCTTTTCTGACGTTCGTGTCGGTGAGACTGAGTGAACAGGTCCGTAACTGTATGGTTTGTTTGATGAACTCCAGCAACTCCCTTACCTTTTTTACGGATGTATATGGGCCAAGGTATTCAGAACCGTCACCGGCTCTTTTTCTGGTAAGAAAAACCCTTGGAAACGGTTCGTTCTTTATTGTGATGAACGGGTATGTTTTATCATCTTTCAGATTGATATTGTACCGTGGCTGAAATTGTTTGATTAGTGTGTTTTCGAGCAGAAAAGCATCCTGTTCAGAATTCACAATTGTAAATTCTATTCTGGCAATCCGCTGTACCAATTCGTGTGTTTTATAACTGGTAAGTGTTTTTGTAAAATAGGAGCTTACCCTCTTTCGCAAATGTTTTGCTTTGCCAACATAAATAAGTGTATTACCTGCATCAAAATACTTATAGATGCCTGGTTGTACCGGAATGGATGATACGATATGTTGAAATTCGGCCTGTGTCATTATTGTATGCCTTCGTCGTTCCAGATAACCCTGGTGGTGACAATTTTTTCAGATTCTCCAGGCTTTTGGGTGGTTGTAGTAATCAGAAAACTTTTGTCTGTAATCCAGAGCATTTGCTGTCCCCAGAAACCGTCACGGGTTTTCTTAACCCTGTCAACAATTATATTGGTTACTTTATTGCTGCTGTCCACCATAACATCAGGGCTCACTAATAGTTCCTGTTTCTGTATTTCTTCTTCTTTTGGGTTCAAAGGAGAGTAGGTAATAATAACTTTCCTTATAAGCGAATCGTACCTGTTTTCTTCTTTAAAACGATTTGCAATTTTGGTGTCAGACAAGTCAGGTATTTCAAGAAAATCTTTCGCAGCATTTCTGAATTCCTCTCTGGGGATATACGATGTATCGCTGTGAAGACTGTCATGAATAGTTATTTTTACAATTGAATAAAGCGAAGTGTCAATATGTGCCACTTGCTTTTCAATAATGGACTTTACTGAAATATAGTGCAGGTTGCCCTTATTATCCTTGTCACTTTTGCATGCGGAAACGCTTATAAATACTGAAAAGGTAAGACATGGAAGAAAAGAAAACCAGCCAGAAAATTTATTATTTTTTTTCATTCAATAAAAATAGCACAATGTTAAAAGCTGAAAAAGAAATATCCCGAAAGCAGAGGCAGTCGGGATATCATCTTTATCGGGCAGTTCATGCTGGCACTTACCTCAGCATTACACCCAGCTTTAAACCAAAATCAAACAAATGTTCTTTTACCGGATAAGTTTCTTTGTAGCTTGAAAGCGTTTGGTAACGGACCTGCGGACCTATACGCCATTCTGTTTTTCCCGTTTTTACACCTGCAAATACTTCCAGGCCGGTGTTGATATTCCAGCGGCGGGTTAAAGAAGGCAGTTCAACATAGTTCTTATAGTCAGTTGAAACCAGGTACGATCTGTTTTCAAGAACAAAAGAAGGCTGAACGGTTCCGGATATTCCCAAGCTTGTTCTTTTTCTATTGATAAGTGTTAATTCACCTCCTATTGGCACAGATGCAGAGAAATAAAAATTACGCAGCCATTTGGCTTTAAAGCCACCTACAATCCGGTAATTTGTGACTGGATAAACAGTACTTGTTCCGCCGGCTTCATTACTTAGGGCTACAGGGGCAACCTCATTGATGTATTGATATGCCTTTATATCATATTTGTTTACATTAAATTGAAGTCCGCTAACTATTTTAAGGTTCTTGGCTATCGGGTAGCCTGCAGAAACGCCAAGGTTAAAACCAAGATCAGGTTTATGGAAAACAACCTTGTCCAGGTCAGCCGGGTAATAAATAATCTGGGCACCTGAAGTATTGGAAGATATCCTGGCTGCCTCAATAAACGCTTTGTTTTCTTTTAAATCTCTGTAAGTAACCAACGGTGTAAGGTACATTTGCCAGGAAACCTTTTTGGGCTTTCTTAACCTTACGTACGAATTAGTTACACTTTCGATGCTCATTAATCCGGAATTGATTTCCTTTGGTAACTCACTGGATAATATATTTATTTCTTCTTTTGTGCTGTTCTCTGCATTAATTGAAGCCTGAACGTCATGTGTGATTTGCGCTAATGATACTTCAGGTTGTTTCACAGGTAAAGTGACCTTTTGGTTTTTGGGAGCAGCAAGTTTCACCGCAGCATCGTTGTCAATATATGCAGGTACGGAAAAGTCTTTTAGCTCAGGTCTTATAACAACAGATTCGTTAATTACAGCAACAGGTTCATTAGCCACTATATCATCAGAAGATGGCTGAACAGAAGAAATCGTCAGGAAAAAATTGTTACGTTTCTCTTCAGGAGTAAGAGACGATATGTCCTTCTCAGCTGTTTTGTTAATAACGGGGACGATAGTTTCTTTTGTCTTTTCAAGATTCTTCTCGAGATTATTACTATACGACTCAAAATGTGCGGAGGCAAACTTGTTTCCTTTGTTTTCGGGGGTAGTGAGCATTACCCATGTAACGGCGGAGGTGGTAAGCAGCAGCAATGCAACCCCTGCGCCAAACCAGCGGCGCCGTTTGTGCAATCTGTCATGAATGCCCTCCCAGACATTTTCGGAAGGAAACATCCTATATTGGTCGGCATTTTGTTTTACAAACTGCTCGAAATCTCTGTTATTAATTCTGTTCTCCATAACCAGTTACTCCAAAATATTTAATCTGCATTTCGCAGATGGGTACGTTTTATTATCTGTGTGCAACGGCAGCGAGCCAGTCAACACCTTGTTTTGGTTTGTGTAAAATTCTTTTTCGTATTAAGATATCTTCCAGCATAGCTTTTGCCCTTGTATATTGGCTGCGGCTGGTGCTTTCTTCAATATCAAGCATATTAGCAATCTCTCTGTGGTTATAGCCCTCAACCGCATAAAGGTTAAGTACAGTGCGATAGCCAATAGGGAGCAACCTGATACATTCCACCACCTGCTTTGCCTGAATAATTGCCGGTACACTATCTTCCCTTATTTGTACACCCGTGGCGTGAATAATATCCACACTTTCGTTGAACTTTTTATTTTTTTTCAGGATGTTAATGCAGGTATGAACGATAATCCTTCTAATCCATCCCTCAAAAGCACCCCTGTTTTCAAAAGTGTGTATTTGTAAAAAGACCTTTATAAAACCTTCCTGCAACATATCCTCTGCATCCTCACGGTTGTGAGCAAAACGATAACACACGGCCAGCATTTTAGAACTGTATTTGTTATACAGTTCCCGTTGGGCAATGGCATCATTTTTCGTACAACCTTTTATTATGGCTTCCTCAGTCATAAATGGCTTTTGGTTGCCTGTAATTTAGACAATTTTTGATACTTTTTGCTGCATCAAAATGTAAAATTTGGGAGATAGGAACCAAAAAAAGGGTAAAAGCAACGCTTTTACCCTTGAAAATCAGACAGTACCTTTTACTTCTGATTACCAGTTTGCCCTTAAGGCAACAATAAAGTTGCGTCCGGGTGCTGAAAATCCTGAACCAAAATACCTGTAATTGCGGTCTAAAATGTTTTCAACTGCCACTTGTAATTGCACCGCTTTGGAAAGGGTAACATTTCCCCGCCAGTTAAGTGTAAGCCAGGATGGCATGCCATCAGCAGTGGCATATTGCTGATTGTCTTCTCCGTCTGGGTTGTAGTTTTCTATCTTCTTCCATCCATTATACATTGCATACAACTCTGTATTGAATTTTGGATGTTGATAATTCAGGCTTGTTTTTCCAAAGAAAGGAGGAATGTGATCCTGCGGAACTTTTGTGCCATTGAACTTTTCCAGCTCACCTTTTGTAAGCGAGGCTGTGCTGAAGAATGACAGTGATTTCGCAAAATCAATCTTAACATTGGCACTGAAGCCATAGGTATATCCTTTGTTCATGTTTTGATTGGCATATACCGCACTCATTACCGAGTTGTAAAGAATGGAATCCTGCCCGTTGAGTTTAAATGGTGCACCTACTATGGCATTGTCAAAGAGTGTATAAAATCCGGTTAATTCCAACCGGAAAATTTTAGCAAACCGCTGACTGATAGTCAGATCGGCATTGTAAGTGTATTCTGGTTTTACATCTGTATTGGGCACATACACTCTTTTGGCAACAGAAAAATCGAACACTTTTACAAGGTCATCAATGTTTGGGCTCCTGAAACCTGAGGACAATCCAAATGCGACTCTTGTCCTTTCATGTGGTAAATATATCAGCCCGAGGTTACCAGTAACTGCAAAATTATTTTGCTTGAAATTTGTTACAGGCAGATTAAAGAATGAATTATCAATCACATTGGATTTAAGCGAAACCGACTGGAAACGGATGCCATCGTTCAGCACCCATTTGCCACCTGCAATTTTCAAAATGTGCTGACCATACAAGGCAATGTAATTCATTTTGTTTTTTCCATCCGGGTATCTTGTATCTAATTTTGAAACTGCACCGGTATTCAGGTTGGTACGGTCAGCTCTTGATTTTACATCGTTGAACTGTCCGTCAATACCAACTGTTAACTCATTGTTGCCAAATTTTTTTCTTCCGTCAATCACAAAGCCCCAAACATTTACTTCTTCCCTGCGGCTGTCGAAACGGTCGTAGCGGCGGTATTCCCGCTGCTGGCGGCTCTCTTCAAGGTTTTGATAGTTAATATTAGCCCTTAGTTCGTCAAAAAGCCCCAGACTTTTAATATTGAGTTCGTATGCACCGAGTATCCTTTTTTGCGGGCCGTAATACCACTGTGCATAACGTAAGGTATTACCGATGCTGCCGCCAAAATTCCTTTTGTCCTGCAGCCTGTCATACCGGGGAACATCATTTGTACTAGAATATTGAAAATTAAGCGTATGGGACACCTTCTCGTTTTGCTGAAATAGTAATTTCTGCATAACGTCCCACTGTTTGTAGCCCGAATAACGTTGCACCTGCTTATCAGGATTTGCAATTACCGAATCTTTGAATCCAAAGAACGCAATTACCGAATCCCTTCTGCCAAATGCGGGATACTTATCAGGATAGTTGCTGCCCATTTTCATGTCATCGAAATTGCTGAACGTAAAGGCAGAAAGCCAGGCCAGTTTTTTACCTCCAAGACTCAGGTCATAATGAATGGTTTTTTCGTCATTAGCAGAGCTTAATCTTGAAAAGGCCGAACCGCTGACTAATAGCTTGTTGGTTGCTGAAAGCTTTGGCGATTTTGTACGCAGGTGCATTATGCCGCCGAGTGCATCGCTTCCGTATAATGTTGAAGATGGCCCATAAAGGACTTCTGCCTGTTCCAGCATATTTTGGTCAATTGTAATTACGTTTTGAAGGTGCCCGGCACGAAAGATGGCATTGTTATGCCTTATGCCATCAATAACAATAAGCACTCTGCTGGCTTCAAATCCGCGGATTACAGGACTGCTGCCGCCCTGCTGGCTTTTTTGAACAAAAACGTTCCCGGTATTAATGAAAAGGTCGCCAGTGTTTTGAGCGTTGAATTTTGCAATAGTGGCTGCCCTGATGATGTCAATTTTTTGTACAATATTCTTTTTTTTCTCAGCAAATTTTCCGGAAAAAACAATCACTTCTTCGAGGTTTTTTTCCGCAATAGTATCTGTCTGCGAAAACACCGGTGCACACAAATAAAGCAAAGCTGTGAGCAATGCAATTTTTCTCATAATTTATTTTTTTATTACTAATAGGTTTGATTTAGACAATATAGTAATCAAACCTGCGGCGGCGGCGTAAGTATTGGAATATATGAGGATATTAGCCTGGTATCGGGGTTTGAATTATAATAAGTGGCTTCTGCGAAGCAGATAGTTTCTGAAATGTCTTTTTCGTTGAAAAGACCTTTAAGCAATTGAAAAAAATAGCTGATGACATTTGTTTTGTCTGTTCCTTTTTTCCCCCAACCTTCATCCAGCAATTGTTTCAACGTAGTTTCTTCTTCATCGTACAATCCTTTGAAAGTTGTGTAACCGTTTTTTGTTTCAGCAGTTTTGATATCAAACATCTTGCCGTTCAGAAATATTTCTTTTCCTGCCTTTACCCAGATAATATCATTGTTTTTCACAGTAACCACATGGAGAGACTGCTTCTCTAATTCTTCTTTCATGTGATGACGGATTGCTTCTTTTCTGTAAATAAAGAAGAGTATCAGCAAAACCGGTAACATGCTTATTGTAAGCATGAGTAAACCTGATATTTTTTTAAAAAAAGTCACTATAAGGTAAAAAACTAATCTTTCTCCTTTTCTTCTTTTTCTCCTTTGTCATCAGTGGCTGGCTGGCTACTGGCAACACTGTTTATAACAGATTGTGCCCAATTGGTGATTTTCACTTTTTCATCGGTGGTCAGCTTTGCATCTTTATGTGTCCAGGTATAAGATTTCAGCGGCATTTCCCCTTCTTTAACCACCTCAATCGTTTCTTCTAATTTATGTTTCTGATATTTCGCCGGTCTGTTGATAAATTCATCGAAATTGAGGTGCTTTTTGCCATCCACTACATGTTTGTTCATCCACCAGTCTATTGGCTGTAGCTTCGAATACCACGGGTATCTTGTATTGTTACTGTGACAATCGTTGCAAGCCTTCGCCAGTATTGCTTTTACATCATCAGGAACTGTATAGCTGTTGCCGATATAATTTGGTTGCGGACCTTCTGATATGTTCTTTTTTGGATGAATAAACTGAATGGCCACCAGTATAACCAGCAGCACAAGCAATATCTTTTTTAACATAATGATGAGTTTACTATAAAGTTAAACTTTATCAATCAGAATATTGCCAGTCATCTCTTTTGGAACAGGCACACCCATCATTGTTAATGCGGTCGGTGCAATGTCTCCCAGTTTTCCGGGTTTTACTGTTCCCTTCCATTCGTTATCAATAATAAAGAATGGAACCGGGTTTAATGAGTGGGCGGTGTTAGGACTGCCGTCCTCATTTACCAGGTAATCAGAATTACCATGATCGGCAGTTAGGAAAACTGTATAGCCGTTTTTCAAGCAGGCTGTTACAATTTTTTCAACGCATGTATCAACTGTTTCCACAGCTTTAATAGCTGCTTCCCATACACCGGTGTGGCCAACCATGTCAGCATTGGCAAAGTTGAGGCATCCGAAGTCAAATGATTTGTTTTCAATTTCCGGCAGTACAGCATCGGTAAGTTCATAGGCACTCATTTCGGGCTTCAAGTCGTAAGTGGCCACTTTAGGTGATGCTGCCATAATTCTTTTCTCGCCTTCAAAAACTTTTTCTCTGCCACCGCTGAAGAAGAATGTAACATGCGGATATTTTTCTGTTTCCGCAGCACGGATTTGTTTTAAACCTTGCTGCTCCAGTACTTCACCAATAGTGTTGTTGAGGTTATCCGTTTCAAAAACAACATTTACATTTTTATATGTTTTGTCATATTCGGTCATGGTGGTGTACTGCAAGCCCATCCTGTGCATATCAAACTCAGGAATATCCATTTGGGTAAGCACTTGTGTTATTTCACGGCAACGATCGGTGCGGAAGTTGAAGCAGATAACCACATCATTCTCTTTTATTGTAGCAAGCGGTTGCTGTCCTTCGTCAACAATCACTGTTGGTTTAATAAACTCGTCAGTAATATTTGTTGCATAGGAATTTTCAACTGCGGCTACGGCATCTGTTGCTTTTGCGCCAATCCCGTTTACCAGTGCATCATAAGCCAGCTTTACCCTTTCCCATCTTTTGTCTCTGTCCATGGCATAGTAGCGGCCACTTACGGAAGCGATTTTGCCGACAGAGCTGTTAAGATGTTGCTGCAGTTCAACTATAAAACCAAGTCCGCTTTTGGGATCACAGTCACGGCCATCGGTAAAAGCATGGATAAATACTTCTGTCAACCCTTCTTCTTTACAAACATCAGCAATTGCTTTTACATGGTTAATGTGTGAGTGTACACCTCCATCGCTTACCAATCCCATCAGGTGTAGGGGCTTGCTGTTTGTTTTTGCAGTTCTTATTGCATTTAACAGTACTTCATTTTTGGCAAAAGAATTGTCCCGGATGGCAACGTTAATCCGCTGCAGTTCCTGGTACACAATACGTCCTGCGCCAAGGTTTAGGTGACCAACTTCAGAATTGCCCATCTGCCCATCGGGCAAACCAACAACCTCGCCACAGGTTATCAGTTCTGTGTTTGGATATTTTGAGTATAGAGATTTTGTAAAAGGAACGTTTGCATTTTGGATGGCATCTGCAGAAGCAACTTTTCCGTGGCCCCATCCGTCCATAATTACCAGTAAAACTTTTTTGGCTGACATAACACTCAGATATTTAAAAATTAGTAGAAATACATTTCGTTACTGCCGGAAAGGCGGTTACAGCCTGTAAAACTACACCCAATTTGGCGATTTGTCCCTAAGAAAACCAAAAAACTGTTGATTTTTAGTACTTTAGTATCTGATTTTTTGCTTCTTGTAAAATGGCATGTTTTTAGATTGATACTAAGAAGAAAGAAACTATTATGAAACGCATTTTTACATCACTACTGCTTGGTTCGGTTTTATTGTTGTCATCTTTTACAACACAAAACGGTATAGATGAGGTTATTGGTGCATTACGTTCGGGTAATGCCAACCAGCTTGCATCACATTTTGATGATAATGTTGAAATAACGCTGCCTGATAAAAGTGATAACTACAGCAAGGCCCAGGCACAGCTTATTGTAAGGGATTTTTTTGTGAACAATGGGGTAAAGGGTTTTGAAGTAAAACACAAAGGTGATTCTCCTGGCGGCAGCCATTTCTGCATCGGTACGTTACAGACCAATGCCGGTAATTTCAGGACAAATGTTTTTATGAAAATGAGAAATGGGAAAGAAGTTGTGAAAGAAATACGGTTTCAGGCGGTAGATTAAAAAAAACAAATTAATGGTAAAAGCCCCGGTATAGCAGCCGGGGCTTTATTATTTTTGCCA
>CALLZY010000074.1 GCA_937858715.1 uncultured Chitinophagaceae bacterium | reverse complement strand
AGTTTGTTACCACGGGGGCTGGCGTAACAGCCAACTATGCCATTAATGCACCAGAAGATTATTGGAACAATACTACCACTCCTACACCCGATTTTTTAATGATAGCTGTAAGAAGAGGCTATACAACAGGCGGTTACCAGGCTGCCGAAGGCACCGTTCTGCAGGCTACAACAGCACTAACCGGACCCTATAATCCGGCTACGAGTTCTACAGTCGCAACCGGTACTATTACCAGCCGGGCTACTCAGGCACAAACAGGCTCCTTATTTGGAATGGCCTTTCAAAAAAAGCAACAACGGTATTTTGCGGCAGCAGTGTTAAAAAGATCAGTGGAAGTAGGTCCGCAAGGCATGGGCGGTATTTATTTGTTTGATAAATCAGGCAGTACTTTTCCCATTTCGGGTAGTTTTACTTTGCAGGGAGTAACTCCATACAACGGTGGGGCAGCTCTCGATTTTGGTTCTGTAACAAGAAATAAAACCACCCCGTCTAACAATAACTATTTTGCAAACGCCTCAAGCTACCCGGGCACATCAAGGGATATAGATGCGTATGCCAAAGCGGGTACAGTTTCTTATGGTGACATTGAGGCCGATCCAAACAATGATAAAGTTTACATGATTAACCTTTTTCAAAAAAGGCTGATTGTTTTTAACGCAAGTGCGGCAACTGCTACATTAAATGGGGCAACGGCTGCTACATTGGCCCCTTTTACTACGGCGTATGATATAACAACTTTACCGGGTATGCCTTCGGCAACAGGTGTTGGGAATAGCATTCGTCCTTATGCGGTTAAGATTTATAAAGGTGTTGGTTACCTCGGTGTGGTGAGTGATGCGATGGCTACACAAACAGCCGCCGATCTTAGGGGTTATATCCTCAGCTTTGACCCAAACAATATAGCTGCCGGTGTTACAACGGTACTTACTATTAATTTTAATACCTGGCCAGCTACAGCAACAAGATATTGGAAACCTTGGGCAACAACATGGGCGCAAACCGGTGGAACAAGTGGTGGTGTTGGTCCACGAGATTACCCAACCCCTATCATTGCCGGTATTGAGTTTAACGAAGATGGCAGTATGGATATTGGAATAAAAGACCGCTGGGGCGACCAGGGTGGAAATTTTGAATTAAATCCTGTAGCCGGTGCTACTGGTACTACACAATGCTCAATAAATGGAGATTTATTACATGCCTGCTGGACAGGTTCGGCTTGGGCTTTGGAGGGAACTTCGAGTAGTTGTACACAACTTGGCACAAATGGCACAAATGTTCCAGATAATAATAGTTATGGCACTGGTTACGGCTATGGCAATACAGGTAAAGAATGGTATGCCGACAGAAGCGGCGATGGTGGTAATGAAAACAATATTGGTGGGATGACCAAATTAATGGGCTCTGGACAAATTTTATCTACCGTGTATGATCCGATGGGGCAGGGTGAAACTCAGGGAAGTAATTACTGGAGTACACAAGGAATTCAATATAATAATGCAACAACAGGCGTAAAATCCCAAATTGCAAGAGTGTTGCCTAACAATGATGGTGACATGGATAAGTCAAACGGGATGGGAGATATTGAGTTTTTTACTGAGCAACAGCCAATCCAAATTGGCAACCGCATCTGGTCTGATGCAAATGGCAACGGAATCCAGGATGCCGGAGAAACTACAGCAGGTGTCCCAACGGGAACAACCGTAACATTAAGAAGTCCGGGAGCCGACGGTGTTTATGGCAACGGTGATGATCAAACATGGACTACAACTACTGACGCAAATGGCAATTATTATTTCAGCGCATTAAGCAGTGCCGATACCCGTAAACCTTCAATATGGACTGGCGTAGGCAATACTTTGCTCCCAGGGTACGATTACAGAATAGAAATTGCAGTTCCGGCAGGGTTCCAGCTTACAAAAACCAATGCAGCATCAAACAGCATTGACAATATTGATAACGATGCAAGCCTCAACGGCTCAAATGCTGTGGTGGTATTTAATACTTCAAACACAAATCACAATTTTGATATAGGCTTCAAAGCTCTTGCTTCATTAGGCGATAAAGTGTGGAGAGATGATGATAAGAATGGCATACAGGATGCAGGTGAGCCCGGTGTGGCAGGTGTTACTGTTACATTGTACAATAATGCCGGGGCTGTTGTAGGTACTACGGTAACCGATGCTTATGGCAACTACCTGTTTGATAACCTGGCAGCAGGTACTTATCAGGTAGGGTTTACAGCACCAGCTAACTATACATTTACTATACAAACCAATAATAACGATAATACAACACTTACCGGCGGCGCTACAGCAGTTGACGGTAGTGATGTAAATGCAACAACTGGCCGCAGTGCTAATATTGTGCTTGCTGCCGCAGAGAATGAAAGAAACATTGACGCCGGCCTTATCTTCAGCCAGCCCGCTGCCAACAGCATTGGCGATAAGGTTTGGTTCGATACCGATGGAGACGGCGTACAGGATACAAATGAAGCAG
>CALLZY010000073.1 GCA_937858715.1 uncultured Chitinophagaceae bacterium | reverse complement strand
AGTTCTGTCAGCAGGTTTTGGGGTGTGAGTTCGTGTTGTATGAGTTCTTTTACCACCGGCTTATCCATAATCAGGTTCACGAGGGAGATATATTTAACCTTTATCACTCTTTTTGCAATCTGGTAAGAAATAGGTGAGCCTTTGTAACAAACAACTTCCGGGGTGCCGAACAATGCTGTTTCTAATGTGGCGGTTCCGGATGTTACTAATGCTGCAGTGGATTGCATCAGCAGGTCGTAGGTCTGGCCTGAAACATACGATACGTTGGGAAAAGGTTTCAGCAGGGTATCGTAAAAAGATTCTTCCAGACCTGGTGCTTTGGCAACGATAAACTGGTAGTTGGGAAAAGAACGGCTTACTTCAAGCATTACCGGCAGTTTCTTAAGTATTTCCTGTTTGCGGCTGCCTGGCAGCAAAGCAATTATCTTTTTATCTGAAAACTTCTGGCCTCCGGCATCTGCTTTCTTTTTCTCTATTACTTCAACCAGTGGATGTCCCACATACTCCACTTCCCAGTTCCATTTGGATTTATAATACTCTTTTTCAAAAGGAAGAATGACGAGCATTTTATCGATACACTCTTTCATCATCTTTACCCGGCCTTCTTTCCATGCCCATACCTGTGGCGATATGTAATAAATAACTTTCAGGCCATGCTGTTTTGCCCATTTGGCAATGCGGAGATTGAAGCCAGGATAATCAATCAGTATCAGTGCATCGGGTTTGTATTGTAAGATGTCCTGTTTGCAGAAATCAAGATTTCGGAAAATGGTGCGCAGGTTCATCAGCACTTCAGTAAAACCCATAAAGGCAAGGTCACGGTAGTGCTTAACTAATTCGGCACCAGTTGCCTGCATTTTATCGCCACCCCAGCAACGGAATGAAGCCGTGGCATCCAGTTTTTTTATTTCGTGGAGCAGGTTACTGCCGTGCAAATCTCCTGAGGCTTCGCCTGCAATTACATAGTACTTCATGGTTCTATCCTGATGCGGACGATTAGTTAAACAGCTTCAGCAACAGCAGGGCAATACCGTAAAACATGGTGAGTATAAAAATGCCTTTTGCTGTCTCATCCCGGTTGGTATTTACATACAAAGTAAAAAGAACAACATTGGCCAGCAGGCTGAGAGAGCCAACTGATGTGATGAGCTTGTTATCGTTTACAAAATATTCAAGGAACTCTTTAAAGCCATAAGACGGGAACTTGATGAAATAGATAACTACCAGCCCGAGTAAGGGGCCAATAACTCCCAATGCAAGACCAAGACGGAGGTTGTTTTTTGTAAATATCATTTCCAGGTTTTTTCGAGTTTGCTTTTTAAAACGTAATTGGTGAGGTCAAATTGTACCGGCACCACACTTACGTAATTATTATTTAAGGCCCACACATCGGTGTCTTTTGCTTTATCAAAATTTACGAACTCGCCGGTGAGCCAGTAGTAATGGCGGCCATGAGGGTCGTTGCGTTCAATAAAAGCCTCGTCGTATTTAGCATAGGCCTGCTTGCAGATTTTAAAGCCTTTCAGCAACTCGGGTGCTACAGCAGGAATATTTACATTCAATACGGTGTGTTTTTCCATTTTTGTCTGCAGCATTTTTTCAACAATAATGCGTACATATTTACGGGCACCTGAAAAGTCAGCATCGATGCGGAAATCGAGTAATGAAAAACCTGCAGAAGGAATGCTTTCAATAGCCGCTTCAACTGCGGCCGACATGGTGCCGGAATAAATAACATTTATACTGTGATTGGCGCCGTGGTTGATTCCGCTCAGGCATAAATCGGGCTTGCGGTGCAGCACTTTATCAACTGCCAGTTTTACACAGTCAACAGGTGTGCCTGTGCAAGACCATATTTCCACATTATCTATACTTTGCAGTTTATGCAATCGTAATGGCTGGTTGATGGTGATGGCATGTCCCATACCGGATTGCGGTTTATCCGGTGCCACCACAACAATTTTTCCCAGGTCTTTAACAGCCTCCACAAGGTTCAGGATTCCCGGGGCTGTAACACCGTCATCGTTTGTAATAAGAATAACGGGTTTTTCCTTCTTGACTGTTGATTTTCTTTTTGCTGTTGAGGAAGTCTTTTTCTTCACCTCATTTGGTTTCTTCGTCATATTCCGCAAAATTCCCTGTTTTACACCGCTTATCCAAACGCCAAAAATTGTTTTTGAAAATCTAAAATAATTAGTATTTTGCGGCTAAATAAATTAGGCTTTATGGCAGTCTCCAATCAAAACCTGAAGTATTTGCGTAAGCTCCGTGGCTGGACGCAGGAAGAATTTGCAAACAAATTAAGTATCAAACGTTCACTGCTGGGTGCTTATGAGGAAGAAAGGGCGGAACCCCGCATTGATGTGCTTGAAACAGTTTGCGATATGTTTAAGCTGACTCTTGATGATATACTGCGGAAAGATCTGAGTGAAACAAAAAGTAATTATATGGCAAAAAGGCGGGCCATTAAACTGTCTGCCGGCCGTGGCGAAATTCAGTTTGTTCCGGTCAAAGCTGCTGCTGGTTACCTAGCAGGATACGCAGATCCGGAATTCATTGATGAGCTAAACACATTTACATTACCTATGCTTACTGGTGGTAATTACCGTGCATTTGAAATTATTGGTGATTCAATGTTGCCTACACCAAGCGGCTCAGTGATAGTAGGAGAAAAAGTTGGAGACCTGGAAGAGGTGAAGAATAACACTCCCTGTATAGTGGTTTCCAGAAATGAGGGAATCGTTTATAAAAGGGTTCAGAAAAATGGCCGGCAAAAGAATAAACTTACCCTGGTGAGTGATAATCCTTCTTTTCATCCCTATACTGTTAATGCCGATGAGGTACTGGAAATGTGGCAAGCCCAGCTTGTTATTTCCAGAACAAGTAACGTTAACCGGTGGGATATGGGACAACTGTCAAACTTGGTTTCAGAGCTGCAGCAGCAGGTTAGTTCGCTTAAAAAGAAAGTCAACTAATTGAAAAACAAAGACTTACTTATTTTGCGTTTTTTTGCTGTATTCTTCTTTCCTTGACTTTCGTCAATTATATTTGCAGCCTTAAGCCAGTACATGAAGCAAAAGTTGCTTTTTCTGTCATGCCTGACATTGATTTGTACCCTTACGTTTTCCCAGGAAAAATCATTGAAGGCATTTAAAGTATTGCAGGCTCCGAAAATTGACGGCAGCCTCGATGATGCTGCATGGCTGAATGCACCTGTGGCTGCTGGATTTGTTCAAAATACTCCGAATGTTGGTTCTCCATCTGAAAAGAAAACGGAAGTAAAGATTGCTTACGATAACGCCGCTGTTTATATTGGCGTACATCTGTATGATGATCCTGCACTGATTCGGAAACAAATAACTGCCCGGGATGAGGAATTACAGAAAGATGTTGATTTCTTCTCTGTTTTTTTTGATACTTATCATGATAAGCAAAACGGTTTTCAGTTTACCGTTACTTCAGCCAATGTGCAAACGGATGCAAGGCTCGGTCCTAACCTTGGTACGGCTAATGGCAGCTTTGGCCCCCTTGGCGATAATACATGGGACGCTGTTTGGGAGAGTAAAGTACAATTACAAACAGATGGCTGGACTGTTGAGATGCGGATACCATATATATCGCTTCGTTTTTCAAAGAAGGAAGTGCAGGATTGGGGTATTCAGTTTCAAAGGCAGATAAGAAGATTAAACGAAACCAGCTACTGGAACGAAGTGAAGCCACAGGTTAACGGTTTTGTTAACCAGTTTGGACTGATGCAGGGTCTTGAAAACCTGGAACCTCCGATGAGGCTGAGCTTTTCTCCTTACGTTTCTACTGGCTATCGAACCACTCCTGAATGGGATGGCAGCAGAACCAATAGCTGGCTGCGCAGCGGCGGTATGGATGTGAAATATGGAATTAATGAGAGTTTTACACTGGATGCTACACTGATACCTGATTACGGCCAGGTGGTTTCGGATAATGTGATTAATAACCTCACTCCTTACGAAATAAAATTTACAGAGAACAGGCCTTTCTTTACCGAGGGCATTGAAATATTTAATAAGGCCGGGCTATTTTATTCAAGAAGGGTGGGAGCCACACCAACGAAATATAACGCAATCAGAAATTTTGCTGCAGCCAACACTGACTGGGAAATAGTGAAGAACCCGTCGGTAACACAGCTATACAATGCTGCTAAGTTTTCCGGAAGAACTAAAAAGAAACTGGGTGTGGGCATTTTCAATGCGATAACAGCACCCATGCATGCCAAACTGCACAACAGGATAAGCGGCAAGGACTCAACTGTTGAAACAGAGCCGCTTGCTAATTATAACATTATTGTGCTTGACCAGGCTTTGAAGGGCCGGTCATCAGTTACATTCACCAATACCAATGTATTGCGGAATGGCAGCAACAGGGATGCGAATGTAACTGCACTTGATTTTAGTTTGTTTGATAAAAGGAATACGTATAATGTAAAGGGTGCGGCAAAATACAGCCGTGTATATAACGGCTCGCCAACTGAAGGATATGCTGCCAGCCTGCAATTGGGAAAGGTTAGCGGCAACTGGCAATATTCTATAAGAGAAATAGTAGAATCGCCTTACTATAATTCTAATGATCTTGGTTATTTACTGGCACCGAATGAGGTAACAACGATAGGCC
Organism: uncultured Chitinophagaceae bacterium; assembly: GCA_937858715.1. Classification (GTDB taxonomy): domain Bacteria; phylum Bacteroidota; class Bacteroidia; order Chitinophagales; family Chitinophagaceae; genus JJ008. The sequence goes on along the minus strand of CALLZY010000073.1, from coordinate 1,588 downwards.
AGCTTGCCTATAAAATTTTTAAGCCATCGAAATCGCTGTTACAGCAGAGCTATACATTTTATACAAAATATACCCGGTTATACAAGCCATCTGCTTACAGCGATATGTTGGTAAGATGTAGCACTTTCTTGTTGTTTAAAAATTTCTGGGATGTAACACTTGAAACAGGATTTGTACCCACGCAGCATGATTATTTTGTACTGAGCAGAGATCCGGCGGCATACCAGCGGTTTGTAAAGCGACCCTCTTACGGCTATGCTCAGTTAATAGGAAGTACAGATATCCGGAAGAAGCTCTATTTCGGAACAGATATTCTGTTTGCTGACTTTTTTAATTCTGCTCCCAATAAATATTATCACCGGCTGACTGCTTCGTTGCGTTACAGGTTCAGTAATAAATTTTCTTTAGAGCTATATCACCGGGATGAAAGGGAGACCGATTACATTATTTATGCAGGGATGACATCAACCAGTCAGCCGGTGGTGGCGTTTGTTGATTTTACCGATAATGAATCTGTACTTTCCGGTATTTACAATTTTACACCACGGATTAACCTTACGGTAAGAATGAGGCACTACCTGAGCCGGCTGGACTTTAATCGCTATGCTGATGTGGATATAAAAGGCAACACCACCACAAGAAGCGGTTCAAGAACTTATGATAATGTAAACCTGTTTAATACTGATGCTTTTCTTACCTGGGATTTCAGGCTGGGCAGCCGCCTGATTCTGGGCTATAAAAACTGGCTGGGTGATGACGAAGTGGTTTCCCTGACCGGAAATAATAACTACATCCGTAACCTGGGCAAATCGTTTAACCTGCGCCACGGTAATGAATTTACCGTACGGTTTATTTACTTCCTTGATTACAATCAGCTCCGGGGAAGACGTTAATGTGTTTTGATAAGTTCGCTGCCCACTACGGCGAAAACTGTTTCCCCTTTTTCAGGAATTATTTTATGTGTGCCGGTAAACTTGCTGAAGGCAGGGAGAATGGCCTGCTCTTTTCCGAAATAGAAACAGGGAAACATGAATGACTGCCGTGCCTGGCCGCGGAGTTTGATGCCGGGATGCACATGGCCTAAGAAGGTGTAGCGGATATTTTCATGCTCCGGATACTTTACCCGTTTATCTTCATGGCGGAAGCAGAAATTGCGGATGATGAGTTCCCGTTCGTGAAAGGTAATGCCGGCCTCTGTGTACCAGTCGTCATCGAGGATGTCGTGGTTGCCTTTAACCAGGTCAATATGCAGGGCGGCAAAGTCTTTTCTCCATTTACGGAACAGTTCCATTTCTTTATTGGCACGGCTGTGACTGAAATCGCCGACGATGATGAGCCTTTCTGTTTTAAACAGATAAACCTGCGCCAGCAACCGCTGCAAATCGGCTTTATATACATCCTGCGGAACGGGGATGCCTTCTTTGCGGAAATGACCTGTTTTGCCAATATGCACATCGGCTACGATGAGGGTGTTTTCTTCTTCCCAGAAGAGGGCCCTGTCTGGCGATACCCAGAAATGGTTGTGATGAATGATATGCGGAACGGGGTTGTGCATTGATAATGGACGGGGGCAAATATAGTAAATGGT
>CALLZY010000072.1 GCA_937858715.1 uncultured Chitinophagaceae bacterium | reverse complement strand
TATTGTGATCAGCTGTTTCAATAATTCCTGATAATTTTATGACCGTTGTCCTTATATGATTTCAATATCATTTCGTTTCCGTCAAATTCAGCATATGTAAAGTAGCGAATCCAGTCACCAAGGTTTATATATTTCCCTTTTTCAAGACGGAAATCGATAGGTAAATGCCTGTGACCAAACACAAAAAAATCATAATTCTTGTGTTTCTGCTTTTCCTTGCAGTAGATAATAAGCCATTCTTTGTCCTCACCAAGAAAAGTCTCTTCTGTTGCTCCGGTTTGTGCCCTGCTGCGGCGGCTCATATAGTTTGCGAGCCCCATGCCCATAACCGGTGGCAAAATTCCAAACAGCCATTTTGAAACCGGATTGCGAAATACTTTTTTCAATCTTTTATAACCATGATCGCCGGGGCCGAGCCCATCCCCATGGCCGATAAGAAAATTTTTACCGTTGCGTTCAAATTCTTTCGGTTCAAAATAAACCGGAATAGTCAGCTCTTTTTGAAAATAATCCCGCATCCACATATCATGGTTACCCACAAAGAAATGTAAAGGGATACCTGCATCAGTGAATTCGGCCAGTTTTCCCAATAACCTTACAAATCCTTTTGGCACCACCTGACGATACTCGTACCAAAAGTCGAACATATCTCCCACCAGAAAAACTTCGGCAGCAGTACTTTTTATTTCTTCCAGAAACTGAACAATCAATCTTTCCCGTTCAAGACTTGCTGAAAAGTTGGGTGCGCCGAGGTGAAAGTCGGAGAGAAAATATATCTTTTTATTTTGTGGAAAAGACACTGATTATATTACCTTTTTTGATTAAGGTATTCAATTACATCGCCAGAAGTTATTACCGGCCTACCTGTAACCCCTCCGTTATACCAGTAAATCCATGCCGGTTTTATTTCACCATTAATATACGCATCTGTAATGGACCGGTAGTATAAGGGCTGACTGCCTGCTTCGGCAGAAACCCCTTCATAATCATCCAACTGGCCTAATGCCCAGGAAAACTCATCCGGATTCATTATATGATAAAGTTCTCCGGTAATGAATATATTATCACCAGTTGGAACCGCTGCGGGATAGCTGCCCATATCAAATAGTTTTCCTTTAACTTTTGCAGGACCCGCAAGTACAAAGTACCTGCTGATATACTCATAGGCATGGCTTTGAAAACCACTGCGCAATGAGCCATACACAAAAAGAAAATATGTTGGCTTATCCGTCATGTTGTAAAAATAAACATAAAGAGAGTAGGTTCCTATCCAAAAAGAAGCTGGGCAACCTTTTCTTTAGTTTTCCAGTGATGAGAAGCTAATTCGCCTGTTATTGCAGACAGTGTAACAGGCCGGATGGGGTTATTGTCAGGTATGGTTATATGGTGTAGGGTTGTTGTTCCTGCAACCGTGTCTTCGATTGCTGCCGTAAGACGAATATGCCCGTCTTGCCGGTTTGTTATCTCATATCCAAGGTTTTTTAATAAAACGGCTAACTCATCTGCCGAAATTTGCTTTGAAAATTTCATAGGGATATTATCTCTTCTTTTACAAAATGCAGTTTAATAACTTTTGGTAATTCGTCACCTTCAAAATGACAGTGAACAGCTTTTTTTATATTCTCTTTTATTTGTTCATAAGACTCTGACTCAGTGAGAATACTAACACCCATTGCTTTGGCAGTATAGCCACCAGTAAAAATTTCGTCAATAATAAAAGTAACTGAGGTCATTGGCACGGTGGATTTTATTCAAATATAAGTTCAACCTTCGACTAAAAAAAGAAACACTTCTTTCGGGCCGTGAACTCCCACCACCAGCGTTTTTTCAATATCGGCTGTGCGGCTTGGTCCGGTGGCAAAAGTTATTAACGATGGAAGGTTATTACCATATTTCTCTTTAGCTCCCTGGAGTGCATCTTTAATATCATAAACCAGTTGACTGGTAAATGCAATACAAATGTGAACCGGAGCATATACACTTGCAGTACGTCCGCCGGCCTGTGCAGTACTCATCACAATACTTCCCGTTCTGGCCACAAGGTATTCGCAGCCCGTGATTGACACATCACAGCCAGCCAGATCAGAGGTTATTAATCTTTCCCCAAGCTGATCGGCCAGCGGCCCCAGTAAGTCCTGTTCCAGACAATATACTTTTTGCCAGTCTTGCTTTTTAATAAGGCTGTTTAGCTGAAATGATAATTCCTGGCGGCTAATGCAGTAAATAAACTTGCCCTGCAGTTTGGTGAACTGTTCTGCAAATTCAATTTCGGGTTCCTGGGTTAATGGATGAAAAACAGGCTGGTTACCCTCGCTTTGCGGAAAAGGCAAAGGCGTTGAATGACTCAACGCCTTGCGGATTTTCTTTAAAATGTTTTCTTTTGACGGAGATACGTTCATACTAATAGTTTAATTCGAGGATTCAGGTTCAGCATTACCCTCTTTCTTTTCTTCCGGCTCGTTCACAACATTTTCAACTGTAATATCTTCCACTATGTGCTTTCTGTCTTCAAAAGGCCGTTTTCCAATCAATGCTTCCACATCACTTTGGAACAAAACTTCTTTGTCAAGAAGCGCATTGGCCAGTTTTTCCACTTCTGCCTTTTTCTCTGTCAGCAGACTGATGGTTTTAGAATAAGCATCATCAATCAGTTTTCTTACCTCCTCATCAATCATTTTTGCTGTTTCATCAGAATAAGGCTTTGTAAATGCTGTTTCCTGCTGCGGATCGTAAAAACTTACGTTACCCACTTTATCGTTCATACCATATACAGTAACCATCGCATAAGCGATGCGGGTTATTTGCTGCAGGTCGTTTTGTGCGCCGGTAGAAATTTTCTTAAAGAATATCTCTTCGCTGGCCCTACCGCCCAGCGTCATACAAATCTGGTCGCTAAGCTGGTCGGTATTATACAGGTATTGCTCCTTTGGTGTGTATTGTGCATAGCCTAACGCTGCAGTTCCTCTCGGAACTATTGTAACCTTCAGCAAAGGATAGGCATGTTCAAGAAACCATCCGCAAATAGCATGACCAGCTTCGTGGTAAGCAATTATCTTTTTCTCTTCGGGAGAAATGATTTTGTTTTTCTTTTCCAGTCCGCCAATCACCCTGTCCACCGCATCCTGGAAGTCCTGCATATCTACAGCTTCCTTGTTTTTGCGGGCAGCAATCAGGGCAGCCTCATTACACACATTGGCAATGTCTGCACCTGCAAAGCCGGGTGTTTGTTCTGCCAGTTTGTGAATATCAAGAGACTTGGAAACTTTGATTGGCTGCAGGTGTACTTTAAAAATTGCCTCACGGCCAACCAGGTCTGGTTTGTCAATTGAGATCTGCCTGTCGAAACGGCCAGGGCGAAGCAATGCAGAGTCTAATACATCCGGTCTGTTAGTAGCTGCCAGTACGATGATGCCCACATCTGTGCCAAAGCCATCCATTTCAACCAGCAACTGGTTAAGGGTGCTTTCCCTTTCATCGTTGCTCATCATCGCATTTTTTCCTCTCGCACGGCCAATGGCATCTATCTCATCAATAAAAATAATACAAGGCGCTTTTTCTCTTGCCTGCTTAAACAAATCTCTTACACGACTGGCACCCACACCCACAAACATTTCAACAAAATCAGAACCACTAAGGCTGAAGAAAGGAACCTGTGCTTCACCGGCAACAGCTTTTGCCAGCAATGTTTTACCTGTGCCCGGAGGGCCAACAAGCAATGCACCTTTTGGAATTTTACCACCAAGGTTGGTATATTTCTTCGGATTTTTTAAGAAGTCAACAATTTCCATCACCTCTACTTTCGCCTCGTCCAGACCGGCCACATCAGCAAAGGTGATATTTACCCTTGTGCCTTTATCAAACAGTTGTGCTTTTGATTTTCCAATGCTGAAAATACCGCCACCACCTGGGCCGCCACCTGCCCCGCCACTCATTTTGCGCATCATCAGAATCCATATACCGACAAATATTAATACCGGAAAAAGGAATTGGAGAATGCCCCCGAAAATATCTCTTTCAGATTCTACAGTATAAGCCACCCTGTTTTCCTGAGGAATATTCTTTTCCTTATATAGCTCATCCATCTGTTTCTCAAAGTCGCCTGAATACTTGAAGGACATATGAGGGCCTTTTTCACTAATCTTACCATTCATTCCCTCTTTTAAGTCTTTCTTGTTTTTTTCAATGCCCTGGGGAGTAAGTGTTACCCTTACAATTTTCTTATTATCGACAATCTCATAACTCTTTACATCGCCAGCCAGCACCATGCCTTTAAATGCCTGCGGATTTGATTTTGCTGTGCTTGATGAGAAAGAAAAAAACTGAAACCCTATCAGTACAGCAAAAATGATAGCATACACCCAGTATATGCTGAATTTAGACCCTTTTTTTTGCCCCTGCTGGTTCGGGTCTTCGCCGCCTGTTTGCCTGTTGTTGAACCTTGGAGGCCTGTTTTGATTATTCTGTTGTTCCTGTGACATATTAATTTTTCGCTGTGTTTCTGCTAAATAATGTTTTTTTCTTCAAATTGTTTTCCCGTTGCAAACATTTAACGTTAATCTTCTATAGTTTCGGCTGCAGCATCACTCCACATTTCTTCAAGCTGGTAAAATTTCCTGTTTTCGGGCAGCATTACATGCACCACCACATTTACATAATCAATCAGCACCCATTGCAGGTTATTGTAGCCTTCGTGATGGAAGGGCTTTTCGCCGCACTTATCCCTTACTTTATCATCAATATTATCTGCAATAGCCCTTATCTGCGGCTGGCTTCCTGCTTCGCAAACGATAAAAAAATCAGCCACCGCTTCGTTAATCTTCCGCAGGTCGAGAGAGATAATGTTCTTCCCCTTTTTCTCCTGTATAGCTGCAATAATGGTTTTGATAATTTTAGAGGCCTTCGTTAACCTTGCTGCACTTTTTTTCTTCCGGTTGGACAGTACTGACAATTGTTCCAAATAGATTCGTAGTTTATTGTTTTAATTATCGTTTATGGCATGATTGAACTTGCAATCGGTCTGTCAAAACCATAAACTTTGTTTCTTTGCCAAAAATAACAATTAATTGCCACTCCCTTCATTTACTGCGCCACTCATTGAACTGCAATCGGTTGACAGTACCAATAACTATGCCCGGCAGCTTATTGAGGCATCCCGACTGACGGATGGTCAGCCGCTGCCCGATGAAGGAACGGCAGTTTTTGCTCATGAGCAGCTACAGGGAAAAGGGCAAAGAGGAAAGGCATGGGCATCGCAAAGAGGATTGAATATTGCCCTGAGCATATTTATAAACCCTGGCTTTTTGCCCATCAACCGGCAATTTGAATTAAGTGCCTGCGCAGCAGTTGCTGTTAATAGGTTTTTTGCAAATTATGCCGGAACGGATACCCGCATTAAATGGCCAAACGACCTCTACTGGCAGGACAGAAAGGCAGGGGGAATCCTGATTGAATCGGGAATAGGAAGCAGTGAGGCCGGAGAAAGTTACTGGAACTGGGCAATTATTGGCATTGGCATCAATATTAATCAAATAACATTTGCAGATGATTTGCCGAACCCTGTATCGCTGCTGCAAATAACGGGAAAAGAGCATGAGCCGCTTGTGCTGGCTAAAGAGCTGCGCCAGGTTTTTTGGGAAGAATATCGAAACCTTCGGGCTAGCGGATTCAGAAGCATTTATTCCACCTACAACGAGCATTTATACAAAGCAGGACAAAAAGTAATACTCAAAAAAGAAAACAGCATTTTTGAAGCAACTGTAAACCATGTAACTCCTGCAGGTAAACTTGCCGTTAAAACTTCAGGCAATGAAGAGTTTGATTTTGGCGAAGTGGAATGGATTATCAAATAAACTGCACATCAGACAAGAGGTTGTCGTTGGTTTCGCTGTTCCTTGCCTCCACTTCAAACCGGTTATTGATATAACCCCTCCTGGCCCATTCCCAAACATACCGGATTATGAATCCTGCAAAACCGTAACGCCGGTATTGCTCCACATGCTTCAATTCATGAAGCACCCAGGTTTTATCATTGAGGAACTCTTTCTTGCTTGTGTTATGCAGATAAATAGTATGGCCAAATACAATCGCCACTCTTGCTGATTTAAGTTTGCCGGCGGCCAATTTTGCCACAAAGGCATTTTCTTTTATACGGACTTTCATTGCTGATTTCTGACAGAAACAAATGCTGTGGCTATTCCATTGCCTTAATTATTTCTTCGGCATGCGACTTACTTTTCGGCTTCAGAAATATTTTTTGGATAGTGCCTTTTTCATCAATCACAAATGTAGTGCGGAGCACACCCATATACTTATGGCCAAACATTTGTTTCCAGTCCCACACACCATATTTTTCCAGTATTTTATGCGTCGTATCTGCAATCAGCGGGAAAGGAAGTTTGTTACGCTGCTCAAATTTTTTGTGCTTCTCTTCATCATCAGGGCTTATACCCAGTATTTCAAATCCTTTCTTCTTAAGCAACGAAAAGTTATCCCGCAGGTTACAGGCCTGTACCGTGCAGGTGGGGGTTAAATCCTGCGGATAGAAATACAGTACCAATTTTTTTCCTTTGTAATCTGCAAGTGAAATTTTCTTTCCATCCTGATCTTTTCCTGAAAATGCCGGGGCCTTATCACCTTCTTTTAATGTAATCATCGTCTATAAATTATTTAAAATCCCAAATTCCAAACCAAAAACTATCGAAGCCTGCTCTATTACTTCTTTCCTTTCTTCTTAACAGTCACTTTCTTTTTTGATGCACTTTTTTTCACCGCTTTTTTCTTCGGCGGTGTGTAAGGATACCGTTTAAACCACCATTCCTTAACCGTGGTATTTCCGGCAAGGTCTTCAACTTCCACTTTCAGGTGGTGAACACCATAAGGGCAGCGTTCATCAAAAATATAAATCCAGTTACGGCTTTTATCGTTGGTAAACCTGATCCACTTGCCATCAAGCTCTGCCCTGAATTTTTTTATGCCGAAATTATCTGTTGGTGTAAAAATTATTCTTGATGCAGGACTAAGATTTACTGTATCACCTTTGCCCAAACTATTCACAACAGGTGGTGTGGCATCTGCAAAAACCTGGAAACTGCCAAATTCTCCAAACACGGCTGTTAGCCATTCACCCTGCCATTCTGCTTTCTTCGCCTGTCTTCTTTTTCTGTCAGTACGCAAAATAAGAAGTTTGTCCTTCCATTCTGCAGGCACAGTTTTTACGGGTTTTATTCCAACAGTAAACGGTGTATGCACCGGGTAAGAAGCATCGCTTACCTGGTGCAAGGCGCTTATTGCATTATATGCGTTGCTGTTGAACCTGTAGTACGCCACGGGAACTGCATCATACAAACCGGTTTCAGGAATGCTCATTTCAAAGTCATCCCTTTTTAGCTCATTCAGTTTATTGGGTAAAAACTTTTCATAATCAATCTCCTGCTGAATTTCCGCCGCAAGGCTGTCGCTAAACTGAACAGCGAAATTTAACTGAGAAGTGTTGAAGTCAGTGTCCTTCACATCCACACTTACATAATGAAGCATTGTGTCGGTTAGGTATATAACTCCGTCACCGCTAATCTTTTTATATTCAGCACCATTGTGTCCGGGCAGTGCTGAAAGGTGCTGCAGAAAAACACCGCCATTATAATCATGTTTGTAGTCTATATGTGCATTAATGTACTTTGTTTCAGAATAGTCAATGCTGTCCAGTACAAACTTTACCTGTGGCTGCTCATCAAGATACAATGTTGATGTAAAAACCCCGTTATCTCTGCCGCCATTCTTCATCACGTCAATCATTTGAAGGGCAAAACTCAACTTCTGCCAGCCGGTTTTTATCACCGGCATTTTAGGGACTATATACCCGCTGTCGGTCTTTTTAAGCGGCAACAATAATGGCTTTTGTAAAAAAACGCTTTTGCTGCGGTCGTATATAGCAAGCCTTGTTAATAGTGGCGGGGTATTATCCTGTACCGGAAAATCAAACAACAAAGGGTTAAGCCGTTTGGTTGTTTTGGTGTCAAAAATTTCAAAATGCAGGTGTGGCCCTTGTGAGCCGCCGGTGTTGCCACTGTAAGAAATGAAGTCGCCCTTTCGAACAGGAAACTGATCTTTTGTAAAATCAAGTTCAACCGCCCAGCTTTCTTGCTCATACTGCTGCGCCGTTACATGTTCTTCAAGCCCGGCAAAAAAATTATTCAGGTGGGCATACAGAGTGGATAAACCATTCGGATGGTCAATAATAATAAATCTTCCAAAGCTTTGTGGTCTGATGCCAACATGAGAAATAAAACCATCTGCTGCTGCATAAACCGGCTGGTTTTCTTTTTTATTGGTGCGAATGTCGAGCCCCATGTGCCAGTGGTCGGGCCTCAGTTCGCCAAAATTAGCCACCAGTTCCATCGGCAGGCCAACGGGATTGCGGAAATATCCCTTGTAGGCTTCGGGCATTTGTGCATACAGTTTTGCACTAAATACTGATATTAGCAATAGTAGTTTTATACGTATCATTATCATATAAAAATAGGAATTGTTATTAATTGGGATAAATTCCTGAAAAAACCTTTTTAAAGATATGCTTGCAAAAAAATATGCCGTAGCTTTATTATGGCAGCAAAAAACTTATCCTTATGCCAGTTATTAATTACCCCCCCCCCCGCTATTACACAATCTATGGTGTGTTAGGTTGGAGAATTCTTTACCAGATACAAAAAAGAAATTACCTG
>CALLZY010000071.1 GCA_937858715.1 uncultured Chitinophagaceae bacterium | reverse complement strand
ACAGTTAATGTTGCAGCTTCTGGTTCAGGCGTGAATACAATGGCAACAGTTGTGACCGGAACATCTTCAAATCTTAATAACCATAGCGGTACTTTGGCAGGCTCAATAGCTGCCACCGGTTGTTCTAACGTTACGGCTTATGGTATTGAGTACAGCGGCATCAACGGATTTGCCAATGGAACAGGAATTAAAGCAGTAGCTTCAAATCTTAGTGGTGGTGGTTTCTCTGTGAACCTTAATGGCTTAGTGCAGGGAGCAACTTATTATTATAAAGCGTATGCTACAAATGCCGGCGGAACTTCATACGGTTTACAGCAGTCATTTACTGTTCCTGCAATTAACCAGGGATTCTATCTGTACCCTGCACCTGCACAAAGAGGATCAGAAGTAAGGCTGACCAAGGATAAAGTGAAACCGGGCTACTATGGCCTGCTCCTCTTCAACAGCAACGGGCAGTTAGTATTCCAAAAGGATATGAATATACAGGCTGACTTCATTAACCAGGCGTTTACAATTCCGGTCACACTTACACCGGGAGTGTACACAGTGTTACTGGTTCATGACGAAGACCTGGTGGCAACAAGGATGATTAATATATTCTAAAACAGAATTACCGAAATATAAAAGAGGTGATCCATTTGGGTCACCTCTTTTAGTATAAAGAACGGCCAACTTAAAGTTTGGTAAGCTTTACAACAGTTCTCATATCTTTTGTTTCTATCTGAAGGAAATAATCACCTGGCGATAAATCAGGTAAATCAGGCCTGAAAGTTGTCCCCGCTGCAATTGTTCCGGTTCTTTGCTGGTTTACAAGTTGACCAAGAATATTGTATAACGAGAATTGAACATTAGTAATGGTTTTTGTCGCAGTGACTGTAAAGTCGCTGATGTATGGGTTGGGGTAAACTTTAATCCCTAATGTTTCAGCGGTAACATTCGGAAGGCCGGTAACCACACCATTCAGATTGTATTTGGAAAATACCGGGTAATGGTCTGATGTGTTATGCGCAGTTACATAATCGGTGACTATTGTGGTTACATCCGTTCTGACTTGTGCCGATGCAGGAACATAAAAAGGTTTTGCTTCGTTAGAGATAATATGGTTGTCGATTACATTCGGAAAATTAATCATTGTTGTTTGTCCGGCAACTCCCAGCGGCAGCGTTATTGATTTATAATGATCGCTGTCGGTACTATCCGTAACAATGGATGTGTAAGAGCTTACGGTTGCCCCGGTGTATATACTTGTGTTCAGTGCGTCGTTAAAGTCACCAATAATGAAAGTGGTGGCAGTAGAAAAATGTGCATCAAGTGTATCCTTAAGTTCCTGTGCTCCTGCAAGTCTTTTATTATAATCTGTAGCTGTACTGCCTGCTTTGCCATGAATGACAATAAAATGAAGCGTTTTGGTCGTGCCATTAATGGTGGCATCAGCTTTCATCAGAAAGGGCAGACGGCCGCTTGCCCAGTTTGTAACAGCTGTCGGGCTGTTAAGCATAAGTCCACGAGTAGAGATATTTGAGAATACACTTTTTTTATAAAGAAAAGCCAGCTTTTGGCTTTGCCTCCAGCCATTGGTGCCAATAGCGCCATCTGTACTATAAGGAGCAATAATATACTCATAATTAGTGCCGAGAGAATCCCTGAGTTTGCGTAAATGGGTTGTATCAACTATTTCAACCAATCCGTAAATATCAGCATCGAAATAACGCATGATTTTTTTTGCATTAGCCTCCTGCAGGTCTTTATCATCAGGGCCGCTATTATATGGTGCGCCGAAAAATTCAAGATTCCAGCTAACGATATCAAGTGTTGTGGCGCTGCTTTGGGCATTGCTTTTTGATATAAGAAATGCAGATGTGAAAACGTACAGGATAAAAATCTTCTTCATGTATGAATCATTAAGGTATCAAATGTAATGTAGAATCGGGGATAATTATTGCAAGGATGCTTTGCAGTCGATTACCCGTATTTGCAGGGAACTGTTGCCGTTCCATTCGTTAATATCAATCGTATAGACAATGTCAACAGGTTTCTTTTGTTCGAACAATTCATATTTTGATGCCATATTAAACCCAATGCCGCTGATGGTTACATTATCTTTTTTTACAGAGAAGCGAAGGTGCTGTTCTTTTACAATTTTTGTCCAGCCGGTATCCGTCACATTTCTTGTTATAAAAACAGGTCGAAGATTTTCCGGCCCATAAGGTTCCATCTGGCAGAAAATATCAAAAAATGGTTGCCGGATGTCTTTCAGTTCAATTTCAGCATCAATAACAATTTCAGGAATCAGCATTTCGGGTTTTATGGTTGCGGCAACCACTTCTTCAAATTTTTCCCTGAAGGCATCAACCTGATTTAATTCCAGCGTCATACCTGCCGCTGCAAAATGTCCTCCGTATCCAAGCAAATGTTCTCTGCAGGCATGAATGGCTTCGTACAGGTTAAAACCCGGAACGCTGCGGGCACTGCCAGCAGCATATTCGCCGGATTGTGTTAATACGATAGTTGGCCTGTACCAGGTTTCAATTAAACGGGAAGCTACAATGCCTACTACTCCCTTGTGCCAGTGTGGCTGAAATACGACAGTTGATTTTCTGCTCTTCCATTCTTCTTTATCGGTTATTTGTGCCAGGGCTTCTTCTGTAATGGTTTTATCGGCTTCTTTCCTGTCCGTATTATCACTGTGCAGCATTTCTGCATAGCTCATAGCTTCTTCTTCTGTTTCAGCAATGAACATCTCCACTGCTTTTGAAGCATCGTCCATTCTGCCAGCAGCATTCACCCTTGGTGCTATCATAAACACAAGGTTGGTAATGTGCAGTTCCTGTACCAGTCCGCTGAGTTTTGCCAGTGCTTTAATGCCGTTGTTGGGATTTTGATTTGCTTTTATCAAACCATGATAAGCCAGTATCCTGTTTTCTCCTGTCATCGGCACAATATCTGCTGCAATGGCTGTAGCCAGCAGGTCAAGGTATTGAAAAGCAGAATCCGGGTGTAGTCCCAATCTTTCTGTTAATGCCTGCATCAGTTTAAACCCAACACCACATCCGCAAAGTTCTTTGTAAGGGTAAGGACAGTCTTCCTGTTTTGGGTTCAAGATTGCAACTGCCGGCGGAATGATATTATCGGGCAAATGGTGGTCGCAAACAATAAAATCAATCCCCAGGTCTTTAGCATAAGCAATCAGGTCGGCCGACTTAATACCGCAATCGAGTGATATTATCAGGGTGATGCCATTATCTTTTGCAAAGTCAATACCAGCCTTACTGACACCATAACCCTCACGATAGCGATGCGGTATATAGAAACTTGTATAAGGATGAATTTTCTTGATAAAGCAGTACATACTGGCCACTGCTGTAGTGCCATCAACATCGTAGTCGCCGAATACAAGTATTTTTTCCCTGGTGTTAACGGCGGCAGTAATCCGGTCAACAGCTTTTTCCATGTCTTTCATCAGCCATGGATTGTGGAGGTCACTGAGTTGCGGGCGAAAAAACTGTTTTGAATTGTCGAAGCTTGTGATACCCCGCTGCACAAGGACTTTGCAAATAACAGGATGTATTTTCAACGAATCCTGCAGTGATTTTACAGCCTTTTCATCTGCTTTCAGAATTGTCCATCTTTTTTCCATTAGCTGTGGTTTATAGTATTTCGGACAGCAGACGTTAGTATTTTCTGTCTGTAACAAAAAGAACCATGTCTTTCAGACCTTCACGGGCATCACTTTCAGGAAACTGATTCAGGACAGACAGGGCTTCGTTTTTAAAGAGGTTCATTTTTTCGATTGCGTAAGAGATACCACCGGTTCTTTCCACCTGCTCAATCACCCATTTTACTTTTTGCTTGTCGTTATTGTTGTTTTTAACGATATAGATGATTTTTCGTTTTGTTTCCTTGTCAATATTATTGAGGGTATAGATAAGTGGCAGGGTTAATTTTTTTTCTTTGATATCGTTACCGGTTGGCTTGCCCACATTTTCACTGGCATAATCAAACAGGTCATCTTTTATCTGAAAGGCCATGCCTGTTTTTTCACCAAACAGCCGCATTCTTTCTGTTATTTCTTCATTTTGAGATGTACTCCATGCGCCGGCAGCGCAGGCCGAAGCAAGCAATGAAGCCGTTTTGTTTCTTATTATTTCATAATAGATATCTTCTTTCAGGTTCAGGCTCCTGGCTTTTTCGAGTTGAAGAAGTTCTCCTTCACTCATTTTTCTTACAGCATCAGAAAGAATATGAAGTATCTGGTGATCATTATTGTCTAAAGACAACAACAGCCCTTTTGCCAGCAGGTAGTCACCGATGAGTACATTAGCCTTTGCCTTCCACAAGGCGTATGGTGAGAAAAATCCTCTTCGTTCCATAGAGTCGTCCACCACGTCGTCATGCACAAGTGTCGCAGTATGAAGCAGTTCGACCAAAGATGCAGCCCTGTATGCCGGTTCGTTTATTTCTCCATTTAGTTTGGCGGAAAGAAGAACGAACATGGGTCTTAACTGCTTCCCTTTCCGTTTTACAATATACCTCATAATCCTATCAAGCAGCGGGGCATTGCTGCGAACTGCATCTTTAAAGCGGGTCTCAAATACCTGCAACTCTGCTTTTAAAAGGTCGGTGGGTAATTTCATTAATACGGAGGGCAATTTACGGGCAAAAAAATAATTATTCGGTGATGCAACAAATAATGGCCAAAAATGGACTAAGTAATTGAAAAATAACAGGCAAAGAAAGCAATTAATTATATAAAATTTTGGTTATTAATCGGTAGTTTCTATTTTTGCTTATTATTTGGACATTGTTTCACAATCTAATTCTTAGTTATGGCAAGCAAAAAGTATTTATTACTGGCTGCAGTGATGTTATTTACTGTGGTTAGTGCCTTATCTCAAACAAAAATCGGGACATACTATGATTCCACTCAGATTCCTGAAAAGAGAATGCCTCAGCATCAGGAATTCTTAAGCGGACAGTATAACTTCCCTGCTAAACCCCGCAACCAATGGGAAATTGGTATTAAGGGCGGACTTTTCCAGGTGAGTGGCGATATCCCCGCAAAATTCCTTTCCCCAGGCTTTGGTGCCCATGTTAGAAAAGCTTTCGGTTACATCTTTTCTATGCGTTTAGAGTATATGTATGGTATTGGTAAAGGCCAGCATTGGAGAATTGCAGAAAATTACAAGAAAAACACTCCTTTGTATGATGCTGGTTATTTTGCTCCTTACCGTACTCCGGCAGGACCAATCCAGTATGTTTCAAAACTGGGTGTTGGACAAAGAGCTGATCCTGTTTTCTATAACTATAAAACAGTTGTTCAGGATTTATCATTAGAAGGTGTTGTTACACTTAACAACGTACGTTTCCATAAATCAAAAACAGGCTTCAATGTTTATGGTTTTGCCGGTATCGGCGGAAGCATCTACGACACTAAAGTAAATGCACTGAACTCTAAGAACAACAATCTGAAATACGATTATTCAACAATTGCTCAGTCTCCTTATACAGACCGCAGGTCTAAACGGAAAGAGCTGAAAAATTTGCTGGATGATTCTTACGAGTCTCCTGCAGAAAATCATGGCGAACGCCGTCCTAAATTGTTTGGAGATACTTTCAAACCTTCAGGAACTGTAGGTATGGGTGTTGCTTTCAAACTTTCTAACAGGCTGAATCTTGCTCTGGAAGACAGGTGGACATTCATTAAGGATGACTTACTGGATGGCCAGCGCTGGCAGGAACATGCATGGGGTGACGCAGTTCAAACCCGTGATTTTGACTCATACAACTACCTCAGCCTTGGTCTGAATATCAACCTTGGTGCAAAATCAGTTGAACCACTGTGGTGGATGAACCCACTGGATTATGCTTACAGCGAAATCCGCAATCCTCGTTTGATGAAACTGCCTAAGCCGGTTCTGCCTGATACTGATGGTGACGGTGTAACTGACCAGTTTGACCTTGAGCAAACACCTGCAGGTTGCCCTGTTGACAGCCATGGTGTATCTCAGGATACTGATGGTGATGGTGTTCCTGATTGTAAGGATAAAGAACTTATCACTCCTACTTATTGCCAGCCTGTTGATGCTGATGGTGTTGGTAAATGCCCGGATCCAGAATGCTGCAAAAATCCTCCGGTTGTTGAGAAAACTTGTGCTGAACTGATGGGAGCATTACCAAGTGTTGCCTTCAAAGCTAATTCTAACAAACTGGCTGATGATGCAAAAGCAGTTCTTTCAACTGTAGCTGCTAAAATGCGTAACAATCCAGGATGTAAAGTGGTGGTTATCGGCTATTGCTCTTCTAACAAGAAAGAGCAGCAGTTAAGCTGGGATCATGTAAATGCAGTAATCAATTACATGGTGGATAAAGAAGGTATCAATGGCGACCGCTTCATCTTCAACTACGGTCAGGAAGGCGGCGACTGCAACACAGTTGACCTGCGTGTAGCTGCTGAAGGCGAAGATGGACCTAACACTATCGAGCCTCCGCATCCAAATCTGCGTAAAAATTAAGTTTATACTTTTTGCTGATAGAAACCTCCCGATTCTTCGGGAGGTTTTTTTATGTAAAAGCCAGATAACTGTCAGTTTATCAAAACCTTAACTGCCAGTTTTTGGCGCTTTATGTTTTTTGCGTAAGTTTTGCCCTCATCCGTTAACTTTGCAATCCTTTTTATGCGATACTTCTGGATAATAATAGCGATGTTTTTTCTGGCTGGCTGCAGCCGCAGCAAGAGCCTGACCAAGATTTTAAAAAATCCTGACCCTGCATACAAGCTCCGTATCGCCGAGCAGTTTTATGTAAAAAAGAAATACACCAAGGCCCAAACTATTTATGAGGACATAATGCCTTATTATAAAACGGGTAAAGAATTTGAAGACATTTATTACAAATATGCCTATTGTGCCTATAACCAGGCCGATTACATGAATGCAGAAAACCTGTTTAAGAGTTACCTGGAAATATTTCCGAACAGCACAAAAGCTGAGGAAGTAGATTATATGAGGGCTTATTCGTATTATAAACAATCGCCCAAACCGGAACTGGACCAAACCAATACACAAAAAGCTATTGGTATGATGCAGGTGTTTATTAATACTCATCCCGGCTCTCCAAGAATAAAAGAGGCTAACGAGATTATAGATAAATGCCGGGCAAAACTGGAAACAAAAGATTATAAAAGTGCGGTGCTTTATTACGATTTGAGCCAGTTCAGGGCGGCAGGAGTGGCCTTTACAACGTTGCTTAACGATTATCCGGAATCTCTCAAGGCAGATGAATACAAACTTTGGGTTATAAAATCATATTTTCGCTATGCTGAAATGAGTGTGGAAGAAAAGAAAGTGGAAAGATTTGAGCAGGTGATTAATGAATGTCATGAGTTTACAGACAGGTTTCCTGACAGTAAATTGAAAAAGGACTCCGACAATTTCTTACAACAATCGCAAACCAATATTAAAATTTTAAAAGATGAGCAAACTAAGACGCCAGCTTAGTGCCGGAATCACCAACAATGTTGAAACCCGCAACCTTGAGGATATTAAAGCAAAAACAGGTAATCTCTATGAGTCGATTTCAATAGTTGGCAAAAGGGCAAACCAGATTAATATTTCCCTGAAAGAGGAACTGCATAACAAACTGGAAGAGTTTGCCAGCCATACCGACAGCCTGGAAGAAATTCATGAGAACAAAGAGCAAATTGAAATTTCCAGAGCATATGAAAGGATGCCTAATCCTGCTCTTTTGGCAACACAGGAGTTTATGGATGACAAAGTGTATTTCAGAAAGGGAGAAGATGAGTTATTCAGCTGATCTGATTTCAGACAGATTGTTAATATATTCAGGGTGGCTGGTTTAAACCGGCCACTTTTTCTTTATAAACTGTATTTTTGAACTGCTATGCTACAAGGGAAAAAAATCATCCTGGGAATAACTGGAAGCATTGCAGCTTATAAAGCGAATAACCTGGTTAGGTTATTTGTGAAAGCTGGTGCAGAAGTTCAGGTAATGATGACCCCGGCAGCCAAAGATTTCGTTTCTACACTTACTCTTTCCACACTAAGCAAAAAACCTGTTTTAGTTGATTTGTTTGATGAGCAAAGCTGGGCCAATCATGTAATGCTGGGCCGCTGGGCCGATGCAATGCTTATTGCTCCGCTTAGCTGTAATACTTTGGCCAAAATGGCAAATGGCATTTGCGACAAT
Source organism: uncultured Chitinophagaceae bacterium (assembly GCA_937858715.1). Taxonomy (GTDB): domain Bacteria; phylum Bacteroidota; class Bacteroidia; order Chitinophagales; family Chitinophagaceae; genus JJ008. The sequence goes on along the minus strand of CALLZY010000071.1, from coordinate 3,365 downwards.
CTTTTGCTTACGACATATCTTTCCGCCACATGCCCTGTAGCTGTGGCACCGGCAATGGATGAAGATATGTGGAAGCATCCCGCTACTAAGTCAAACCTGGAAAAGATTGAGTCTTACGGCTGCAAAGTTATTCCGGTTGACAAAGGGGATCTGGCAAGCGGCTTAAACGGTGAAGGCCGTATGGCTGAACCGGAAGCAATTGTCAGTTTTCTTGAATCCGGTTTTTTTTTGGCCAGTAAGGAGTCGTCTCCATTGTACGGGAAAAAGGCATTGGTAACTGCCGGGCCGACATACGAACCATTAGACCCTGTTCGTTTCATTGGAAACCATTCTTCCGGTAAGATGGGAGTGGCTATTGCAAATGAACTGGCAAAAAGAGGTGCTGATGTTACGCTGGTGCTGGGCCCTGCATCAGGTGCTGATGTGAATCCGGGCATCCGTAAAATACAGGTAACTACTGCAGCAGAAATGTTTGATGCCTGCCTGTCAGTGTTTGAAAAATGTGACCTTGCAATAATGGCTGCCGCTGTGGCTGATTATACACCGGTAACGGTGGCAAAGCAAAAAATAAAAAAAACGGAGGGCTCGTTAACAATTGAACTTACAAAAACGAAAGATATCCTGAAAAGTCTTGGTGAGAACAAAAAGGAACATCAGGTACTTGCAGGTTTTGCGCTGGAGACATCTGATGAGAAAGCAAATGCTATCGCAAAATTGAAAGGAAAGAATGCAGATATGATTGTGCTCAATTCGTTAAACGACGAAGGTGCAGGATTCGGACACGATACAAATAAGATTACTATTTTCGGAAAAGGTGGCGAGGAAATAAACTTTCCTTCGAAACCAAAACAGGAAGTTGCTAAAGATATTATTGATACAATAATCCGCTTACATTATGCTTAAAAAGTTTTTGCTTTTCATTTTACTCGCAGGTGTTGCGATGCAATCGGGCAGCCAGGAACTCCAGGCAAGAATATCGGTTCTTACGAGCAAAGTAAGTACGCAGGTTGATAAAAAAATATTTCAGACACTGCAAACACAACTGACGAATTTCATGAACACCCGCAAGTGGACGAATGATGGGTTTCAGCAAAATGAGAAGATTCAATGCAGTTTCCTGATTACTATTGGAGAAGATATGGGCGGCAATGTATTCAAAGGCAAGCTTACCGTTCAGGCGGCACGGCCGGTTTATAATACCGATTACCAGTCGCCGATAATTAACTTTCTTGACGACAACCTGGTGTTTAAATACCAGGAGTTTCAGCCAATAGAATTTAATGAGAACAGGGTACAGGGCAACGATCCGCTTACGGCCAATATCACCGCAGTATTGGCATATTATGCAAACCTGATACTGGGCTTTGACTATAATTCTTTTTCGCAAAGGGGTGGTGATGTGTATTTTCAAAAAGCATGGAACATCGTAAACAACGCCCCCGAAAACAGCAGTATTTCCGGCTGGAAATCATTTGAAAGCCAGCGTAACCGTTACTGGCTGGCCGAAAACCTGAACAATAACCGGTTTGCCCTCATACATGATGCTGTTTATGCTTACTACCGCAGCGGCATGGATGTTTTTTATGAAAACGAAGAAGCAGGCCGTACCGGCATCCTTAATTGTTTGAACTATCTCAATGTGCTGAATACTGAAAATCCCAATTCTATGATCCTGCAATTTTTTATGCAGGGAAAAAGTAACGAACTGGTAAAAGTTTTCAGCAAGGCAACTGCTGAACAGAAGAGCAGGGCAAAAGAAATGCTCTCAAAGATTGATATCACAAATGCAAATGCCTACAAGGAATTGAAATGAAACAGTTGAGCCTTATTGTATTTGCAGTAGTGATGCTGACTGCCTGTAACCGTAAAAATAAAGTGCCTTCCGGTGTTTTACCACCCGATAAGATGGAGGAGGTAATGTGGGATATGATGCGGGCCGACATACTTGTTACAAATTATATGATGCCCAAAGACCCTTTGCTGGTTAGGGATTCGGCAGTAAAAAAACTCTATGATTCAGTTTATGCCATTCACCACATCACAGAAGAAAAATTCAATAAGAGTTTTCTCTATTATAAGCGGCACCCTGAAATGCTGAAAGCTGTACTTGATTCAATCAGTGTAAGGCCGGCAGCAGACCAGGCCAAACCTGCTTTAACGGATTCCCTTGCAAAGAAGGATTCTCTCCATCGGCTGGATTCTTTGAAAAAGGCGGATTCACTTTCACGGGGCGATACAATTAAGAAGCTGCAATCTCAGCAATCAGTACCGGCAAAAGATACTGTTATCAAAAGGAAAAGAAAGATTATTCCGGTTGCTTTGTAAAGAACATTTCATTCAGGTTTTATTCAGATGTATTAATGTTCTACTTTTACAGCAGTTTAAATCGCTTGCTATATGAATAAAGTTGTAGCCAACGCCGCTGCAGCCCTGCACGGCGTTACGGACGGATCAGTATTAATGATTGGTGGTTTTGGTCTCTGTGGTATTCCCGAAAACTCAATAAACGCTTTAGTAAAACTTGGGGTAAAGAATCTTACCTGTATCTCTAACAATGCCGGTGTGGATGATTTCGGTATTGGCCTGATGCTTCAGCAGAAGCAGGTGAAGAAGATGATTTCCTCTTATGTGGGCGAGAACGCCGAGTTTGAAAGACAATTATTAAGTGGTGAACTGGAGGTGGAATTGATACCACAGGGCACATTGGCCACCCGTTGCCTGGCAGCCGGGTATGGAATGCCTGCCATATACACCCCGGCCGGGGCCGGAACGGAAGTGGCAACAGGCAAAGAAACCAGAATGTTTAATGGTAAAGAGCATTTGCTCGAGTATGCACTCGAAGCAGACTTTGCCATCGTAAAAGCCTGGAAGGGCGATACAGAAGGCAACCTGATTTATAAGGAAACTGCCCGCAATTTTAACCCGCTGATGGCAATGGCCGGAAAAATAACCATTGCCGAAGTAGAAGAACTTGTTCCCGCAGGACAACTGGATCCGAATTTTATTCATACTCCCGGCATCTATATTCACCGCATTTTCCAGGGAACTGATTACGAAAAAAGAATTGAACAGAAAACAGTGAGGAAGAAGAGTTGATAATGGATTTTTTTAAATGATAATTTTCAAATTCTAACCATGGCATTAACGAAAGAACAAATAGCGCAGCGCATTGCAAGGGAACTGAAAGATGGTTATTATGTAAACCTGGGCATAGGTATTCCCACACTGGTGGCCAATTATATTCCTGATGGGGTAAATGTGGTGTTGCAAAGCGAAAATGGATTGCTTGGAATCGGACCTTTTCCGGTTGAGGGGGATGAAGACCCCGATCTTATTAATGCAGGCAAGCAAACGATAACTACTTT
>CALLZY010000070.1 GCA_937858715.1 uncultured Chitinophagaceae bacterium | reverse complement strand
CTGGTGCCGGAAAATAGTTTTACTTTAAAAAGTGGCGATGTAATTTCTGTATCAATAGATGGTATTGGTGAACTGTTAAATACTGTTGAGTAATATGGAAGCAAAAAAGTTTGTGCCGGTGATGATTACTCCCTTCAACCTGAAGGCAAAGGTTGATTTGGATGCAGTAAGCCGGCTAATAGATTTCTACCTTGCTGCCGGGGTGCAAGGTTTTTTTGCCAACTGCCTCAGCAGTGAGATGTACAGTATTACTGAGGATGAAAGACTTGAATTAACGCAGCATGTGGTAAGGCATGTTAATGGAAGAGTGCCGGTTGTAGCCACATCATCATTTGGGTTGACAATAAATGATAAGGCAGAGTTTACTAAGAAGATTAATGATACCGGGATTGCTGCTGCTATTCTGATTACCGGTCACTATGCCAATGTTGATGATGCGGATGATGTGCTGCTGAGAAACTTTGAGCATATGTTCAGGCTTACCGGTAATATTCCTTTGGGAATGTACGAGTGCCCGGCGCCTTACAAAAGAATTTTAGGTACGGAAGTTTTTAAGACATTGCTGTCCTCCAACCGGTTTGTATATCATAAAGACACTTCTATCAACCTGGAAAATGTGAAAGCGAAACTCGAAGTAGTGAAAACTGCCAGCAGCAGTTTTGAATTTTATGATGCTCATTCACCTAATGCCATGTATAGTTTGCAGATGGGGGCAAAAGGCATGAGCAGCATCAGTGGTAATTTCTACCCGGAGGTCTTGGTGTGGATGGTTAATAATGCCAATAACCCGGAGAAGCAAGAGGAAGTTAAATGGCTACAAAGCGAAATTACCAGGGTTGATCCGCTGATACATATTGCTTATCCAATGAGTGCAAAGTATTTTTTGCGCAAAAGGGGATTACCAGTGCGTACTATTAGCAGGGCTACTGCCCTTGAGTTAACACCGGAACAAAAGAAGACTTTGGATGAAATACATGACAGTTTTATAACATGGTGTGAAAGACTGGAAATAAAGCCGGTGGATGTGGAGCAGTTAATGTTACCAAAGTATCCGTTGGATGCGGCTATTTAAACATATCGAATGACGCAAGATTTTTTTAAAATATTCTTCCCCGGGAAATTGGTTTTTGGCACTGGCACTTTACCTCAGCTGGTAAATGATGTACTTGAAATAAAGCCTTCAAAGGTTTTTATTGCAACAATAGAACCACTGAGAAACACATTATCTTCTTTTGTTGAAAGCTTGCAAAAGAGAAAGATTGAAGTATTAACTGATACGTCAATTGTTGCTGAACCATCTTTCAACGATTTTGAGAAGTTAATGCAAAAGGTAGCTCCATTCAATCCTGATGTAGTAATAGGAATTGGCGGGGGTAGTGTGCTGGATATTGCCAAACTGGTTGCCGCACAATTGGAGAATGAACAACAACTGAAGGATTATGTGGGTATAGGGTTGTTAAAAGGAAGGAGAAAGAAATTGATTTGTGTACCTGCAACTTCTGGTACAGGTAGTGAAGTATCGCCAAATGCTATTTTGGTGGATGATGAAAACCAGAAGAAGGGAATTATAAGTCCGTATTTGGTGCCGGATATTGTTTATGTTGACCCGCTGCTTACTGTAAGTGTTCCGCCAGCCATAACGGCAGCAACTGGCCTGGATGCCTTAACGCATTGTCTTGAGGCTTACACTAATAAATTTTCACAGCCATTCATTGATATGTTTGCATACGAAGGTATGCGTCTGATTGCAGCACATATTGAAACTGCCGTAAAGGATGGCAGCAATATCGGGGCCAGAGAAAAAGTGGCGATGGGAAGTTTGCTGGGTGGTTTTTGCCTTGGCCCTGTGAATACTGCCGGTGTTCATGCACTTAGTTATCCTTTAGGAAGTATGTTTCACTTGCCGCATGGTTTAAGCAATGCGTTGCTGCTGCCTTACGTAATGGAATTTAATATTCCTGCGGCAACAAGAAAATATGCCGGGGTTGCTACTGCATTAGGTTGTGACAAAAAAGCCACTGACGAAGAAATGGCTTATGCAGGAGTAGAAAAAATAAGGCAGATCATTAAGGCATGTGGCATACCTGCAACACTAAAAGAAGTAAATGTGCCGGAATCTGCCATTCCGCAAATGGCCGTGGATACACTGAAGATACAGCGACTATTAAAAAACAATCCGAGGGAGATTACAGA
>CALLZY010000069.1 GCA_937858715.1 uncultured Chitinophagaceae bacterium | reverse complement strand
AACTTTTATTGAGCAAAACCTTAACCCGGCTGTACCAGTTCAAAATGGGGCACCTGAAGGTAAATACACTGTGCAGGTTGCTTTATTATTTGATACTGTAGGAAAGATAAGCGCCACCGTTTTGACAAACATCGGATATGGTATGGAAAAAGAAGCGATGAGAGTAATGAAGAAGCTGCCCCAATTTATCCCCGCAAGGCAAAATGGTATTCCGGTAAAATCGCTGCAAATCGTACCTGTTCTTTTTTGGATATCAAAAGGATTTAACTGAATAAATATTCCACATCTTCCTTCGTCAGCGACTTAACAAATGTGGTATCGTCTGAGATGATGTCTTTTGCTAATGCCCGTTTCTTTTCCTGTAGTTGCAGAATTTTATCTTCGATAGTATCCTTACAAATCATGCGGTAGGCAAAAATGTTTTTTGTCTGGCCAATGCGGTGTGTACGGTCAATGGCCTGTTGTTCTACAGCAGGGTTCCACCATGGGTCAACAATATACACATAATCCGCAGCGGTAAGGTTAAGTCCCACGCCACCTGCCTTCAGTGAAATAAGAAACACCCTCACTTCATCATTGTTCTGAAAACTTTGAATGGCTTTCTCCCTGTCGGGAGCAGAGGTACTGCCATCAAAATATTCATACTTAATCCCCAACTCGGTAAGTTTTTCCCTTATAAGGGCCAGCATGCCCAGGAACTGTGAAAATATCAGTGCCTTGTGGTCGCCCATGTCTTCGCTTAATTCCCTTGCCAGCTCATCCAGCTTGATGGAGTGGTTGTCAAATTTTTCCTGTTCGTTGAGTATTGCGGGAGAATCACAAATCTGCCGCAACTTCATCAGCCCTTGCAAAATGGTAAGTTGTGAACGCTGTATTCCTTGTGTTTCTATAGAACCCAATATCTGGTTGCGGAAATCGTTCCTGTAAGCATCATAAATGCTGCGCTGTTTTTCTTCCATTTCGCAGAACAGTATCATTTCCTGCTTTTCGGGCAGATCTTTTGCCACCTGTTCTTTTGTCCGGCGAAGAATAAAAGGATATAAAATTTTACGGAGATGCTCCTTTCTGTCCTGTTCACCAAATTTATCAATTGGAATGGCAAACTCCTGCCTGAAAAATTCCATAGTGCCCAGCATACCGGGATTAAGAAAGTTCATCTGGGCAAAAATATCAAACGTATTGTTCTGCAGTGGTGTACCGCTCATGCAAAGCCTGTTCTTTGCATTCAGCAGGCAAGCAGCCTTCGTTACTTTACTGGCCGGGTTTTTAATAGCCTGGCTTTCGTCAAGTATCACATAATCAAAATCCACACTCATCAGCAGTTTAATGTCGCTTCGCAGTGTCCCGTATGTGGTGATGGTTATATCATGATCTGTCAATTCGTCTTTTATCCTTGTACGCTGCCCGCCATGATGAATTTTATAAGTAAGCTCAGGTGTAAATTTTTTTATTTCATTTTCCCAGTTGTAGATAAGTGTGGTGGGGCAAACAACCAATGCTTTCAGTTTTCCTTCAGTTATTCTGAAATGTTCCAAAAATGAAAGGGCCTGCACAGTTTTACCCAAACCCATATCATCGGCTAATATGCCGCCCCAGTTTATTTCTTTCAGATAATTAAGCCATTGATAGCCGGCTACCTGGTAAGGCCGCAACACACCCTGCAAATGATCGGACGGGGCAATTTCCTTTATTTTATGCAGCTGCCGCAGTGTTTCATATTTTGCTTCGAGTTGTACTACCAGTTCTTCCTCGTCACGCATCTCATACAGCTCATCCACCACACTAAGATGATAGCGGGACAGTTTCAGGGAATCAGCCTTGCCTTCACCAACCCTGAAAAGCAAAGAATACTTTTTCAACCATTCTTCAGGCAAGATACCAAGGGTGCCATCGTTCAGCTGCACAAATTGCTGTTTATTGGCAAGGGCTCTTTTTACTTCTGCTATAGTTACTCTTTGATCGCCAAAAACAATATCCACTTTTGCATCAAACCAGTCAGTATTGCTGCTGATGAATATTTTGGTCTGCGGTTTTGCAGTGTTGAAGCGGAAATTTTTCAATGCCTCGAAACCAAACACCGGAACTTTGATGTCATTCATCGCATCTACAAACAAAAAGAACCAGTTATTCTTTAGCACATCTGCCCCTTTCAATGCCAGTGTGCCAGAGTCTTCATTGTAAGCAAAATTGCTGTGAAGGTTCTGCAGTTTTTGAATGAACTCAAGTTCTTTTTCTCTGTTGCGGTGAACGATTATCACTTTATCTCCGTGCGGCACTATTACCTCATCCCTGTCTTTTGCCTTTGTTTCGTAGCCCTTATAATTAAAAGATGGCTGAAAAACAAGAAACTCTCCTTTCTCCATTAAAAAGAGGTTGACCTCGGGGTTCCCTTCTTTTATTTCCTGCACCAGGCTTTTATCAAAATCAACCTTATATTCCTTTGTCAGTGGCAGAATAAAACTGTTCAAACTTTTATTCCATTCTTCTCTGTTGATGTCTTTTTTGCCAGACGGTAAAAACTCATCCACCAGGTGAATAACTTCATTGCTCTGCCACAGATGCAATTGATGATTATACAGGAAAAATAATGGACTTGGTGCTTCATTATCTCCAAGGTCGTATTCAGAAATACCAATCTTTACACGGCAGTGAATGCTGTTGTGTTTGTTATCAGCGGCCGGGCCTTTAACAAGGAAATGCGGTTTTGCATCTTCGGCCAGTAATTGAAGCGGCTCAAGGTTGTTTGTCTTGAATGTTTTCGCCTCTGGCAACAAAAAAACAAACGGGCTGTTTTCAAAGAAAGTAAAAATCTTTTTGAGTTTTGGCAACAGGTATTCTGCTATCAGTTCTTTGGTTTCGCCAGGCAGGTCATCGTCTTCATGATGAATAATGTTTTCCCAAATTCCTGAAAAGGGGGAGTTGCGGCTGATGTATTTATTTATTTCAGCTTCCTGTACTTTGCGAAGCATTGCCAATGACTCCCGGTCATTTTCCGGAAGTGTTTCTGTATTCACATACCGGCTTATATCAAGTTTCTCCACCTTACCCGCAAAAGCATTCTGGGCATCATTAACTTCTCCGGTTATTACATCAACAGTAAATGACGGATAGTTCTTCTTATTAAAATTAAAAACAACACCCAGCCGGTGAGTATATTCAGTTTGTTTGGGTTCATCCTGCTTTACCGGCACATCTTTCTTTTCTTCTTTCTCTTTTATCGGCAACAAAACAGGTCTTGCCGGCGCAGCTACAGGAGCCACCCGTTTAATTGATGGGTCAAGCACCCTCAAAAATGGTTTGCCTTCTTTATAGGCAAATTCAAATTTTCCGGCAAGGTCATCGTTCAGCGAATAGCCATAAGCTTCGAGCAGCTTATTTTTTTCTTTATCCCAATTGCGGATACTGTCGAAATAGTTAGCGCCGTGTATGTTTAACAGCTGAAGAAAGACTATAACCTTGGGGAGGCACAAAGGATGGGTTTCGTCTTCATAATCGCAACTGGTGTCAAAGTTTCTTTCGTCATTCTTGCGGATGATTACCTTGTATTCCTGACCATGAAGTTTTACGGTTGCTTTTACTGTTTCATTCTCAGAAAAGTCAATGCTGGCTTTGTGTGTCCGCAGGTAAGTTTCAGCATCGGCCATTGTTTCGGGAGACGAAAGCACCCGCAATGTTTTAAGGTCGATGATTTTCATTTTGGCAACAGTATGCCGCTGATCATATTTTATGTCTTCAGACTGCAGGTGACCCCTGTCGAGCATTTCCTGTAACTGAAAGAGTGAGGCCGCCTCATGCCTGCAAATATCGCCAAGGTTATAAGGACAAGTACAACGCAGCGACATTCCCCTGGGATCTTTAAACTTCTGTATATAGACTTTATAAAAAGTGGCGTAGCTGTCATCTTTAACCCTGAAGACAGCCGAACCAAATAAATCATCATACTCCACCAGTTCTGCAAACCCGATTGCATGGATTTTTTTTCCACGCCGGATTACCTCATCGGTTCCATGTGTGTAAACATACTTTACAAGATGCGGTAAAGCCAAAGTGATTTACATTTTTATATTAGGGATTGCAGATTGTGGCCGTTGTTATATCTGTAATCAAAAAGGGATAACCTGCAAATGTAAAAGAATGTAAAGCGGACTTCCTTGCAAATTGAGATAAATAAAAAATAAATTTTATTGAGCCTCTGTGCAAGGAAAAAGAAGTATCTTAGAAGGTTATTCCTGTTATTTCGAAATCAGTTTCCCGTCAGTATATACAGGTAATATATTGGCCACATCAGGTGTAAGACAGAACCTGATGTCTTCTATTAATCCAAACCGCTCTACCAGCCTGTGATAGTGTGTGAGTTGTGGCGCAAACTCAAGCAGTTTGTTTTTTTGTTTGGCATACATTGTTTCCGCCATTAATGAACTGTCGCAACGAATTTCAAAATTCTTCTTTATGTTGCTGATGACGGCACCTGCAAATAATGTGTCTTCAAGATTAAACCTGTCTTTCCATCCGGCGCAACCGAGCACCACATTTTTATTTTGTTGTAACAAGTAATCACACACTGCGGTTAAGTTGGGGAAAGAACCAGAAACAATGGCATCGGCGTTTTTATCCAGAGCCATTTGCAGCAGTCGTGTGCCGTTTGTGGTGGTAAGCACCAATGTTTTGTTTTCAATAAATTCTCTTGGGTATTCCAGCGGTGAATTTCCGTGCTTCAAACCTTCGGCAATCATACCGTCTCTTTCGCCGGCGGCAATGCCGTCAATCCGTTTACTTATTTCTATCGCTTTGGGGACAGAATCAACAGGTATAACAGCTTTTGCGCCATTATGCAAAGCCGACGCAATAGTGGATGTAGCCCGGAAAACATCAATAATCACAACTACACTGTTGCTTAAATCATACAAATGCAGGAGGGCCGGAGAAATACAGGTGTGGAGGAAAGGCTTGTTACTCATATACTGCTGCAAAAATAATGGTTCGGGGGTAAAAAAACAGTAACGTTATTTATTCAGCAATATTTTCCATCGGCCAGATTCCGCTGTTTTTTTAATTAAATCAACATGCTGCTCAAGCAAGTGGTGAAGATACCTGCCAAGATAAAAGCTATTGAGAAGATAGCCCACAAAACCGGCAGGAGCTTCATAATAAAAAATATTAATCATTATCGTACCGTTATCGCAGGGTTTAAAGTGGTGTTCGTGTTTCATTACTTTAAAGTCGCCATCCAGTTGCTCGTCTGTGAACAGTTCATACTTTTTCATTTCTGTAATCTTCACCCTCAACAGCCTGGTTTTAAAAAAGTGTTTTGCTTTCCAGGTAACTGTTTCCTCTTTTTCAATGAGTCCCATTCTTGTTCCGGCTACAGCCTCTTCTCCATAATTTGCCATTGATTCTTTATGCAAACCAATGTGACGGCTCAGGTCGAAAACCACTTCAACCGGAGCTGCAATAAATGTGGTAATGTGTATTACGGGCATCTGAACAAGTTAGAAGTATGAGGTAAGAAATACGTTCGTCTTATTCAAAATAATATTAAGAGAATGGAATCTTTGCCACTTTTGCCATCAGCAGTTTATCTCTCACCTTGATATAGATCTCTGTGTCAATTGCAGAAAAGGCTGTGCTTACATAACCCATTCCTATTGCTTTTCCCAAACTGGGCGATTGGGTGCCCGATGTGACATGACCAATAGTTGCGCCTTCAAAATCCTTTATTTCATAGCCATGGCGGGGAATGCCTTTTTCAATCATCTCAAACCCAACTAATTTTCTTGTTACACCTTCAGTTTTTTGCTGTACAAATATTTCTTTCGATGTAAACTCTTTAGTAAACTTGGTTATCCAGCCCAGGCCCGCCTCAATAGGTGATGTGGTGTCATCGATGTCATTTCCGTAAAGACAGAAGCCCATTTCAAGCCTGAGCGTATCTCTTGCGCCAAGTCCAATCGGCTTTAACCCCTGTGGTGTTCCTTCGGTAAAAATGGCCTCCCAGATTTTATTGGCGTCATCATTTTTATCTTCAAAATATATCTCAACTCCACCCGCCCCGGTGTAACCTGTTGCACTGATTAATACATTATCAACACCCGCAAAAGTTCCTTTAACGAAAGTGTAGTACTTCAGGTTCAGGATATCCATTTCGGTAAGCGGCTGCAGAATTTTTGTGGCATTCGGGCCTTGCACAGCCAGCAATGCCGTTTTTGCAGAAATGTTATGCATCTCCACATCGCTGGTGTTATGGTCGCTTATCCAGTTCCAGTCTTTTTCAATATTAGAGGCGTTTACCACCAGCATGTAAACGTTATTTTCTTCAATACAATATACCAGCAGGTCATCCACTATGCCACCCTCATTATTGGGCAGGCAACTGTATTGGGCCTGTCCAGCTTTTAATTTTGATGCATCATTACTGGTTACCCGTTGTATAAGATCAAGTGCATTTTCACCTTTAAGAATAAATTCTCCCATGTGACTTACGTCAAACACTCCGGCGTTTTTCCGTACGGCTGCATGTTCGTCGTTAATCCCCGTGTAAGAAATAGGCATATTGTACCCTGCAAATTCAGCCATTTTGGCCCCGAGAGTAATATGCTTATGTGTAAAAGGAGTATTCTTCATATGGTCAGTTTTGCCGCAAATGTAGTTCAAATAAAGCAGGGTTTTATTTCAAAAACACATTAAAAATATTTTTGCATCATTTGAATTCCTACTTTTATAAAAGATAAAACATGGTTATGAAAAAACTTTTTTTCTTTATTGCATTCGTGTCATCATACCTGTACACAAACGGGCAGAAAGTAACCGGTTGCGGTTTTAAAGTACCACCCCGGTCTTTGCTAAAAACAAATTTTCAGTCTGTTTACGAAGCCAAGCAGATTATCAACAACATGAAGGATACGATCCACTGGACAGAAAACTTCAGTGTAAAAGAACAAAACGGTATCCGTAATGCCTATGCCACAATTATTAATAAAATAAGGTGGATTATTTACGATAATAACTTCCTGGAAGATATTGATGCCTATGCCTCCACAAAGTGGGCATCCATCAGTGTGCTGGCTCACGAAATGGGCCATCATTACTATAATCACACCATCAGCGGAAGCGGCAGCACACCACCAAAGGAAATAGAAGCAGATGCTTTCTCCGGATATGTAATGCAAAAACTGGGAGCTACCTTAAACGAATCCGTTGCTGCAATAACAGCTATCGCTTCTGACCGTGCCAGTGCTACTCACCCTGCAAAGAGAGACAGGGTTGCCGCTATTACAAAAGGCTGGAACCAGGCAAAAACAGAAGGAACAGGAAATACCGGACCTGGCAATACGGGCGGTGGTACAAGCGGCGGCAACACAGGGGGAAACACGGGGGGCAATACCGGTAACACCGGAGGCAATACAGGTGGTGGCAACACTGGCAACCTTCCTCCGGCTGATGATGCAAGCTGGATTAGCCTTACTGTACAAAGCACCAAAGATGAGAAAGTGTTGCTGAGTGATGACGGTAAAAACTACCAGGCTGCCGATATTAAGGCTGGCGAAGCTTTTATTTTCCGCTTTGAGATTTATGAATATGGCTGGCTGAAACTTCCATACTTCAATGGTTACAGAACCTTTAAACTGATGCATGGAAAAGACTATAGCATTCTCTGGAACCGGCGCACCAAAAACTGGACAGTGGTGGAAGTTCCTAACTAACAGAGTTATTTTTTTATTACAAAAGAAATGGCTCCAGAAAGGAGCCATTCTTTTTTCCCGCATCAACCAATAATCTGATTCCGGGATTCAACCAAAGTGGTATAGGTTTTTATAACCATTCAACCAGCGATGAAACCGGGCTTGGGCCAACAGCCATCGCATCATTCATCATCATTTCCTTTTTGGTTTTACTGGTTGGTTTTGACTGTTTCGCTTTTTCCTGCAATTCTTTAATACGCCTTTCACTTTCTTTATTCTGTTCTTCTTTCTTTTTATTCTCTGCATCAATCAGTTTTTGAATAGAATCATTTACAACCGGGGCAGCAGGACTTGCAGGTGGTTTCGGGCCTTCATTGTACCTGTATTCATTATTGTCAGAATGAGAGCTAACAGAGGAGCCATTAGGGTCTTTCAGTTCGCCATCAGGCCCCATTACATAGTCGATACCTGTGCGATAATAAAAATCATTGTCGTTATCATCATCAATAGTTATACCTACAACCTTATCTCTGCGAGAGCTTCTATTAACCTTTACATGAATAGAGTTTAACTTCCTTTTTACCGAAGGGTCGAAGCTTATTTTCTTTCCAACCGGAACAAAAATTTCCACTTCCACATGCTGACCACGAAACTTACTGTGCCTGTCAATAGCATAACAGTTGGCCACATCCAGAACACTGTCTTTTGATACAACACTGAAATCTATCTTTTCTGCCCTGTTCTCTGCCTCTTTGGCATTTCTGCCAAATCCATACTTTTTAATGTTTACATGATACTTGTCGTCGGCACTTGCCTTTACTGTGAATTTAGCTGCGGCAAACTTCATGGTATCATCGCTCAGGTCCCAGCCTTCACCACCATCATTCATCCAACCGAACCGGCCTGTAAATTCCAGTTCGGGCTGCGATACGGCCACTATCATCTTACCATTAGCCGGCTGGGTAATGGTTACCGGTTCAGCAATATCTCTGTATGTTCTGAAATCATTGAAAATGCTTGACACGAACAAAATCATTGCTATCCAGCCCAGTGTCCATAGTCCGCCAAAGGTCCAGCCGAGATAGTTATTCTTTGACCTGGCTTTTATCACTCTGCGTATAATCCATGTGATAAAACCAATAAGCGGAACAACAAGGAACAGGATTAATGTAGCCCAGGCCAGGAACTGCTGCCATTTGCTTGTCCACAGAAAGTTGTTGATTGGCCACCAGGCAATGCCGCCAAACAGTAAAGCAATAAGACCAACAAAAAGTGAAAATGCAATGATGGCTGCAAAGAAAAGGAAGATAGCTTTGAAAATCACAGCAATAGCATGACCAATTCCGTAGCCGCCACGGCGGGCTGATTCGCTGAATTCATTTGCAAAGGCTTTACCTCTTGTATTGGCAAATTCTTTTGCCCTGCTGCCAAAATTCTGGGCCGATTCTTTAACTTCTGCACCCCACTCTTTCATGCTTCCTTTCATCTCATCTATCCCTTCTTTCACATTTTGGCGGATGCGGTTCACATCTACTTTTTCACCACGCATTTCCATTTTCTGATATTCACTGTTTGCTTCCGGCAATACAATCCACATAACAATGTATGCAAGGATAAATGTGCCTGTGAATGAGCCAAACAGGATATTCGGGAACCAGAAGTGTCCGTCAAACGGCCAGCTTAAAGCACCAAAGAAAATATTAAGGATAAAAGGCACTGCAAAAATGAAACGTATCATTGTGGGGTTCTTGTCAAAATACGCAGCAAGTCCTCCGGCCACACCACCAATCATTTTATCATCGGGATTGCGATATAGACGCTTGCCCACATATCCTTCCAGATCTTTTGGCGGAAGCAGCACCCACATAACTATATATGCCAGCACACCAAGACCTGTTGCAAGTGTAAGAATTACAAAAATCAATCGGATTACAGCCGGGTCAATATTTGTATAACTGGCAATACCGCTGCACACACCTCCAAGAAACTTATCGTTTGTGTCACGGAACAATCTTCTTTTTTCCTTTGTTGTGTAGGAATATCCACCCCCGGTGCTTTGTTGTTGTCCGCTTGCGTTTTCTGTAGCTGCATCTTCTTTGTCGGCAGCTTCAAAGTCTTCCACACGGCCCATCGAGTGTATGATTTCTTCCACATCTTCATCTGTAACAGCATGCACACCGGCTTTTGATTTTTCACTCATCAGCTCGGCTATACGGCTTTCTATATCGTTTATTATTTCATCTTTACCCTCTTCGTGTGCAAAATAGCGGCGTAAACTTTCAATGTATGCCTGCAGTTTTTCGTAAGCCGAATCTTCAATCGGTATTACCCGGCCGCTGAGGTTAATGTTTATTATCTTTTTCATTTTACTATAATTTGGTTGAAGACCATCCCGTTTTCAAAACAGGCTGGATTTATTGGTTGGTTAACGGTTCATTTGGTTTTTTACTGGTTAATGCATTTACTCCGTTGGAAAGTTCATCCCAGGTCTGCTCCAGTTCCTTGTAAAAGGTTTCGCCTTTTTCTGTAAGCGAAAAATACTTGCGGGGAGGCCCCGAGTTACTTTCCACCCAGCGGTAAGTAAGCATATTGGCATTTTTCAAACGGGTAAGCAAGGGGTACAATGTGCCCTCCAGTATCTGAAGGTTGGCAGCCCGCATTTCTTCCACTATGTCACTGGGGTAGGCCTCACCCCGGCGGATAACAGAAAGAATACAGAACTCCAGGATTCCCTTCCGCATCTGGCTTTGTGTGTTTTCTATATTCATAACATCGTCTTTTAGTCTTTAACATCACAAAGATAGGGCGATATTTGGTACTATGCAAAACAAAGTACCGTGTTTTTTTTAGTAATGTTGAAAAATATGCAACCAAATAATGCTTTATATATTGATTTTCTGTCGGTTATAAATAATACTCCGAAATTTTATTTTTTGGGATGAAAGTATAACCGGCATATTTTAAGGACAAACTGCAAAAAAAGAAGCATTTTACAGACCTTTATAATAGATATGAAAAGATACTTTTTCCCCTTTTTCGCCCTGTTTCTTCTTTTTTCTTGTTCAGATAAATACCAGGCGTTTCGCAGCAATTACCGCTTTAAAAGCCCCGACGGAAAACCTGACTACAGTCAGCTTGATTATTGGGCCGCCCATCCCAGGAAATGGGATCCGTCTGACAGCATACCAAAACCGTTACGGTTTGAACCTAAAGATTCGCTGGTGGACGTTTTCTTTATTCACCCCACAACTTACACAGGTGTACGAACCGGGATGAATGCCACAATTGACAACGATTACATCAATGCAAAAACAGACTACTCAAGCATACTTTTTCAGGCAAGCGTATTTAACAGACAATGCCGTGTGTTTGCTCCCCGCTACAGGCAGGCGCATATCAGTGCTTTTTTTATGAATGACAAGCAAAAAGCAGACTCGGCACTGGCCATAGCCTATGAAGACATTAAAACCGCTTTTGAGCATTACCTGAAAACCTGGAACAAGGGCCACCCCATCATTATTGCCGGGCATAGCCAGGGAGCATTATTGGCTGAAAAAATTTTAAAAGAATATTTTGAGGAGAAGCCGCTGAAAAACAAATTAGTTGTGGCTTATACATTAGGCTGGCCCGTTCCGAAGGATATGTTCGCCTCAATGGAAATGTGCAAAGACTCTTTGCAAACCGGCTGTCTGTGTGGTTGGCGTACTTTCAGAAACGGGTATGTGCCTTCTTACCTGAAAAAAGAAAACGGAAACTCATATGTAACAAATCCGCTTACGTGGACTGTAACAAATGAAGCGGCAGGCAAGGCCCTGAACAAAGGAAGTGTACTTACAAAGTTCAATAAGGTTTATAAACACACCACAGGAGCAAGAACCGAAAACGGCTTCTTGTATATAAGTAAGCCAAAGTTCCCCTGGGGCTTTCTTTATTTCACTAAAAACTATCACATTGGAGACATCAACCTGTTTTATGTAAACCTGCAGGAAGATATTAAAAGAAGAATCGGTCTTTTCTGGAAATAGTGTTTACTCCTTTGTTTTCAGCCATTCCTTTTCACTGCTGGTGGCCTCAACCAAAGCATAACTTTTTACATTTCCGATGGTGGCCTCATCCAGCATATCAACAATGGTCCTGTATGCTGCACTTTCCGAAGGTTTTATCAGCAGCATCAGCCCATCACGGCCAAACTTATACTGTGCCGTATTATCAAGCTGGTGTTGTTTTCTGATAACGATTGTCCTTAGTTCAAGATTTGTAACCGGAAATACCTTACCGGCTTTTACCGCTTTGTCCCAGTCGCCTTCATAATAATAGCTTCTCCCGCCAAGCAACACCGTTAAAGCATAGGAGTCACCGATTGGCGTTGGCGAACCATCTGTACGGGGCATGTTCAGGTTCATTACTGTGGGGCTGCCCATCCAGGTGGTTAAAACAAAAAAGGCTATCAGCAAAAATCCCAGGTCAACCATTGGGGTCATATCAACCCGCAGGTTTCCCTTCATCATTTTTCTTACACCAGCCCTGTGCCGTTGCGGGGTGGCGGGAGTATCAATTTGTGCCATACTTTTCTTTATTGTAAGACTCAGCATTGTCATCATTCCATAAAGATTGTTTTATTGATTTCTGTCATTGAAAATGGCAGGTGCCTGAAGTATCTTTAGGATGTGAAATAAACAGGCTTAAAACAGAAAACATGAAAACCATTATCATTCCCACCGACTTTTCTCCGGTAGCCACCAATGCCATGAATTATGGAATTGATATGGCAAAAGCCATCCATGCCAGTGTGCTGCTTTACCATGTGTACCAGGTTCCGGTAAGTATCAGCGATACACCGGTATTATTATTATCGGTTGATGATTTGAAGAAAAATGCTGAGGAGAAAATTACAGCATTAAAAGCACAGGCTGAGCATATCGTTTCTGGAAGTATTAAAATATATGCCGAAACACAATTGGGTAATGTAGCCGATGAAGTAGAGAACCTTTGCAAAAGAATAAATCCGTTTGCTGTTGTGATGGGAACAAAAGGTCATTCAGGCATAGAAAAAGTTGTTTTTGGCAGCAACACTATTTCCGTGGTCAAGCATCTTACCTGGCCTGTTATCTGCATACCTCCCGGAAAAGAATATGGAAACGGAATAAAAAAAATTGGCTTTGCCTGTGATTTTAAAAATGTAGTGGAAACAACGCCTGCACATTTTATAAAATCATTTGTAAATGAGTTTAATGCGGAACTGCATGTACTCAATGTTGACCACCAGAACAAACATTTTACTACTGAAGTTCCTCAGCAATCGGCATTGCTCCACACCATGCTTGAGGATGTAAAACCTCAATATCATTTTATTGACAACAAGGACATTGAAGACGGCATTAACGATTTTGCCGAACATAATAACCTCGACCTCATCATCACTATACCCAAAAAACACAAACTGCTGGAAGGACTGTTCAGGCCAAGTTCTGTCAAACAATTAGTCTTTCACTCTCATGTGCCGGTTATGTGTGTGCATGAATAAAGCCTCCCTGCCCTCCGAAGGAGGGTTCCGAACTTCGGTACCCGAAAGTTTACATTTTCTATTGTAAACTTCATTCTATCGGAGTTCAAAGTCCCCCTTGCGGAGGATTTAGGGGGCATTAAAACTCAGCACTGCCCGGTGTTCTCGGAAAGGCGATTACGTCACGAATATTGGTCATGCCGGTAACAAACTGCACCATTCTTTCAAAGCCTAATCCAAAGCCAGCATGTGGCACAGTGCCAAACCTCCTTGTATCGAGATACCACCAAAGCTCTTCAACCGGGATGCCAATTTCTTTCATTTTTGCTTCCAGTTTATCCTGGCGTTCTTCCCGCTGGCTACCGCCTACAATTTCACCAATACCGGGAGCAAGAATATCCATCGCTGCCACGGTTTGTTTTCCTGCTTCGCAACCATCATTCTGGCGCATATAAAATGCTTTAATCGCTGCAGGATAATTATACAGAATAACCGGCTTTTTAAAGTGTTTTTCCACTAAGTAGCGTTCATGTTCACTTTGTAAATCCATTCCCCAGCCGGTGATGGGATATTGAAATTTCTTTTTCTTGTTATGATTGCTTTCCCGGAGAATATCAATAGCATCAGTATAAGTAAGTCGTTCAAAACTGTTGCTTAGCACAAATTCAAGTTTTTCCATCAGTCCCAACTCACTGCGTTTGTCTTGTGGCAGTTGCTTTTCTTCATCAGCAAGACGTTGAGCCAGAAATTCAAGGTCTTCCCGGTTGTTATCTATCGCATACCTGATAATGTATTTGATGAATTCTTCGGCCAGGTTCATATTATCTTCAAGATCGCAGAAAGCCATTTCGGGTTCAATCATCCAGAACTCGGCCAGATGTCTGGCCGTATTACTGTTCTCAGCACGGAAGGTAGGGCCGAATGTATAAATATCGCCGAAGGCAGTTGCGCCCAGCTCGCCTTCCAGTTGTCCGCTTACTGTAAGATTAGTACTGCGTCCAAAAAAGTCTTCCTTAAAATTGATTGTACCATCATCATTCCTGGGAGCCGAACCATCAATAGGCAAGGTGGTCACCCGGAACATTTCACCGGCACCTTCTGCATCGCTGGCAGTGATGATGGGTGTGTGCATATACAAAAATCCTTTTTCGTTAAAGAACTTGTGTATGGCAAAAGCCAGTGAATGACGCACCCGGAACACTGAACCAAAAGTGTTAGTACGGAAACGCAGGTGTGCTTTTTCTCTTAAAAACTCTAAACTATGTTTTTTGGGCTGAAGCGGATATTTTTCTGCATCGCTGTCGCCCAAAATTTCGATGGCAGCGGCCACCAGATCCATTTTCTGGCCTTTACCCAGCGAAGGCACAACCATTCCGGTAACTTTCAGCGAAGCGGATGTGGTGATGCGTTTCAGCGTTTCTTCAGGGAATTTTCCCAGTTCCACCACTACCTGCAGATTATTGTTGGTGCTGCCGTCGTTAAGGGCAATAAACTGGTTGTTGCGAAATGTACGGACCCAGCCCATAACGGTTACTTGTTGACTTTGTGGCTCCTGCGCCAGCAACTCTTTTATTTTGATTCTTTTGTTGAACATAGTCTGTTTTTGAGAGGTGCAAAGGTAAGCTTCATTGGTGAACCGGGTGGTGTTGACGGCTTATACTTCAGGAGGTAAGCCGAAATCCGGCTCAAACAGAAAATTTTTGGTTTTCCCGCTTTTGCCTTAACATTGCATTAGAAAAACGGCCGATAAGTACGTCTCCGGGCAACTTGCCACTCATTTACCAGCCTGTTTTCATTCAAAATAAATTCAAAATTTTCTTATCTCAAGATTGGTGACACCGAGTTGTGATTAACCTCAACACTTTTGTATGTACGACATTCTCCAACTGAACGACATGCTCGTTCCTGAGCTGCTGGATATAGCCGAGCAGTTAAAAATCCCCAACGCAAAAAAATTAAGCAAACAAGATCTGGTTTATAAAATACTTGACAGTCAGGCTATTGCCGGGGCAAAAGGTGCAAAACCATCCACCGATGGCAAGCGTAAACGCATTATTAAAACCACCACCGCCACCGGCAGCGAAGAAGCTGTAGTGGAAAGTAACGGCGACGAAAAAGAAAAGCCGGTTAAAAAGCATCTTCCCACCCCTAAGAAAGAAACAGCAGCAGTAAAAGAAGTTCCGGCAAAAGAAGTCCCTGTTAAAAAGCCCCGAAAAAAACACGAAGAAACCGCCGGGGAGGCCAATGAAGAGCATGAGAGGAAAGACCCGGTTACAATGCCTGAAGTATCAGAACAAATATTGCAGCTGCTGGCCGATCCTCCGGCAGAATCTTCTGAAGAATCCGTTACCGAACAACAAAACGGCGGACCGGCCAAGCAATATCCCCAGCGCCGGGAACAGCAGTTTAATGTTGAGTTTGACGGAGTAATACTCGGCGAAGGTGTTCTGGAAATGATGCCTGATGGATATGGGTTCCTTCGCTCATCTGATTATAACTATTTGTCTTCACCCGATGATGTATATGTTTCCCCATCACAGATAAAACTGTTTGGTTTAAAAACTGGTGATACTGTTTATGGCGCTGTTCGTCCGCCAAAAGAAGGTGAAAAGTATTTTGCCCTGCTGAAAGTAGATACGATCAATGGTAAACGTCCTGAAGAAGTCAGGGACAGGGTGCCATTCGATTATCTGACACCGCTTTTCCCATTTGAAAAGCTGAACCTTTTTACTACGCCATCTGATTATTCAACCCGGATAATGGACCTGTTTACACCTATCGGTAAAGGCCAGCGGGGATTGATTGTGGCGCAGCCAAAAACAGGTAAGACCATGTTGCTGAAAGCAGTGGCCAATGCTGTTGCCTCCAACCATCCTGAGTGCTACCTGATGGTGGTGCTGGTTGATGAAAGACCGGAAGAGGTAACCGATATGGAACGGAGTATAAAAGGGGAAGTAATTGCTTCCACTTTTGACGAACCGGCAGAAAAACATGTAAAAGTTTCAACTATTGCCTTGCAAAAAGCAAAACGCCTTGTTGAATGTGGTCACGATGTGGTGATACTGCTTGATTCTATTACCCGTCTTGCCCGTGCACACAATACTGTTGCCCCGGCATCTGGAAAAGTGTTATCAGGCGGTGTAGAAGCAAATGCTATGCAGAAACCGAAGCAATTCTTTGGTGCTGCCCGTAAAATTGAAGGTGGCGGATCGCTTACCATCATTGCCACTGCGTTAGTTGACACCGGAAGCAAGATGGACGAAGTAATCTTTGAAGAGTTCAAAGGAACGGGTAACATGGAATTACAGCTCGACCGTAAATTATCGAATAAGCGTATCTATCCGGCTATTGACATTGTGGCTTCATCAACCCGCCGTGATGATTTGTTGCTGGAAAAAGATGTGCTGCAGCGGATGAACCTGCTCCGTGTTTATCTTACTGATATGAACCCTGAAGAAGCCATGCGGGAACTGCAAAACCGTATGAAAGGAACGAAGAGTAACGAAGAGTTCCTGGCAAGTATGAACGGGTAGGACAAATGTGGTAATTTGCTGATGAGTTAATATGAAAATTAATACATGGCCGCTTCTATTAAGGAGCGGCTTTTTTTTCTTGTAAATTCGCATGATTTTGTGGCTAAAATGGCTGTTGAAAAAATACATATCGAAGAGTTTTTAGAACGGGCAAAACACCTTCCCGTTTTTGATGTTCGCAGTCCGGGAGAGTTTAACCATGCTCACATTCCAGGTGCTTATTCTTTGCCATTGTTTTCAGATGAAGAAAGAAAAGTTGTCGGCACTACTTACAAACAAAAAGGCCGGGAAGCTGCTATAAAGATTGGCTTGGATTATTTCGGGCCAAAAATGCGAAAAATGGTTGAGGAGGCAGAAAGCATTTGCAATTCCAGATTGCAGGTTGCGGATTCAACAGAATCTGAAATCGCAAATCTAAAATCTAAAACCATTTTAGTTCACTGCTGGCGGGGCGGCATGCGCAGCGGCGC
The DNA here is from genome assembly GCA_937858715.1 of uncultured Chitinophagaceae bacterium. Taxonomy (GTDB): domain Bacteria; phylum Bacteroidota; class Bacteroidia; order Chitinophagales; family Chitinophagaceae; genus JJ008. The sequence continues at coordinate 8,268 of CALLZY010000069.1, read as the reverse complement.
TGTTTCCTGGCTGCTTGATATGTACGGCTTCAAGGTTTATACACTAATTGGTGGGTACAAAAAATTCCGCAATTATGTGTTAGACACTTTCAGTCTTCCCTTTCGTTTTAACATACTCGGCGGCTACACTGGTTCTGGCAAAACAGAATTATTAAATGCTCTGAAAGAAAAAGGTGAAACTATTATTGATCTTGAAGGAATTGCACATCACAAAGGCTCTGCTTTTGGCAGCATCGGCATGCCAAAGCAACCCACACAGGAAATGTTTGAAAATATATTGGCACAAAAACTGCAAGAAGCCGGAAGGCAGAAGTCAGAAACAGGAAATGTTCAATCAGAGCTCCGGCTTCCGGCCTCTGACATCTGGATAGAAGACGAATCTCAGCGCATTGGCCTGGTGAATATTCCCGGAGATATGTGGAAAAACATGCGACGGTCAACTCTTTATTTCCTGGACATTCCGTTTGAGGAAAGATTGAAACATATTACCGAAGAATACGGTAAGTTAGAAAAACAACCACTTCTCGATGCCATCGGCAGAATAAAAGAAAAACTTGGCGGGCAAAATGCCAAAGCAGCCATCCAGCTTCTTGAAGAGGGAAACACCCTTGAAAGTTTTCGTATCTTATTGAAATACTATGACAAATTTTATTTCAAAGCCCTGCACAATCGGGAGGGCCTAAATTCGTTATTACATACTGTAGCTTGTGAATCCGTAAATCCTGAAAATGCCAAATCACTCATCCTTGAAAAACAGAAATCAACATAAACCCATTCTGCTGACTGTTGCCTTATTGTTTTCCTCCTTTATTATTCATGCCCAGTCTCTTACCGGCCTTTGGATTGGTTCAGTTAGCAACGACAGTGTCAGTATCCGTAAAGATCAGTCTTTCGAAATTGCCATTACCGAATACAAGGGCAAAGTATATGGTTACTCCCGCAATGAATTTATTGTTAACGATACGCTGTATTATATAGTAAAACGGGTAAAGGGTGAAATTGAAGGAGATGTGTGCGAAGTGACCGATGAAAAAATTATCGCTTACAACTTCAAAGGCAAGCTGGACAAAAATGTAAAAGTCATCAGCACCTTCCGTCGCAACTTGAAAGACAGCACATGGTATCTTGATGGTACATGGAAAACCAAAGCAACCAAAAACTACTACTCTGTGAGCGGAAAAGTAGCACTTGGCGAAGAAAAGGATTTAACTGCCTCAAAAATATTTCCGCACCTTGAAGAACTGAACCTTGCAAACGATGTGGCTTTCTACAAAGAAAGAAAACAGGATGCCGTTGCCATGATTAAAATTGCAACACCGGAAAGACTGATTTCCTCATTGCAGGATAATAAAGAAATCCCCAATCCTGAAACGGCAGGAATAGTGCCCGCCAAACCTGATGTAAAACTTGCTGTTGCTGATTTACCTAAATCAACAGAAAAAACTGAACCGGTTGCAGCAGATCTTTTGAAGATTGATACAAAAACAGAAGTTGCAACAACCAGTATCAATCCTTCTGTAAAAGAAAAGACAGATTCGGTGATTGCCAAAGCGGAGGTTCAGCCAACACAAACTGACAAAGTAATTAACGAACCAGCTATAGCCAAAACAACAGCCGATCCTCAAAAAGAAAAAACGGAACCGGTAGTTGCAAAGAGTAATCAACAAGAAATTGTTACAGTGGCAGAAAATATAAAGACCGACCAAAAAGTAACGGATAAAACTAATACCGAGCCTGCCATAGCCAAAACAACAACCGATTCTCAAAAAGAAAAAACGGAGCCGGTAGTTGCAAAGAATAATCAGCAGCATAATGTTGCAGTGACGGAAAGCATAAAGGCGGATCAAAAAGCAACGGATAAAACAATTGCAGAACCCGCCATAGCCAAAACAACTACCGAGCCACAAAAGGAAAAACCTGAGCCAGCAGTTGCGGAGAATAATCAGCAGCAGAATGTTGCAGTGACGGAAAGCATAAAGGCGGATCAAAAAGCAACGGATAAAACAATTTCCGAACCTGCCATAGCTAAAACTTCAACCGATCCTCAAAAAGAAAAAACGGAACCTGTTGCTGCCAGTAATAACCAGCAGCCAAAAATTTCAGCAGCTGAAATGGTTAAGATGAATGCCGATCAACAAAAGGACAAAGCAATCAGTCCGGCTTCACCTGAAGTTACTATTACAACAACCACACCAACTGATGTAATGGCTGCAGCTCAAAACAAAAAACCGGTAACACCTGAAGAAGCCAGTCGCATCGCAATCAATCAGACGGCTACCGAAAAACCTAAAGTAAAACTGACTGCCGCCGATATTAAAACAAAAACAATTGACATTGGCGGCCGCAAATCCGAGTTCAGCCAGGCAGTACTCTTTACCAGCGACAGTCTTGAAATTGCACTTTATGATAATGGCGAAATTGATGGCGACACGGTAAGTGTGTATATGAACGGACAAATAATTATGTCTCACCAGGGACTTAAATCAACCGCTATCAAAAAATCTATCCAGGTTCCTGCCGGCACAGATGAGTTTACTTTAGTAATGTATGCCGAGAGCCTTGGCAAACTGCCTCCTAACACCGGCTTGCTCGTTATCCGTGATGGCGACGATGTGTATAATCTTCGTTTTAGTTCTGACTTTCAGAAGAGTTCCGGTATTGTGCTGAAGAGAAACAGGTAGCTGTATTTGTTGTTTGCATACTACTGTTTATTTTTATTAAATGAAAGTTCTCTTTGCCGTCATACTCCTGTCTTTAAGCATTAACATTATAAATGCTCAAACCACCGAAACCGACACCGTTTATTCCGCTACAGTAAAAGACAAGTTTATCATCACAGTGCGGACGCCAGTTGGTTTTTCAATTGCGAAAAAATACCACCATGTATATATGACCGATGGGACAATCGGCATTGGCGAGTATGTATTTGGCAAAAGCTCTTCCTGGGCGGCTACGATTCCTGCTAATTGTGTAATCATTGCCATTGGTCATATTGGCAACTGGCATGACAAGCGGCCAAGAGATTTTATCCCCTCAGACATCAGCAAGAATGTGGAAGATAACTTTGGTAAGGCCGATAAGTTTTACCTGTTCATGAAAAACGAACTCATCCCTAAAATGGAAAAGAAGATGTCCAATAAAAAAAGCCGGGCATTTTTCGGACATTCGTTTGGAGGTTTATTTTGCTTATATACCTTATTCAAGCCAGACAAACTGTTCGACTATCATTTTGCCATCAGCCCTTCTATCTGGGCCAATTATTATGAACTTGACAAAATCGAAGAACAGTATTCTAAAACGAATAATAAACTAAAGGCAAACGTAACCCTGTATGCCGGTGGCCTTGAATTTCTGAACAAAGTCCTCTATTCCACCCGGAGTTTTTACAGCACCGTTACCAACAGAAACTACGCCGGTCTGACTATTGCAAAAAACGAAATCAATAACGCTAACCACTTCAGCATACGGAAACCTGCCGTTGATAAAATATTTGAGATACTTAAGAATAAGTAAACCTACACTTTTACCTTTGACCGCTAAATACCGATTAATGAATTCTGACTCACAACCCGCTACTCATAATTCTTTTCCCCTTACTCAATTCTCTCACGGCGCAGGCTGCGGCTGTAAGATTGCACCTAAAGTGCTCGATGAAATCCTGAAAAGCAATATTGCCTGGCCCGATAATGATAAACTGCTCGTAGGCAATCACAGCCGTGATGATGCTGCTGCTTATGATATCGGAAACGGCCTGGCCATTATTTCTACTACCGATTTCTTTATGCCCATCGTTAATGATGCGTTCGACTTTGGCCGCATTGCTGCCGCCAATTCCATCAGCGATGTATATGCCATGGGCGGCAAGCCCCTGATGGCTATTGCAGTACTTGGCTGGCCGGTTGAAAAAATTCCGGCTGATGTGGCACAACGGGTCGTAGAAGGAGGAAGAACCATTTGTGCCGAAGCTGGCATTCCCCTGGCTGGTGGTCATAGCATTGACTCTCCCGAACCAATCTTCGGTCTTGCTGTTACCGGCATAGTGCCCATTGAAAACTTAAAACAAAACAATACTGCACAACCGGGCGACCAACTCTTTCTTACCAAACCGCTTGGTGTGGGTATTCTTTCCACGGCACAAAAAAGAGGTTTTTTAAAGGAAGAACACCTTGCCGCTATGATAAAGCAAATGACCACCCTTAACAGGCTGGGAGAAGAACTGGGAAAAATTAAAGGCGTCAACGCCATGACCGATGTAACCGGCTTTGGCTTGCTGGGACATTTAATTGAAATGGCCGAAGGCAGCGGCCTCAGTGCCGAAGTGCATTTCGACAAACTTCCATTTGTAGACGGCCTGCAGGAATATGTGGAATTGAAGACTTTTCCTGGAGCCATACCCCGCAACTGGAGCAGTTATGGGCATAAAGTAGCCTGCGGCGAAAACAGGAGTGAAGCCGAAGTTAAGAACCTGCTTGCCGACCCGCAAACCAATGGCGGCCTGCTTATCAGCGTTAGTAAAGAAAGTGTACCGCAGGTGCAGGAGCTATTACGCCAATATAACATGAGCACATTTGCCACACCCATTGCACAGATGGTGGAGAAGGGAGAGAAGGTGGTGCTGGTGAAATGAATTTGAAAAATTGGTAACTGTATTAACCCATTTATTTAATTTATTACAAACTCCATAACCCCGGTTTAAAAAACATTCTTATCCTACTGCTTTACATCCGCCAAGAAAAAGTATAAATCATTAATGCCCTACCTTAGCATTAAATATTCTGGCTATGCGTATCAAATCCACTCTTCTGCCAGCAGTCTTGCTCATTTCTTTAATTGCCTGCTCACAATCCGGATCAAAAACAAAAAAGATCGCCTCCAAAAAAACCACTGCTACACAATCACCCAACGGCCGCCTCTACCTGCGCAGCATTATGTACATCACCACAGGCAAGGTAGATCTTAGCTGGTATTACCTTGGCGACGATGGCACATTGGTTAAGAATCCGAAAAACGGCGTACAACCTGTAAACATTAAAGCCGAAAAGCTAAACAACAGCAATAACACAGGCTCTTATAAAATCACCGGCAGCAAAATTGAAATTAAATGGGCCACTGGCGATGTATCAGTGCTACCTCTTAAATTCAAAAATGGAGACATTTCAGAAATGGACGTAATGGGAACAATGGTGCGGCAAAAAGGCTTGCCTGAAGACTTTGCACTCAACGGATCTTTTAAAGGATTCAATAATGGCGGTGCATATATTTTCGAAACCGATGGCTCATTTGCCCGATCACTTTATGAGGATGGTGCTCAGGTAGAAAAAAGTGGAACTTTTTCTGTTAAAGGCAATAACCTCGTTCTCACATTTTCTGATGGCAGCAAAGAGCAATGCCTCATTGCCCGGCTTGATGAAGACCTCGTAATCAACACCAGTTTTTATACTTTGGAATTATAAAATAATACACTACTTTATATAATAATATCAGAAAGGCTTTTACTATCCTATAACTCCATTATTTTCTTCATCTCATCGTCCGATACAGACAGCAGGCCAACAAGTGGTAACCGGCGGGTGAGTTCCTTCCAGTTTTTGTCCTGTGCAAATACTTTCTTAAGCATCGGCAGCGCCTTAGTCAGTTGTTTATTACTTGCAAGAGTTATTGCCGTCCAGTACTGCATCTCCAGGTTTCCGGGTATCATTTTCATGGCGGCATTGTATTCATTCATCGCTGCCGTCATGTCATTTCTCTCAACAGCAAGGTCGCCTTTGTTCATATGCTCATAAGCCACACTTACATTGTATAGCCGCCGCAGTTCTTTAATTGGTTCTTTGTGGTCGTCCACCCGCAGGTCAATTATCTTTTCATCCCATGGTTTACCGGCAGAGGTTGCAGGCACAACGATGATGGCAGCTGATTGTTTACCACGAATATCGCCGCCTGCTGCCTGTGCAGCATCCAGGGCCAGCAGCATTCTTTCTGCCAAAGGCTTTCCCTTACTCTTTTCATAAGCTGCCGCCATAGAGGAAGGTACTTTGTCTGTGAGCATCATATTTGACTGCACCGAAAATTGGTTGCCGGCGATATGCCCGGCAAATTCGATACACTTATTTCCTGTATGCACCGCCACGTTGCCTTTGTTGTCCACGATGGCCACCTGCCGCACTTCACGGCCATCATCGCTGATTAGTAATGAATCAAGTGCCTGCTGCGCCGTTAATCCCGACTTCAGCAAAGCAAGCCCACGAATACCAAACGATTTATTTACGAAAGATTGTGTAGCTACAGCACCAACACCGGCCTCAGCCCAGCTTACAGAAGTGCCAACAGAAAACCAGTGGCTTTGTACAGCCACACCCATTTCGCCGGTGGCCGAATCTCTTGCCACAATAGAAAATGTATGAGCCAGCGGATTGCTGCTGCTGAAAACCTGTCCTTCAGAATAATTGAAGCTAATGGTAATACAGAACAGCAACAGAACAGTCTTTATCATAAAAAGTGATTTATAATAAAGATAACAGAGATTTTTTATTGTCTGTAGCCGCTTTTACTCAGCCAGCATTTCATCAATGCATTTGAATGAATAACCTTTCGCCTTCAAATAGTTTATAAGCTGTGGAAGTTTATTATGGAATTTATCTGCTCTTCCCGGCCCTGCGCCGATGTGCATCAGCAGGATAAAACCGTTCAGTCCTGATGATTTTGATTTTTCATAGTTAATGACAGATTCAAAGATTGTTTCACTGCTGCGAAAATTCTTATCCTTTTCGCCGGTGTAATCAGCATGGCTGAGCGTACCCGGTGTGTAGTTGATGAGTTGCAGGTTCAGTTTTTTTGTCCAGGCGGCAATGGAATCGTTATACCATTCATACGGCGGCAGGAAAAATGGAGAATGGTGGCCGGTAATCTTATGCATCGCCATTGCAGCATAGTTATCGCCCAGGTCGAAACTGAATTGTTGCTTTGTCACCAGCAGGCTGTCTCTTTTGCTCCAGTCGCAATAGAGCAAATGTTTATCTGAATGAGCTCCCAGGTAATTGCCCTGTTGTTTCAGCAGCTTTATGACCGGAGAAAATTGTTTGTTGCGATAAAAATCACCGGTGAAAAAGAAGGAGGCTTTTATTTTTTGCTGTTTAAGCGTTTGGGCAATAAAATTTCCGCCTTCGGCGAATTCATGTCCTGTAAATACCAGCGCAATATTCTTCTTAGTACTGTCGCCCCGTATGATAGCTCCCCTGCTGTATGTAACATTTTTCAGCGGAGAGCCTGTTTCTTTTTTCCGGGTGAGGCTTCTGCCTCCTTTGCAGCAAGCAGGTAAATCAACGACGCTGTTCCGTCCATAGTTGGTTCGTTGGTACTGTAGTCGCCGTAGTCATCATGATATACGGCAAGATTACTCTGGAAAGTTGCGTACTCATCCGCATCTTTCAGGTGTATCCCGATAAGTCCATTATAAATGCTTCCGTACACCGGGCCATCCACCAGGCCGCCATCTATAGGATAGTTTTTGAGATGGGTAAATGCCGAATGCGGATCAACAGGTGTGTCGCCCCACGAAGGCAAACCGTACACCATGCTGGTGCCCCAGGGATTGCAGCCAAAAAGCCAGTCGAAGTTGGCCTGCTCCAGTTCTGAAAACTGCTTGTCGCCGGTAAGTTCCCTGTACCAATAACATTGAATGGCAAAAGAGGTGGTTAGATTATTACTGCACCAGATAAAAGGAACTCCACGGTAGAAGGCATTTTGTTTTGCCTTGTTCCATACACGGTTTATACCTTCTTTGTAATAACCGGTAATGGTGTCTTTTTTTTTGTCAGTTAGCCACTTTGCCAGTTCATAATGACCCACATTGATGAATGGATACCATTGGTAATGTTTGGCGGTATCGCTGCCGAGCCAGGGAGTTGTCGGTTCCATTCTGGCATAGTTATATGATTCCACCAAACCAGAAATAGCATTGTCAAATACCCAATCCTTTTTCATAGTATATATGTTTGCTCCGGCCAACTCCATATCGTCCGCCCAATTATCTTCTGCATATATGTAGGGTGATTTTACTGAGGCTGTTTGAGTATTGCCTAGTTTTCTTTTACCAAAGGAGTATGCTGAAATCGCTTTTTCAAACAAAGAATCACCAAATTTTTTTTGACCACCGTTTGTGTATACCGAAAAGTATTGAGCCTTATCGCCAAGAACCTGAAAGCCCAACGCAAACGCACTTGCAAACTTTCCTGCTATTGAACTGGTTCCAGTCGTAGCATTCATAAACTT
>CALLZY010000068.1 GCA_937858715.1 uncultured Chitinophagaceae bacterium | reverse complement strand
ATCCTGTGGAGAAAGAGCTTTCTTTTGAATATGCCGGCACTTGCCGTTTAATTTTTGTAGGTGTAGAATGGGAAAGAAAAGGCGGCGATATTGCTTTGGCTGCTTTCAGGTTACTGCAGCAAAAAGGATTGAATCCGGTTTTACATATCATTGGTTGTATGCCACCACACAATATCAGCAATGAGCCGAATATTATCAATATTCCGTTTTTAGATAAAAATAAAGCCGAAGACTTTGAGCAGTTTTATAATATTTTCCGCCAAACCGATTTTTTAATCTTGCCCACCCGTGCCGAGTGTGCCGGGCTTGTTTTTTGCGAAGCATCTGCATACGGCATTCCCTCAATTACCACCGATACCGGCGGAGTGACAACGTATGTAAAAAACAATGTGAATGGGTTTACCTTGCCCATTTCTGCCGGTGGCGATGAATATGCCGAAGTAATAGAAGGCTTATGTAAAAATACAGCTGATATGCAGCGACTTAAGAAAAGCTGTCGCAGTCAGTATGAAAAAGTCCTGAATTGGGAGACCTGGGGTCAAAATTTTAAGCGGATAGCAGACACATTAATTCAGGCAAAAACCCATTAATATTGCAAAAATTCTTTTGATGCGCAGGAAAGTCCTGATATTGATTTTCTCTTTTTTTCTTCTGCAAAGCTTAAGTGTGGAATTATCTGCACAGTGCTCTGTATGTACCAAAACGGCCCAGCAAATGGGTGAGCAGCCTGCAAAAGGCATGAACAGCGGCATTATTTACCTTGCCGCTATGCCATTGGCACTTGTTGGCTTTATTTCATTTCGCTGGTGGAAAAACAATAAGGACGCACAAACCTGAATACTGAGAAAAGTCATTTATTGATCTGCCGTGTATTTACCGATGAACTTATAAAGATTAAAACCGCCCCTTTGCCAGTCTTCTTCAATTCCTTTTTTCAAAACAACTTTATCAATCCCTTTCATCCTTTTTTGCTGTATCAGTTGCCATGCCCTGTCGGCCAGAAGCCAGAACTTCCTGTCTGTCTGATGCGTTTTGCGTAACAGATGTTTGATATTATCGTATAGCTCTGGCACACCTTCTTTTCTGGCCGCTACAGTTTTAATAACAGGCACTTCATGATAATGTTTCCCAAAAGAAGGGGCCAGCATTTGTTTCAGGTTCCTTACGAAAGTATCTGCATCCGGCCGGTCACTTTTGTTAACAACAAATATGTCGGCTATCTCCATCAGCCCGGCTTTCATAGTTTGAATTTCATCTCCGGCTTCGGGCACCACTACCACCACCGTAACATCAGCAAGACCGGCGATTTCAATTTCGCTTTGTCCCACACCCACCGTTTCTACAATGATGTGATCAAAAACGGAAGCTTTCAGCATATCTGTTATCTCGATAATCTTTGGATGTAATCCCCCCATAGTTCCTCTTGTGGCTAATGAGCGGATATAAACATTTGGGTGTGTGTACCAGTCGCTCATGCGTATGCGGTCGCCAAGCACAGCACCAAGGTTAAACGGAGAAGACGGATCTACACACAGTACTGCCACTTTCTTTCCATCATTAACAATTTGTCCGATCAGTGCATCGGTAAGAGTGCTTTTCCCCGCACCGGGAGGGCCGGTAATACCTGTTATTTTTGAAGCCGAGGCAGGTAACATCTGAAGCAGTTCTTCATATCCCGGATATTCGTTCTCAACCAAAGAAATACTTCTTGCTATTCCTTTTATATCTCCAGTAATTATTTTTTCGTGTAGTTGCTGCCACATATAAGTCCGACGGATGTTGTAGGTTTACAAATGTATGCTGAACAAACTACAGAATGAATGGCGGGGCACAATCATTTTTTGGATAATGATTGCCATGCTGTTGTCGCTGTTTGTTTCCCGTGCTGCGTTATCCGTTTGTACAGGAGTTTTTGTAGTGATATCACTTTCTTTTTACAATCCCACAGGCCAGTTCCGGCAGTTTATTGCCTCTCCTTTGCTTTGGGGATTAAGTCTGCTTTTTTTTCTGCCGCTTCTTTCCGGTTTATGGAGCAATGATAAGCATGAGTGGTTTGAAATTATGAAAATTAAACTCCCTTTTCTTTTGCTGCCTTTCGCATTTGCGGCACCCTTTCAGTTGCAAAAAGAACGATGGGAAAGGCTTGCATATTTTTTTATCCTGTTAGTTTTTTCGGGAACAGCCTGGAGCATGGTGGTCTATCTGCAAAACGCAAACGTCTTTAATGCCGGTTATTTACAGGCCAACAGTATTGTTACTCCTTTGGAAAACGACCGCATTCGCTTCAGCCTCCTGGTTAGCCTCGCAGCCTTATTGGCCGGGCGTATGGCTTTGCAAAAAAAGAAATTTGCATATCTCCGGCTGACTTTGCTTGTATGGTTTGCCGTTTTTCTGCATATTCTTTCTGTAAGAACAGGCCTCCTGGCTTTTTACATTATGTTATTTGCTGGCGGAGTTTTCCTGCTGTACAGTAAATCAGGCTTCAGAAAAGGATTATTGCTGCTTTTTCTGTTGTTACTGATGCCGTTTGTAGCCTATTACAGCCTGCCCTCTTTCCAAAACAGAGTTAAGTTTTTTGTATATGAATATGATTTTTTTAAACATGCTGCCTATGTTCCGGCATCAAATGATGCAGTAAGAGTGGCCTCGTGGAAAACCGGAACTATACTTTTGAAAAAAAACATTGTAGCCGGAGTTGGCTTCGGAGATATTGCAGCTGAAATGGATAATGCCTACGAAATTGTTTATCCCGGAATAAAAAAAACTGACAAAATTTTGCCTGCAAATGAATGGCTGATGTATGGGCTGGGTTGCGGAATTGCCGGGTTACTCATTTTTACATTTGTCTCTCTGTTGCCTTTTTTTATTAAAACGAGAGAAGCCTTTTTATGGAAATTATCGGCCGTTGTTTTCGCTTTTAGTTTTTTTGTGGACGTTGGCCTCGAGGTTCAGTTTGGAGTATTTATCTATCTTTTTGTCACTTTGTGGTGGTGGAAATGGCTGACTGCAAAAAACATCTAATCTTTGCTTCCGATATGCAAAACCTGTCAGTAGTTATAGTTTGTAAGAATGCCGGAAAGGTTATTGGCAAAACACTGCAAAGCCTGCAGGGCATCAGCGATGATATTATTGTTTACGACAATGGCAGCACAGACAACACTCTTGATGTTGTGGCCGGCTATCCTGTGCAGTTGTATAAAGGGTCGTGGGAGGGATTTGGACAAACAAAACGAAAAGCAAACAGTCTTGCAAAATATGACTGGATACTGAGCCTTGATGCCGATGAAGCTGTAAGTACAACACTTAAAGAATCGCTGCTTCAGTTTAATCCGGAAAATAAAACAGTGGTGTACGATATTTCCTTCAATAACTTTTTTGGTGATACCTGGCTGAAATACGGCGAATGGGGCAAAGATCATCATATCCGCCTGTTCAATAAAACTGTGGTAAACTGGAACGATGCCCCTGTGCATGAAGAACTGATAATGCCTCAAGATGTCGCTGTTAAAAAGTTTAACGGGGCTGTACTGCACCGCACGGCAGAAAGCGTCAGCGATTTTGAAATAAAGATGAACAAATATGCAGCGCTGAATGCTGAAAAGTTTTTTGCAAAAGGAAAGAAAGTTGCCCCCCTGAAAAAATGGCTTTCTTCTGTTTTCTCATTTATTCAAAACTATTTTCTAAGGCTTGGTTTCTTAGATGGAAAGGCCGGGTTTAAATGCGCTGTTATTTCGGCAAAATATACGTTTAACAAATACAAAATATTAGAATCTCTTTGGAAGAATAACAAATAAAAGGCTATTAACGGAACGTTGATGTATTTTAGCAATTCATGACCAACTTTATCCCCATATTTCCTCTTGATGTAGTGGTTTATCCCGGCGAGAACCTGAACCTTCATATTTTTGAACCCAGATACAAGCAACTGGTAGCAGAATGCTTGGCGTCTAAAAAGTCATTTGGTATTCCTTCCGTAATTAATAAGAAGGTAAAAGAGTTTGGAGCTATGGTAGAAATAACCGAACTAACCAAAGTGTATGATAATGGCGAAATGGATATTAAAACAAGAGGACTAAAAGTTTTCAGAGTTCTTGAAATAATAAAAGAGATTCCTGACAAGCTTTACAGTGGCGCTATCGTCAGCTACCCGGATAATTATATTTCCGGAAACCCGGAACTGATGCGACAGGTGGTAAGCGGGATAAAAGACCTGCACAAAGTGCTGAATGTAAAAAAGGATTTTAAAAAGGATGAAGACGAACTTTTGTCCTACGATGTGGCACATCATGCGGGCCTTTCGCTTGAAGAGGAATATGAGTTGCTTGGCCTTATGGATGAAAAACAAAGGCAGGAATACCTGAAAAGGCACCTGAACAAAGTACTGCCGGTGCTTACAGAGATGGAACAACTGAAAGAAAAAATTAAATTAAATGGTCATTTTAAAAACCTGGGTGGTTTTGCAATTGACTGAAATGAAATTAAGATACAGCTATGATAACAACTCTTTGCTTCGACTTTGGCAACACAAGGAAAAAGGTTGCAGTATTTCATGATGCCGAAATAAAAGAAGCCTTTACGCTTCCCGATGATTCGTCTGAAACCATACAGTCTCTTGTTAAAGACTATCAGCCACAGAAGTCTGTCCTTTCGTCTGTTATTGAACATAATCCCCATGCCGAAGAAATTCTTTCCGCTGCCAGTAAGTTTCACAAATTGAGCCACCTTACAAAACTTGCCTTTTCCACACCCGTTGGCAAACCTGATACTATCGGGGCCGACAGGCTGGCCCTGTCTGCCGCAGCGGTGCATTACCACCCGGGTAAAAATAACCTGGTGATTGGACTGGGCACCTGCATTACTTACAATTTCATCAACAAATACAATGAGTTTATGGGTGGTATCATTTCTCCTGGTATGGAAATGCGCCTGAAAGCCATGAACCACTATACAGCAAAACTGCCCCTGCTGAAGCCCCAAAGCGATGTGCCCCTGATCGGATATGACACAAATACGAATATTCTTGCCGGTGCCGTACTGGGAATTGCAAAAGAAATTGATGGTTTTATTGATTCGTACAGGAGCAGGTTCAGGAACTTTAACGTCCTCTTAACCGGGGGGGATATAACCTATTTGGCTCCGCACCTTAAAAACAAGATATTTGCAGACCCTGATTTATTATTTAAAGGTCTGTATGCAATTAGCGAAGTTAACAACCCCTAAGAAAATCAAGACGTTAAGCATTAGCTTCTTTACGTTTTTGGTTTTACTCCTTGCTGCTTATTCTCCTGCCTCTGCACAGGATAATTCACCATATTCCCGTTATGGCATTGGCGATCTGGTGTCGCCTAACCACATAAGCAGCCGCGGCATGGGTGGCATTAATGCCGGATTCAGCGATTTTTTATCAATCAACTTCAACAATCCGGCTTCTTATTCTTCCTTTCAGGCATGGAAAGAGGCTAAGTCTAAAAAACTGCAATCGGGCAGGGCATTGCTTGATGTTGGAATCAACTACGACAGCAGAACACTAAAAGAACCAGGAAATACGGAAAAATTCACCGCAAGCAACCTGCTGTTTTCATATCTGCAAATCGGTGTTCCTCTTCGCACTAACTGGGGCATGAGTTTTGGCCTTCGTCCCGTTTCAAGGATAAGCTATAAAATCTATGAAAGAGAGAGGCTGATGAACCCTATACCTCCGTACAATTCTATTGATTCTGCTATTACCTTCTATGAAGGAAAAGGCGGATCATACCTGGCTTCATTAGGCACAGGGTTCAGCGTTTTCCGCAAGGAAAAAAGAGGCATGGAAGAAAAGCTGAGCCTTGGTTTTAATGTTGGCTACTTATTTGGCGAAAAAGACTACAGCACCCGCCGGGCTTTCATCAATGATTCGGTTGAGTACTACAAGGCCAATTACGAAACCAGGACCAATTACAGCAACCTGTATCTTAATGCAGGACTCCAGTACAGAACACCTGTATCAGGCAAGATGATGCTGACAATTGGTGCTTACGGAAACTGGATGAAGCATATACGGGCCCGTCAGGATATTCTGAGAGAGACTTTCGCCTACGACGAAAGCTCGGGGAACTACAGGATAGACAGCGTCTATGACAGAACAGACTTAAGAGGCAGTGTGAAAATACCCGGCTCTGTTACTGCCGGATTTACACTTCAGAAATTTGTAGATCTTCAGAAAAAAGAAGGTGGCTGGATTTTAGGTGCTGACTTTTCTTTACAAAACTGGGAGAAATATCGTTTTTATGGACAGCCGGATGCTCTCAAGAACAAATGGGAATTAAAATTAGGCGGACAATACAACCCGGTTCCTAAAAAGAGTTATTTCAGCCAGGTAAGCTACCGCTTCGGTTTCTTTACCGGCCCCGACTATGTAAAAAGTGGTCAAAAATTAAATCAAACTGGCGGATCAATTGGTTTCGCATTACCTCTGGCCAACTATGGCCGCCTTAGCCAGCAGGCGACGATCATCAACGTTGCCCTTGAATATATAAAAAGAGGCAGCAATGTAAATGTGCTGAAAGAAAATCTGTTCCGGGTTTCTGTTGGCTTCTCACTCAGCGATATCTGGTTCGGCAAACGTAAGTATGAATAACAGGTTTCGTCATATAAATTTTTTCAGGGCAGCAGCTTTTACTATAAGCTGCTGTTTTGTTTTGTCTTGCGAAAATGATGAGAAAAAAATTGAAGAGTGGACCAAAAAAGTGGTGATGAAAGAAGTGGCCACTAACATAAACAGCCAGCTTAGTCAGAACGGAAAGATAAGAGCTACACTTAAGGCTCCGCTAATGTGGCGTTTCCAATCTGATACGGTGTATGTTGAATTTCCAAAATCACTGCATTGCGATTTTTATAACGACAGTACCCAGATAGAAAGCTGGCTTGATTGTAAATACGGAAAGTATTTTGAAAGCATGAATAAAGTGTACCTGCGGGACAGTGTGGTAGTAATAAATATAAAAGGCGATACATTAAAAACTCCTGAACTCTGGTGGGACCAGGTAAATAAAACCTTCTATACAGATAAACCTTCCGAATACCTGACAAAGGATAAGAAGATATATCCCCAAAAAGGCATCACGGCTGCCCAGGATTTTTCAAACATCAAGTTTAACGTAGTTACCGGCGAGGTACAGGTGAAAGACGATGGCTTTCCGCAGCAATAAACACCAGCCCTTTTATTTAGAAAGTCTATGCTACGGCAATGCTTCTTTTAAACAGATGGCATAACTTTAAGGCAGAAACTTAAAACTTCAAATTTTTTTTACATGGAATACAGATACATGGGTAAAACCGGGCTGCAGCTCAGTGTGCTTTCTTTCGGAAGCTGGGTAAGTTTTCATAAACAAATTGACGACAGCATTGCAGACGAACTGATGGGCATCGCCTACGACAATGGTGTAAATTTTTTCGACAATGCCGAAGTGTATGCCCTTGGCGAAAGTGAAAAGATGATGGGCCGTGTTTTAAAAAAGAAAAGCTGGGACCGTAGCTCTTATACCGTTTCTTCCAAAGCCTTCTTTGGATGGAGAGGAAAAGAAAATAAACCTAATCAAACCGGCCTTAGCCGCAAACATCTTACAGAGGCATGTAATGAAGCTTTACAACGCTTACAAGTAGATTATCTTGATTTATACTTCTGTCACCGGCCCGACAAAAATGTTCCCATTGAAGAAGTAGTGTGGACCATGCACAACCTTATTCAGCAGGGAAAAATTTTATACTGGGGCACCAGTGAGTGGAGCGGTGTAGAAATAATGGAAGCTCACCGTGTAGCTCATCAGCATGGGTTAATTGCACCGGCTGTTGAGCAATGCCAGTATAATCTTTTGGAGAGAAATAAAATAGAGAATGAGTTTTTGATGGTATTTAAAACAGCGGGAATGGGTACCACTATCTGGAGTCCGCTTGCTTCAGGTCTTTTAAGTGGTAAATACAACAGCGGGATACCCGAAGGCAGCCGCCTTGGTCTGCAGGGTTTCGACTGGCTGAAAGACCGCTGGATGAAAGATGAACTGCTGAATAAAGTAAAAAACCTATCGTTGCTGGCCGCAGAGCTGAGTGTTTCGTTGGCAGAGTTAAGCATTGCCTGGTGTATTAAAAATCCGAATGTAACGACAGCCATTCTCGGCGCTACCCGTAAGGAGCAGCTTCTTCAAAACCTGAAAGCAATGGATGTGGTTGAGAAATTAGACACATCTGTTATGCAGCGAATTGATGAGATTGTGGGAACAAAACCAATACTGCCTGATTTTTAAAGACTCTTTTCTTAATATACAAGAACCAGCAATTATGTCATTCAACAACAAAACCATCATCATCACTGGTGCCACAAGGGGTATCGGTAAAGCCATTGCACTTCGTCTTGCAAAAGAAGGAGCCAATATTGTTATCGCTGCCAAGAGTGTGGAAGAAAATCCAAAACTGGGAGG
>CALLZY010000067.1 GCA_937858715.1 uncultured Chitinophagaceae bacterium | reverse complement strand
TACGCAGCCAGCCGCTGTCGGTTTTTTCTGTAATGCTGTAAAAACGGGCATTGTTGGCAGAGCAGGGTTCCCAGAAATAATCATAGTAAGCTTCTTTTGTCTGGGCAGCAACGCTGATGGAAAGCCAGCAGGCAGAAAGCAGGAACATTTTTTTCATGTAACAGGTTTGCGGGTTAAATATAAGCCGGGATGGCGATATGGAAAACTCTCTCCGGGCAAAAATAAACCCGTGCAGCAAAAAGTACGGTAGCCAATAGTATCATCCCTCTGTGGTGGGCTATTAAGACACCCTTAACCGGCAAATAAAACATAAAGCGTTGAATTTTATAGGAGTTTAATAATAATAGCCTCAATTGTCTCCCTCCGGAACGATGCTCTCACTCACCGGGTCGTTAGCGTCAACAACCGGGTCATCAGTCACACCAACCGGAACGTTAGCATCACTAAAATAGTCATTTCCTTCAATAACTAAACCGTTAGCGACAGTTAATTAATCGTTAGTGTTACTAACAGAATCGTTAGCCACACTCACCGGAATGTTAACGTCACCAACTTAACCGTTAACTGTTTCAACCGGGTCGTTAACAACACTCACCGGATCGTTAGTGGTTGCATAAGAAACACCCCGAAAAGAAGATGAACCACGGCGAACACAGGGTGCACAGCCAGGAGGAAGAACCGCAGCAAATCTGTCAGCCGCTTCTGCGCCAGCAGAATCATCTGTATTCATTTGTGTTTATCTGAGAACCTCTGTGTACCCCAAAATTCTTACACAGAGTTAACCAGAGAATGCACAGAGCTCCTCAGAGGAAATACAAACTATCTCCGTGCAACTCTGTGCCACCTCCGTGACCCTCTGTGTACCCTAAAATTCTTACACAGAGTTAACCAGAGAATACACAGAGCTCCTCAGAGGAATACAAACTATCTCCGTGCAACTCTGTGCCATCTCCGTGGACACTCTGTGTAACCCAAAATTCTTACACAGAGTTAACCAGAGAATACACAGAGCTCCTCAGAGAAATGCATAACCCTCCGTGCAACTCTGTGCCATCTCCGTGACCCTCTGTGTTACCTGTATTTTATTTGTGTTTATCTGTGGTCAACCCATCTGTGCAAATCAGTGAAACCTGCCTGTCGGTTTACCTGCCGGAGGCATGGCAGACAGGTCTGTGAGAACCAAACCCGCCGTGTCCTTTGTGCCCGCTGTGGTTATAATTTTCTTTGCGTCCTTCGTGTCTTCGTGGGAAACCCATCTGTGCTTTCTGTGAGAACCTCTGTATTTTCCACCAGCGGTTCTTTATTTTCATCCAACAAGCTTTCCTTTACTGTTACTTAAAACGGGTAATTATGAGAAAGAACCTTTTTGCTTTCCTGCTGCTGGCAGCAGTGAGTGTACAAACCGGCAATGCACAGGCCCTCCGCACACCACAAAACACCAATACTGTTTGCCTCACAGGCCGCAGGCTGGGCGTTACCGACATACAAATACACTACAGTGCCCCCGGCGTTAAAGGCCGCGAAGGGAAAATATACGGCACCGATGTCGTTCCCTTCGGCTACACCGTGCTGGGCTTCGGCTCCAATGTACCATCACCCTGGCGGGCCGGTGCCGATGAGTGTACCGTCATGTCATTCTCAACCCCTGTCACCATCAACGGGCAACACCTGCCTGCCGGCAAATACGCCTTCTTCATCGAAGTACACGAAGACAGCAGTGTGCTCATCTTTAATAAAAACGACAAAGCCTGGGGCAGCTACTTCTACCGCAAAGAGCTGGATGTGCTGCATGTCCCCACCATACAAAAGAAAAACCTGCCGGTGATGCAGGAGCGGCTCACCTATAATTTCCTTAACCAGGCAGACCACTCCGTTGACATCACCCTCGACTGGGAAAGATGGAGCTTTCCCATACATGTGGAAGTGGATGTAAAAGCCACCACCCTCGAAGATATCCGCCAGCAGATGAGCGGAGCCATCGGCTTCGACCCTGCCAGTCTTGAGGCTGCCGCCAAATGGTGTGTGGACAACGACACTAACTACGACGAAGCCCTCAACTGGATTACCTCCGCCACCGACCCCCGCCTCGGCGGACGCACCACCTTCAATGCCCTTTCCACAAGGGCAAAGATTTTAAAGAAGATGGGCAAAGACAAAGAAGCAGATGATATGATGAACACGGCTATGGAAAACGCCACCGTACTGGAACTGCACGGCTATGGCCGCCAGTTGCTGGCCGAAAAGAAACTGCCCGAAGCACTGGCAGTGTTTCAAAAAAACTACGATAAGAACAAAGGAGCATGGCCCACCAATGCCGGGCTGATGCGTATCTATTCCGCCATGGGCGATTATAAGAAAGCGTTGCAGTATGCAAAAGCAGCACTGACCCAGGCTGCCGATGATCAGAACAAGCGATTCATAGAAGGAGCCATCAAAACCCTGGGTGAAGGCAAGCCGCTGTAATATTTACGTTTGATATTCTGTTTCAGGTATTTGATCAGAAACGTACCCGCAGCAATAGTTCCGGATGCTGAGCCGGGGTAAAACCTTTTACCAATGGTATACCGGCAGCACTATTGCTGATTTCAAAAGATAGATTGACGGCCCGCCGTTTATTTTTTGCTGCACCAATGAAAAAGGGAATACTACATGCTGAGGTGATGACACCTGCAATGCCCAACAGGGATTTGATATTATCGTTTTTATAGGTGGGTCTTGTTGGATAAATGCTGTAACCCGTTTGTTCTCCTTTAGGAATTACAGCGGAAATAACAACCAGCACTGTGCCGGTTCCCAGCAGGGCAAATGCAGTTTTCTTCTATGACCTGCTTACCTTCAAATAGTAATCACGGGTTTTTTCTTCTTGCGGAGTTTGTTGTGAAGCAGCACTGATGGCCAGCAGAAAAATAGTCAGTATGATGCAATACTTTCTCATGGCGGCAGTAAAATTGTTTCACCTTTAAATTAACAACAGGAGAGTGTGGTAAACAATGATAATTATCAGGAAATCCAGTCAGTTTCTCCGTGTTAAAAAAGTTATTACTCCTCCTCCTGCAAAAAAGTTAATGGTTGTTGGAAGTACTGTTTCACCCGCCGGTTTTTATCAACCGCCGGCAGCCAGTCAGGACTGTTCTTCACAATCTTCAGTGCTATCTTATCAAACTCCGGGTGAAAGGGAATATACACTGCTGCATCTTCCACCTTTCCTTCCTCGTTAATGGTAAACGAAACACCCACGGTAACCGAGCCATCAACAGAAAAACTAAGCCCATGTGGCCAGTACAGGCTTTTTTGCAGGTAGCTGGCCCAGCCCCTGTCGCCACCCTTTTTAAACCGGGCACTGCTGTTGGCCTTTGCCGTATCAGGTTGCGGGCTGCCATCTTCGTTAAAATAATTGCAGCTGGTTATTTTGCCCTTGCTGTATATCACTTCACCGGCCAGTTTGCCGTTGTTGTGATAGTAAGTCCATTTGCCATCGGGTTTCCCGTTTACTTCATAACCACCACCTTCAGGTGTGCCAGCATCAGACCACTGTATGTGCACATCCGTGCTGTCATTGATGTGGTAGATGGAATCAGACATATAGCCATTACGGTGCCACATCATGCGGCTGCCCACCGGCACATTGTTATGAAAACGGGCCGAGTCGGCCATCACACCATTAAAATAATAACTTACGCAAACACCTTCCCGTTTGCCATGCACCATACGACCCATCTGCGACGGGTTGCCATTGGAATGAAAATAATACATATTACCATTGTTCATCTTGCAGGCCTCATCCTCATACAGGGCCTGCATCTGCAGTCTTTTTTCAAAAGCAAAATAATCTTTACGCAGCCAGCCGCTGTCGGTTTTTTCTGTAATGCTGTAAAAACGGGCATTGTTAGCAGAGCAGGGATTCCAGAAATAATCATAGTAGGCTTCTTTTACCTGTGCAGCAAGGCTCAGGGAAATGCAGCAGGCACTAAGCAGGAAAATATTTTTCATATCAGAGGTTTGCGGGTTAAATATAAGCCGGGATGATGATATTGAAAATTCAGGATACTATCGTGAATGCAGAACCGCAGCGAACCTGTCTGCCCCGGTTACAAAACCTATAGATTGTAGTATAAAACTGCTGTGTCCTTTGTGTCCGCCGTGGTTATATTTTTCTTTGTGTCATGGTGGGAAATAAATCAGCGTCCTACTATTCTGCGCCAGCAGAATCCTCTGTGTTTATTAGTGTTTATCTGTGGCCAACCCATCAGTGCAAATCAGTGAAACCTGCCTGTCGGTTTACCTGCCGGAGGCATGGCAGACAGGTCTGTGAGAGCCAAACCCGCTGTGGTTATAATTTTTTTTCGTCCTTCAGTCTTTGTGGGATACAAACCTGTTTATCTGTGGCCAAATGGCATGTCGGCGATATCGCCACCGCCAATTCTTACAAACCAATAAATTTGCATCACAAACCACAAAGAATGAACCGGCCTTTATCCATCATCCGTACAAGCCTGCTGCTGGCAGCCCTGTTGTTTTTTTCCGGTGCCATGGCACAAACACAACAGCGTATTGTAATAAAAACAAATGCAGTGACGGCCATTACTGCCACCACGGCCACCGTTCATTACCTGGTTAAAGCAGAAGAGATAACGGTATCATCCCACGGGGTGTGCTTCAGCAAAATGCCCGACCCCACTATATCAGACAGTACAGCCGGGCCCAACAATAAGAAAAGTATTTATGTTGGTGATATGGCCGACCTGTCAGGTCTTGCTCCCCGCACCCGCTACTATGTGCGGGCAT
>CALLZY010000066.1 GCA_937858715.1 uncultured Chitinophagaceae bacterium | reverse complement strand
TGGCACAGCTCTCAGCCCGTATCGGACAGTTTAAAGAAGTGGCGGATAAAAAAGGGCAACGGTTTTGGGAGGTGGTGTTTAGAGAATGAAAAAACCGACTTGCGCCGGTTTAATAATATCACTACGGAATAATCCTTATTGTGATTTGCTTTCAAATTGAATTTAAAGTTATAAAATTTAATATATGCAAACAAAAAAAATTTTGGGTCTTGACTTAGGTACAAATTCTATTGGATGGGCCTTGATTGAACTTGACAATGTAAACAAAGAAGGAAATATTATTTGCCTTGGCAGTAGGATAATCCCAATGGGTGCTGAAGTACAAAACTTTGAACAAGGAAACCCTCAAACAAAAAATGCTGAAAGGAGGACAGCCCGAAGTATAAGACGAATGGGGAAAAGATATAAGGCAAGACGAAACAAACTACTTTATATCCTTCAACAAACAGGCTTGCTGCCTGAACAGTTTAATTTCTCCTCCCCTTTTGATAACCCTTTATCTATTCAAAAAATAAACCTGTTGCCGATAAAAGCAAAGACACCACAGCTATCGGCAACAGAAATTATGCAACTCAAAGTAAAAGCTCTTGCTGAACCAATCAGTTTAAAAGAAATTGGAAGGCTAATTTTTAATTATAACCAATTAAGAGGATATTCTGGAGGAGGTAACGATGAGGACGAAATAAAAGAAGAAACATCAGATGAAAGTTCAGAAGATGCGGGTATTCTAAAATATGAAAAGCAAATAAAACTTGTAAAAATTCTAAACGAGCCTGTATTACAACAAGGAAAGAAAAAAGGCAAAGATTTCTTTCTAGTAGAAATAGAAATTGATGGAGAAGTTGAGAAAGCAGAAACGATGCTTAATACTTTAAAAAAAGGAGAGGAACCAGAACTGCAAATAATAATACGTCGGGATAAAAAAGGCAATACAACCTCTATCAATCTTTCAATGCCTGTAAAAACTAACTGGCGAAAATCAATGGAAGAACTGGAAGAAGAACTAGATAAACTAACTGAGGAAAAGGGAAGCGAAGCCTTTTTATGCGAATACTTTTTAAAAAAATTGTCAGATAAGAATTATAAAATCCGCAACAAAGTAATTTTAAGAAGACGATACCAGGCTGAGTTTGATGCAATATGGGATGCACAAGTAAAATTAAATCAGGAATTCAAAACAATAACAGAGAATAAGGATTTACTTCAAAAAATAGCTGAATTCATTTTCCCAGGAAACAATGCCGAATATCAACAGGCAGCATACAGAAAAAAAGCAATTGAAAAGGGATTAAAATTTCTTATCAAAGAGCAGGTTATTTATTATCAGAGGGAATTAAAAGACCAATCCGATTTAATCAGTTTTTGCAAATATGAAAAAGCAGAAAAAGTAGTTCCCAAGAGCCATCCCATATTCCAGGAGTTTAAAATTTGGGAGCAAATAAATAAGCTGTCAATTAATACAAGAGTACAAAAAGGATTTAAAAAGAACGGACAACCAAAGTATGAATATACAGATGTTCCATTAGCAAGTTCATATAAGCAATGGCTTTTTGATGAACTGCAAAAGAAAAAAGAAATTGCCGGAAAAAGTTTTTATGTAAAACTTGAAAAAGACGGTACTATCATAAAAAATGAAAGTTTCTTAAACGGTGTACACAAAGATGCAAAGTTCAAAGGCAATGAAACCTTGCTTTTTTTGAAAAGCCAGCTAAAAAACTGGTTTGAAAAACTGAAATTAAATGAACCTGAAAACTTAATTGCTTTTTGGGAAATATTATACAATGCCAAAGGCAATGAATATGATTTAAACAGTGACAGGTGCCTTCAGGTAAAAGATTTTATTGAAAATCAAGCAGGTAAAGTTGAAAATATCGACAAGTTAACTATCAGGTTTGCCAAAATAAAATTTGCCAGGAATTATTCCTCGCTGTCATTAAAAACAATTAGCAACTTATTACCCTTATTAAGGGCAGGCACTCATTTTAATCCCTCGTTGCCAAAAAAGATAAATGATTCGATTATACAATTGCTTAGTGAAAAACAAGAAGACCCTTTTCAAAAATCGGTTCAGGAAGTTTTGGAAAGCTTTCAGCATATTTTTCTCGCAGAAGGAGGTATGCAGCCAAGCCATGCAGTCATGCTTGTGTATGGAAAGCATACTGCGGAAAACTACACAGGCAATGATATAAAAACCTTTAAAGACATTCAACCAATACCCCGTGGCGAATTAAGAAATCCACTTGCCGAGCAATTGATAAATGAAACATTAAAAATGGTGGCTGAAATATGGAAGCAATATAAAGAGAAACCACAGGAAGTAAGAATAGAATTGGCAAGAGAGTTAAAAAACAGTGCTGACGAAAGAAAGAAAATTTACGAGGCCAACAACAACAACAGGAAACTAAATGAACGGGTAAAACAAAGATTAAGAGAACTAAGTAGAGAAACATCATTAGGCAACATTGAACGTTATAGGTTATGGAGCATGCAGGCATCAGAACCATTCCCTTTTCCAGAGAAAGCAAATGAGCCAACTGCTGCTGAAGTTGAAAAAATGAGATTATGGGAAGAACAAAAATGTATTTCGCCTTACACTGGGCAGCCTATACCACTTAGCCAGTTATTTGATAAAGGTTTGTATGATATTGACCATATTATTCCTAAGTCCAGGTATTTTGACGATTCGCTAACTAATAAAGTTGTTTGTGAACGCAGCGTAAATATTGACAAAGGGAACAGGACTGCCTGGGAATATTTTGAAACAGGCTCTGTAACAGAAAAAATATTAAGCAAGGAACAGTTTACCAACCATGTTAACCAAAGTTTCTTTGGAAGAAAAAGAAAGAATTTATTAGCTGTGAAGATTCCGCAAGACCCTGTTGCAAGGCAATTAAAAGATACTCAATACATTGCCATAAGGGTAAGAGAAGAAATATCAAAGATTGCAGGCAGCGATAATGTAAAAACAACTACAGGCGGTGTTACAGATTATTTAAGACACAACTGGGGGCTTACAGATAAATTCAAAAAAATTACAAGAGAAAGATTTGAAAGGGCGCAATCCTTAATTACCGATGATGAAAAAAGAAAAGAATTAAAATGGAGTAAGAGAATTGATCATCGTCACCATGCAATGGATGCTTTAGTAGTTGCCTGCACAGAACCTGCTCACATTCACAGGCTGAATAATCTTAATAAAGAACTGCAGGACTGGCTTGTAAAAAACAAGCAAAAAGTAATGAAAGATTTTGAAGGAACCGACGAAGAATTAGTGGAAGCATTCTTAAATCTTGCCAATGAAAAAAGAGATGCAATTTTGGAAGAAATAAAAGGGTTCAGGAATTTTGAGCATCCATGGAAAACATTTTCAGTGGATGCAGAGAAAGCTTTGCAAAACATTGTGGTATCGCACAAGCCAAAGGAGAAACTACTTATACAAAAAGCAGAAAAAGGTGCAGATGCAGGCAAAAAAGAGATTTTAAAAATAAGGGGAAAGTTACACGATGCTACATTATACGGCATAAGCCAGGGTAAAGAATCATACCGGATTAAGCTTACAAAACTTGCTGGCAAACAATTTGCAACTGAAAGAACTATTGAAAAGATAATTGACCATCATATAAAAGATGCCATAAAAAAGCATCTTGATAATTATAAAGGCAATAAAGCAGAGGCATTTTCAGCCGAAGGTATTGCCGAATTAAACAAAGGAAGAAACATCCCTATTTACGGTTTTAAGATTTACTACAAAGATCAGTCAGAAAAAGTAAGCCTGAAAAAGCTTGGTGGCAAAAAAACAAATTCCGATTTTACAAATGATGTGATTGAAAGGATGATTGATACATCTATGAAAGAAAAAATCATATCTCACATTGATAAAATGGGTGGGATCAGAGAAGCATTTACTGACACAGGAATAAAGACATTTAATAAAATGCTTGAAGAAGAATTTTTCGTGAGCAACCCTGGAAAAAAATTCAAACCAATTACATCAATAAAATTAGTGCCATCAAAAGATAGCGCTACACAAGAGGAAGAAGAATTGTCCCTTCTGCCATTGCAAAGAAAAAGTAGCTACAATAAAAGCTTGCTCGTCTCCACAGGAAGCAATTACGCTTTTGCTGTACTGGAAAGAGACGGAGAACGCCAGTTTGATGAAATAAGTTTTTTTGATGCGACAAGACTGGTGAATGAAAAATTCAAACAAGGGGAAAAGGACATTCATCAAATCATGAAAAAACATTTTGAAAATAAGAATGAAGGGACTTCTCTATTGTTCTTACTTAAGCAGAATGAGATGGTGTATTTACCGGCAGAAAACGAGAAAGTGCCGATAAAAAGAGAAGATAACGATTACGAAAATTTTTGGAATGATAAAACTGAGAGAAGCAAGAATGTATATACAGTTGTAAAATTTAGTGGCAAACAGATTTATTTCCTTAAACACGACATAGCTACCCCAATGATTAATAAAATTGAATTTGGTAGCCAGAATTGTTATGAAAAAAGAAACAACATTTCTATAAAAGACTATTGCATCAAACTAAAAGTTGACCGGCTCGGTAATATTTCACCAGCCTCAAAATAATAAATCTTAGAACTCGTCCGTTTTATCACAGCAAACGCCATTCCTATGATTAAGCGAACCTTATATTTCGGCAACCCCGCCTACCTGAAAACGGCCAATGAGCAGTTGGTAGTGGAAA
>CALLZY010000065.1 GCA_937858715.1 uncultured Chitinophagaceae bacterium | reverse complement strand
GGAAGTGCTGTTACTAATGCAACAAGTGGCAGCGTTTCAACTACAGGATCATATACTCTTGCCACTGGCGAAGAAAACCTGACTGTTGACCTTGGTATTATCAATACAGCGAAAGGCGCCTTAGGTAACCGTGTGTGGTATGACAATGGAGCCGGAGGCGGAACAGCTAATGATGGTATTCAGAATGGAAGCGAAATTGGTGTTGCCGGCGTGATGGTGACACTTGTAAATGCTTCCGGCCAGTTGGTTGACAGAAACGGAAACGTAACCACAACTCCGGTTGTAACGACAACTGATGCCAATGGTTACTATGTTTTTGCTGACCTGACAGCCGGAGCCTCATTTGCTGTTAAGTTCAGTAATCTGCCAACAGGGTTTGATTATACTGCTAAAACAGGAACAGGAAGCGGGGATGATAACAGGAGCGATGCTGATATTGTAAACGGGTTAACACCTGCTGTTACAATAGTTGCCAATACACTAAACACAACACTTGATGGTGGAATTACCAGCACAAGGGCATCACTCGGAAATTATGTGTGGATGGATGATAATGGTGATGGCGTTCAGGACAGCGGCGAACCGGGTGTTGCCGGAGTCACTGTAAGTTTGTATTACGATGCCAACAGCGATGGAGATTTTCTCGATGCCGGAGAAAACCTGCCGGTAGCCTCTATGATAACTGATCAGAACGGCAGTTATCTGTTTACTAATTTGATACCTGGAAATTATCAGGTCGAATTCAGCACAATCCCGGGAGGCACAACGTTTACCCAGCGTAACACCCCTGGAGATAATGGCGATAATACAAACAGCGATGCGGTGCCCCAATCGGGCAATATTGCCGTAGGCCGTACTGCTACTGTTGTTCTTAGTGCAGGGGAAGCTGACCTTACAGTTGATGCCGGCCTGTTCAGGCCAAGGGCTGTGATTGGTAATTATGTGTGGGTTGACAGCAACAATGATGGTGTACAGCAATCAACCGAACCACCGGCACCTGGTATTCTTGTTTCACTTATTGATGCAGGTGGCAATGTGGTTGCAGTAGCAGTGACGGATGGTAACGGAAGCTACCTGTTCCCCAATGTTGCTCCGGGTACTTATAGTATGAGTTTTACAAACCGGCCAACAGGCACAAGTTTTACCAGTGCAAATGCAGGTGATGATAACTTTGACAGCGATGTTTCCGCTGCAGGAATTATCACCGGAATTATAGTAACTACCACCACTGTTAATCTGAGTTTTGATGCAGGTATCGTTGGTTTTGTTACCCTGCCCGCAGCTGTTAACTTAATAGCTGTAAAATCAGGTAATACTGCCATACTGAACTGGACTGTAAGTGCTGAAAGGAATGTAAAGAGCTATACTTTGCAGCGTTCCGGCAACGGCACACAATACACAGATGTAGTTAGCTATGCAGCCGATGGAAGAACAGCTTACAACAAGGTAGATGCACAACCTCTGGGTGGTATAAATTATTACCGTGTAAGAATAGAAAACGCAGATGTCAGCATTAGCTACAGCGAGGTAAAGATGGTGAGGTTTGATGCGAAAGGTGTTGTTACAGTGTTTCCGAATCCTGCAACTGACAATGTGAACATTCAGCTTCCTGATAACTGGCAGGGCCATCCTGCCCGGATAGATGTTATTGCATTGTCTGGCCAGGTACTGATTACAAAATCACTGAATGCAGCCAACCAGGTAGAAGCGATAAGGATTGATCATTTGCCTGCAGGGATATATCATCTGCGAATTGCAGGAAACAACAAAGAGACGATTATAAAGAAAGTGGAGAAAAAATAGCAGTGAAGATTATTTCTTTTATGTTTACCCTGGTCACTTGACCAGGGTAATTTTTTTAAGATAGCTCACTGGTATTTATTGCAGCAAAGCTGCCGCACACCATAGAACAGGTGCCTGGCCATGAAAATCCCCGGTTTTCCGTTTGCGGTCAAGATAGTACTGGCGGCTGTTTCCGGCACCGGTGCCTTCACATATTTCTGTAATATCGGCATTGCTGTCAATATAATTTATTAATGCCAGCCATGCTTTTCGGGCTGCGTTGCCATAAATTTTTTTATCGAGCCATCCATTTTTTACACCCGTTATCATAGCAAAGGCAAACATGCCGGTGGATGAAGACTCTTTCCATGATTCGCTGTCATCAATCAGTTGCCGCCACATGCCGTCATCAGCCTGAAATTTTAGCAACGAAGCCATCATGGTTTTATAGCCATTCATTATCCGGGGCCGTTCAGGATTGTTTTTTGGCAAGGCCTTAAGCAGTTCTGCCATGCCCGCTGCCATCCAGCCGTTTCCCCTTCCCCAATAAAAAGGTGATGCCGGTGCATGAAAAAACAGCCCATTTTGCTTTTGAAGAGAATCTAAGTACAACACCATTTCTCTTGCTGCCCGGTTAATATATGTGGTATCGGCTGTTGCCCTGTATGCCTGTGCCTGCACCAGCGTTATCATATACATATCATCAATCCACAATCTTGTTTGCCAGCTATACCCTTTTTGATGCCATTCGTGAGCTTTGGGAGTTACACGGGGGCCGGCTGGTTGTCCCCATTGCGTGTCGGCATACATTTTCCCCATGTTAAAATACCTTTCATCTTTTGTGTGCTTATATAATTCAAGAGGGATGCTCCCAAATACATTATAATCTACATGGTCGGGTACTGGCAGCAGGGCTGCTTCAGCACTAAACAAAGGCTGAAACCTTTCAGTAAGTTTATTAACCAATTCTTTGTTGTTTGTCTTTTCAGCAAACTGCAACGCCCCATACCATGTGCATACTTCGAAATATGGAATATGTGGTGAAGTGCCGCTGCCATACTTTCCATGTGGTGAAAGAATGAAGCGTTCGGCCACTCTCTTGCCAACCTCCTTTGGAGAAGCGCCTTTGGGCCAATTTCTGAAGGCCGGTTGTGCAAGTGATACAACTGCTGATATCAACACAGAGGATAACAACAAATATTTTCTCATTTCCTAATAATTTATTTCAATCCTTTTGCCAGATTGCATGGCCTCGTAGATAGCGGCAATAATTTTCATATCCCTTCGCCCCATATTGCCCGGAACAATTGATTGCTCATTGTTTTTTATTGAAAATGCAATGCCGTCTAACTGTTTTGCCTGTTGCGAAAAAGGTGGGACACAGAATTGTTTACCGTCAGAAGTTTCCATCTTCAGCCCTTCGTAGTTGTAGGCAGGGTTTAGCGCAAACCATCCGCTTTCTGCATTTACTTTTATGTATCCTGTCTGCTCTGAATAGCTTGTTTTGCAAGTGGCAACAAGCCCGTCCGGCATTTCCATTTGCCATGTGATGGTTTCTTCTATGTCTTTAAACTTTTCTTTGTCGCTTACAGGAAATGATTGTGCCGTTACTGCTACCGGTTGCATTCCTGTAATGTAGCAAACCGCCTGCAGGCAATATATGCCAACATCCATCAGCGGGCCACCGCCTGCTATTTTTTTGTCAAGCCGCCATTCTCCTTTTTGTGGTGTGATGCAAAAGGCGGTGTCTATACTTTTAATTTCACCATATATTTTTTCTTTTGCCAGCCGTATCATTTCTAAGTTACAGGCATCGTAGTGCAGCCTGTAGCCAATGGAAAGATTCTTGTTTGCTTTTTCAGCCGCTGCTATCATGGCATCACATTCGTCAACTGATAAGGCCATTGGCTTTTCACATATTACATGCTTACTCGCCTGAAGTCCCCGGATTGTGTATTCAGCATGTAGGTGGTTGGGCAGAACAATGTAGATTATGTCAATATCAGGATTGGATACAATTGAATCGTAGTTGTCGTACGAGTAAATGTTTTTATCGGGAATGCCATACCGGTTCTGCCATACAGGAACTTTTTCCGGACTGCCGGTAACAATGCCAGCGAGGTGGCAATGTTCTGTTTGTTGTAAAGCAGGTGCCAACTGGTGGGTTGAATAATAGCCCAGGCCAACCAAAGCCACACCCAACCTTTTATCTGTGCTCATTGTTTCCAATTATCGGTAGTAAATGGAGAGGCTGGCAATCCTTCTTTGTTATACAGATTGCACCCTTCCGGGTTATCGGCCCAGGCATATTTTACTGCAACCGGTTGTTGTACCTCATCGCTCCAAACAACAAGTTTATTTTGGCGAATAGCCACATTTGCCTTTTTGTACCTGTTATCTTTTCCTGCAATAAAAAAGTGATCGGGCTGTCCATTTTTAAAAACAAGTCCGCTGCCTGTATTGCTGAAACTGATGATGATTTTGTTTTCATCAACTTTCATTGATTGATACAAGGGACCCGATGCCACTAATTTTTTTTCACCATAGGATATTTTACGGGCCAGCAATGAAAGCCGGTATCCGGCATCTTTTTTATTCTCGGGATGAATATCATTCCATTCGCCTAAATCAATTGTTACAGCCATTCCTGTATTAGGGACTGATAGTGTTTGTAACTGAAGCTGGCGCATGGCGGCCCAATTACTGTTTAATTGCGGTAGTGAAGAAGCTTGCAAAAAGTTAGGCAACTGCACATAGATAAAAGGAAAATTTCCCTTTTGCCATAGCCTCCGCCAATCCTCAATAAGCGTTTGCATCAGCTGACGGTAGTTTGCAGGATAGTTTGCATTGGTTTCACCCTGGTACCACAAAACTCCTTTTATTGAGAAGTTGGTTAACGGTGCAATCATAGCGTTGTGCAAACCACCCGGTTTCCAGCGGACAAAAGTGGTGGCAGGAGCAGGATCAACAGTAAAACCTCCCGGATGAAACTTCCATTCGCCTGATAGAGGGATAGTGTCTGTTACAGAAGTAAGTTCATATCTTTTATCGGGAACGAAGCCGCCATTGGCTGCCTTTTTAAGAATACGAACAACGATAACATTTTCTCCTTCCTTTAAAACACCGGATGGGATTTCATAGCGGCGTGGCGGATATTGATAAGAGGTTGTGCCAATAAAGGTTCCGTTTATAAAAACCGAGTCAGCTTCAACAATTCTGCCCAATTCCAGTTTTGCGGGTTGCTTAACCATGGATGCAGGCACCAGGATTTTTTTTCTGAACCAGTAAACGGGTGTTATGCTATTATTATCGGACTTATCTGACAGCGATGCGGGAACTTGTATGGAAGACCAGTCTTTATCATCAAGGGCAGGATTTCTCCAGTTGTTTTTTATTCCATTATCTGCATTGTTTACGTTGCTTATCCATTTGTCACTTTCGATTTGTTGTTTTCTTTCAATATCTGTTATTGTTTTTTCGTCTTTGAATTTTTGCATCTCGTGGTAGTATTCCGGAAAATTCTTCAGTAGTGCTGTTTCACTGATCCATGCTTCGGCAGGGGAACCGCCAAGTGCTGCATTAATAATGCCGATGGGTACTTGATACTTTGCATAAAGTTCTTTGGCAAAAAAATAACCGATGGCAGTAAACTCTCCAATGTTTTGTGGAGTTGCCGGTTTCCAGGCTCCGGTTTCCACATCGGTTTCGGCATGATTAAAATTGTATTTATCCGGAACCAAAAACTGGCGGATGAAATTGTTATTTGCAGAGGCTATTTCATCTGCGTATTTGTATTTCAACCGGCCACTCATGGCTTGCTCCATATTACTTTGACCACTGCATAGCCATACATCGCCTATCAAAATATCGTTAAGAACAATCTTATTGCTGGCCGAAATAGTTAATGTGAAAGGGCCGCCTGCTTTTTGTTCAGGCAGCATCGCAAACCAGTTTCCTTGTACGTCAGCGGTTGTATTATACTTTTTTCCCTTGAAAAAAATGGTGACTGGTTCCCCAGAAGAAGCCCATCCCCAAATTTTAAGTTTCGTATTTCTCTGTAATATCATTCCGTCGCTTATCAGCTTTGGCAGACGAACCTGTGAAAAAGAAACGGCTGTAAGCGACAACAGAAGGAATGTAAATACTTTTTTTTTCATCTGGTTACTTTAAAGAAGCAATATCAATTACAAACCGGTAATGAACATCACCTTTCAGCATTCTTTCGTAGGCTTCGTTGATTTGCTGCATAGTGATTACTTCCACATCAGAAGTAATGTTTTTTTCTGCGCAGTAGTCGAGCATTTCCTGGGTTTCCTTCATGCCGCCTATCATCGAACCAATGATGCTTCGCCGGTTGGTAATCAATGAAAAGGGGTTTACCTGTGGTTGTTCAGATGGCAGGCCAACAACCAGCAGTTTGCCATTTACATCAAGCAGATTGAGATATTTTTCATAATTATGGTTTGCAGAAATAGCATCAAGAATTACATCGAAATAACTGTTATGCTTCTGCATTGCTTCTTTATCAGTAGTAAGCAGGAAATGGTGTGCTCCCAGTTTTTTGGCGTCAGCTTCTTTAGACGGAGATGTGCTGAGAACTGTAACTTCTGCACCAAAAGACACGGCAAACTTAACCCCCATGTGCCCCAATCCTCCTAATCCGGCCACGGCTACTTTCATTTCGCTTGTTACTCCGGCATAGCGCAGTGGCGACCAGGTTGTAATGCCTGCGCACAGCAACGGCGCTACTGCTTTCAAATCAAGCGAGGAAGATACATGCAATACATATCTTTCGTCAACTACTATCTGCGTTGAATATCCGCCTTGCGCTATCGTCAGTCCATCCCGTTCCATTCCGTTATAGGTGCCGGTCATTCCTTCGGTACAATAGTTTTCAAGGTCATTCAAGCAGTTTTTGCAGGTGCGGCAGGAGTCAATCATTACTCCCACACCGGCAATATCGCCTTCTTTGAATTTAGTAACATGCTGGCCGGTTTTAATGACCCTGCCAACAATTTCGTGGCCGGGAACCATTGGATAAATGGAGCCGCCCCATTCGTTTCTTGCCTGGTGAAGATCGCTGTGGCAGACTCCGCAATACAGAATTTCAATTTGTACATCGTGTGGTCGCACTTCACGGCGGTTGAATTCAAAAGGAGCCAGCGGATCTATGGCATTAAAGGCGGCATAAGATTTTGTGTTATTCATCAGAGTATTGTTATTGTTTTACTGTTTACGTTTGAAGTCGTCTTGTTTTTAACACCGGGCTGTCCTCCGCCAATGCTAATAGTTACTTTTCCTTTGGGCTGATACAATTTCCCCTCTTCGCTCACTAATGATAAATCTTCAGGTGTGATTGTGAATGAAATATTTTTTGATTCACCGGCTCTTAGTGCAATACGCTTAAAACCTTTTAGTACTTTAAGAGGAGCCGTGCCTTTTGCATTTTGATGTACAAGATATAGTTGGACTACTTCTTCGCCATCTTTGCTGCCTGTATTTTTTACAACAGTGCTAATAGCTACTTTCTTTCCTGCTGTAATTGAGGCAGGAGCATTTATCTTGCTGTAGTTAAAAGTGGTGTAGCTCAGACCATAGCCAAATGGATACAGCGCATCGCCTTTAAAGTAGCGGTAGGTGCGGTTCTTCATACTGTATTCGCTAAAACCGGGCAAATCTGTATCGCTTTTGTAAAATGTTACGGGCAACCTTCCTGCGGGATTATAATCACCAAACAACACATCTGCAATAGCTGTACCTGCAGCCTGCCCGCCATACCAGGCATTAATAATGGCCGGGATATTTTCATCTTCCCAGGGAATGGCAATGGCACTGCCTGTAAGCATAACACACACTACAGGCTTGCCTGTTATTCTTAGGGCCTTCATCAGTTCTGTTTGTACAGATGGCAGCATGATGCTTGTCCGATCTCCGCCTTTAAAGCCTGGTACGGTTACCGGCATTTCCTCACCTTCGAGCTGTGGTGAGATGCCTCCGGCAAAAATAATGGCATCTGCATCTTTTAGTTTTTCGGCCAGTGCGGCAAAATTTGTTTTTACATAATTACCGGCGAAGAGTTTTACAGTGGCATCCCCTTCGCTTTGCCGGAAACTCATTTCGATTTTATAGGTAATGCCTTTTCTTACAGGCAGGTTAAACTGCTTGCTGCCCCATCGGTTCCGTTCCCACACATCCACCATAACACTGTCGTTTACGGTAATGCGATATCCGTCGTTTGCTTCGCTTTCAAAGTTCATCACTTCGTCTTTATCTGCCGTTATATAAGTTGTATATCTGGCAGAATAATGTGTTGACTTAATACCGGAATATGGTTCTTCACCTTCAGGCCAATGGTGATTGATTTCTTTTTCAATTTTGATAAGCACCGGCTGCCCTTCCAGTTTTTCATTATTGAAATATTCAGCTTTCACACCCGGTTTGCCATCGTACTGGTATAACGCAGTGATGTCTTTTCGCACCAGCAAAGTATCGTTAGTGAAATTGATGGCTTTTTCATAGACCACTTCCGCACCGTCTCCTAATTTTTCTTTCAATCCCTGCAGTACTGACACCACTTTTGAAGGCATGCCATTATAATTTCCCAGTACTGCGATTGTATTATCTGCATTGGGGCCTACTATGGCAATCTTTTTTATTTTTTTGCTAAGGGGTAATGTATTGTTCTGGTTTTTCAGTAATACAATACTTTGCTGTGCCATTTTCAGTGCATGTGCTTTGTGTGCATCACTTTCTAAAACAGCAGAAGGTGTTTGGGCATACTTCACCATTGATGGGGGGTCGAACATGCCCAGGCGATAGCGGATTGTAAACAGCCGTTTCAGGGAAACGTCTAATTGTGATTCTTTTATCAATCCGTTTTTCACAGCATCAATCAGTGCCAGGTAAACGGTGCGGCCGCATTCCACATCGGTGCCATGTATTACTGCATCAATGGCAGAACTGGTAGAATCTTTATGTGTTTTATGGTAACGGAAAAAATCATCAATAGCCCAGCAGTCGCTTGTAACATAGCCAGTGAATTTCCACTGGTTGCGCAGAATATCGCTCATCAGCAAATCGCTGGCACAACAGGGTTGAGTATTAACTGCGTTGTAGGCGCACATCACACCAGCTACATCTGCTTTTGTTACCAGTTCTTTAAATGCAGGCAAATAGGTATCCCATAAATCATAAGCAGAAGGATTGAAATTATCAGAGTGCCTTGATGGTTCCGGGCCGCTGTGTACTGCAAAGTGTTTGGCACATGCTGCTGCCTGCAAATATTTATTATCGTTTCCTTGCAAGCCTCTTACAAATGCGGCACCGAGTTTGGCAGTGAGAAACGGGTCTTCTCCGTATGTTTCCTGGCCCCGGCCCCAGCGTGGGTCACGGAAGATATTAATATTAGGTGTCCAGTAGGTAAGGCCCATATACCGGTTGCCGGTTTTGTTGTTTTCAATCGCCAGGTTGTGAATGGCCCTTCCTTCCGTGGCTGAGAACTGAGCCATTAGTTTTAAAGAGTTGGTATCCCATGTGGCAGCCATGCCTATTGCCTGCGGATAGGATGTTACTTTATAAGGCGTCCTCGCCACACCGTGCAGCACTTCATTCCACCAATCGTAGGCCGGAATGCCCAATCGTGGAATTGCAGGAGTGGCATTCAGCATCTGGTTTACTTTTTCTTCCAGCGTTAGCCGGCTTACGACATCGTTCACCCTTTGCTCAACAGGTAAGTTGTAGTTCCACATAGGAAATGACTTGTAATCCTGTGCTGAACTTTTTAAAGCGGTTGCCAGCATGAAGATGTAAATAAACTTTCTCATTATTATGATTTTGTACAAACTGCAAGGCGCAGGTAAGGGTTAAAAAGTTTGATCTTATTTGTAGGGATTAATCACAATTATTTTCCCGTCAGCATCATGGGCCAGTTCTGTTACTTTTACACAACGTAAATGAGTAACTCCTTTACTCAAACTACTGTCGTGGTAAAACAAATACCATTTGCCGTTAAACTCACATATGGAATGGTGAGATGTCCATCCGACAACAGGTTCTAAAATTCTTCCACCATAAACAAAAGGCCCATAAGGATTATCACCAACAGCATAGCACAAATAATGTGTGTCACCGGTTGAATAAGAAAAATAGTACTTGCCATTGTACTTGTGCATCCAGGAGGCTTCGAAAAATCTTCTGTCGTTATCTCCCTGAAGTAATGGTTTACCATTTTCATCAAGGATAATAACATCTTTCGGCTCTTCAGCAAATTCTGATAAGTCGTCCGTAAGCATGGCAACCTTGGCACACAATGCAGGCTTATCTGCTTCGGGCAAAAAGGCAAGAGGACTTTCGGGCTGTTCGCTTTTGAAAGTTCCGGTTCTCCAGCGTTGCAACTGACCGCCCCAAATGCCGCCAAAGTATATGTAGTAACTTCCATCACTCCCGCCTTTGTCGGGACAGGCGTCTTTGAAAACGGCGGGATCTATTGAGAAGCTATTCTTCATGGCTTCCGGCTGTGGTACAAACGGGCCAGTTGGAGAATCGCTTATGGCAACACCAATACGAAAAATTCCATCATACCCTTTGGCCGGGAAGAATAAATAGTATTTACCGTCTTTCTCGGCGGCATCAGGTGCCCACATTTGTTTTTCAGCCCAGGGCACATCTTTTACATGCAAAGCCGTTCCATGGTCAGTTGCTTCTGTATCGGAAGGAGAATTCATGGATAGTATATGATAGTCTTCCATGGCGAAATGACTTCCTAAATCATCAAAAGCATCGCCAGCATCAATATCATGTGACGGGTAGATATATATTTTCCCGTTGAAGACATGTGCAGAAGGGTCGGCGGTGTAAATATGTGTTACAAGCGGCTGTGAGATGGCCCTGCGGTTCAGGTCGTCAAAGTCAATATGATTGATTGGATCTTCGGGCATAATGAAGTTTTTATTATTAAATTCTGCGTTGTTTTAAATCACTTTCAATTCGCAGTTCCATTCTTTTATCTATTTTATAAAAAAACAGCAGTGCCACTGCAATAAGAAAAGGGATGGCCGGGTAAATACTTATCAGCATTTTGGTTCCGTTAATAGCCGTATCTGTCTGTGGTATTGTGCTGTTGGCCACATAATGATACTTGCCTAATATCCATGATACTAATGAACTGCCAATACTTAATCCTGCTTTCAATCCAACCATCATGGCTGAAAATATAATAGCTGTGGCCCTTCTGTTATTCTTCCATTCGCTGTAGTCTGCCACATCGGCGATCATTGTCCATAAAATGGGAGTACTGATGCCGTAGAAAAATCCATGCAGGATTTGTGAACCGAATATTATGCCAATGGATTTTGGAGGGAAGAAATAAAAGAAAATGATGAATAATGTTGAAATAAACAGCGAAGCCATGAAAACATTTCGCTTGCCATACCTGTTTGAAAACCAGGGAGAGATCATTATACCAATTAATCCCATTAAAATGCCACCGCCATTAAATACACCTAAGCCCAATGCTCTGTCGTTTTCAAAAGTGGGCAGGAATTTTTTGAATGGCTCCAGGAAGGCGGTAAGTTCAGCTTTGTCCACATAGTTTTCAAAATAATAAACATAAGACCCCCCTTTTAATGCCAGTGTGACAAAAATTAAAATGGTAACAATCAGCATTATTATCCATGGTTTGTTTTTTGTCAAATCAGACAAATCTTCTTTCAGGGTGGATTTTTGTTCCGGCTTAGGTATAATTCTTTCTCTTGTGGTAAGAAAGCAAATGATGAGCATGATGGTGCCGATAATTGCCAGCACTGTCATTACTTTAGCAATGCCAATTGCTTTTGCCGCCTCACTGTCGCCACCACCTGCTTTAATAATGAAATTGTACATAAATACCTGTACAAAAAACTGGGCAAACATTACAGCCACAAAGCGATAAGAACCCAGGCTGTTGCGTTCTTTCATGTCACCGGTAATTACGCCGCTTAAAGCACCGTAAGGCAGATTGTTGGCGGCATACAATAATAACAAGAGGGCATAGGTAACTACTGCGTAAATAACTTTACCCTGGTAAGCAAATTCCGGTGTTCTGAAGGCCAGCAGTGAAACAACTCCCAACGGAACAGCCGTCCACAAAATCCAGGGACGAAACTTACCCCATTTACTTTTTGTCCTGTCAGCAATAGCACCCATTATCGGATTAAAAGCAAACGCAGCTATCAGTCCTACAATCAGGGTTAAAGCAGAGGCATGTTCTGGTTTTAATCCATAAATATTCAGGTAGTAATAAGAAATCCATGTAACTAATGTTTGAAACACCAGGTTGGCAGCAAGGTCTCCTAAGCTATAACCGACCTTTTCAAGTACTGATAGTTTTTGTGATTGGTTGTTCATTGTTATTATTTAGAAGAATTAGAAAGCTTTTTTTACAGATGGCTTTGTTTTGGTTTCAATTACTTTAAAGAAAGCAGGCTTGGGCTTAAACTCACGGTCAAACAGCAGAGGGTAGTTTGTCCTTCCTTTAATTGGCCAGTCGTTCAGCCAGCTTTGCCCGTCGTTAACACCCCAAAAAGTAACACGGCTTATTTTGTCTTTATGTTTCAGAAACAGGTTAAAAAGAGCTTCATAGCTTTCTGTTAATTTAACCTGTACAGAATCTGGCAGACCATTTATGTATGGATTCATTTTTGCAGAATACTCTGCTTTCAGGTTTACATCGGCTGCATCTCCGTCCCAGGGATTTGGTATCACACCTAAATCTAACTCTGTGAACATAACTTTTACTCCTAACGTTGCATACTCTGCTATACTTTCTTCAATGTCTTTCAGCGGTACTTTACCCGCCCGCCAGTGACCTTGTATGCCCACACCATCAATGCGTATGCCTGCTGCTTTCAGTTTTTTTATAATAGCAATGGCACCGGCCCTTTTCTTTGGTTGTTCTATGTTATAGTCATTATAATACAATTCGGTGTTGGGGGCAGCTTTTTGTGCAAGCCGGAATGCTTCTGTTATATAATCTTCACCCAGTTTTTCAAGAAAAACAGATTGACGAAGTGAACCATCTTCGTTCAGTGCTTCATTTACTACATCCCATCCTTTTATTTTCCCATCATATCGGGATGCTATGGTGTTTATATGTTCTCTGAAGAAAATGGCGAATGAATCTTTTGATTGTATCTTTCTTACGAATGGTGCCAGTTGGCTATGCCAGATAAGTGTGTGCCCATAAACGGGGATATTGTATTGCTTTCCGTATGCTGCTATTTTATCGGCCAGTGTAAAATCATATTTATCCCATTCAGGATGAATGATTTCACACTTCATAATATTTTCGGGAGTAATAGCATTAAACTGCTGCGGGACAAGTGCGGCAGCATTTGGCTCTTTTTCTTCAATTTGTTCTGCGTTGAGTGCAGCTCCAATCTTGAATTCTTTCTGGAAAGTTTCTTTTAGTGAAGGAAATTCTGTACCAGAAGTTATTTTGTTGCTTTCGTTGCAGCCGGCTAATAAAAAAAATAGTGCTGCTGTTAACCCGGATGAAAGTTTATATATCATAGTGTTTTTTTGTGCAGAAATGTTGCCTGACAAGAGGATGCAGTTATTATTACGGTCAATAGTATTGTATCGCTTCATTAAGAGCAATTGAAGAAAGAGGCTATTGGGCAAAATCATTTTTTTCATACACATGGCATTCAAGAACCCCAATCGGGCCTTCGCTTTTCACAATAGCTGTTCTCCTTGTTTTGTCCGGTAAGTTAATTGCCGGGTGCAAAGGGGAACTTCAAATTTTTATAATACTCCAGCGTTCTTCCCGGTTGTTCATATATGACAGGAATCGGCTTTTTGCTGAATGTCTGGAAATACAACAAACAGGCATTGCGCCACCACTCCGCTTCATCATATTGTATGCCCAGCAGTTGCTTTACCTGTAAATATCTTTCTGCATCCACAAATTGCTTCAGGTTGTTCCAGGTGTTTTGCATTTGTTTCACCTTTTCTGTTCCGCTATAATACTTATAGCAAAGTTCGTCCCATAATGTGCGGCCACTTTTCATTTTATAACCCCAGGCAACATGATGAAACCACAACAAATATTTTTCATCAGTCGTATTTGTGTTTTCCCATTGTTTTCTTGCATCCGGGTGATATTGTGTTATTGCTTTACTTCCGGTAACAGTACGATTAAAGCCAATGCCAGTGCTATCAGCTTTGTGATAGTAAGCAGGATTCCATTCAGGTCTGCTCAGGTCACTTACCCAGGGTGCCGGACCATAGTGATGGCCAGTGCCCATTATATGATGCAGGCCTAACGGATTCATATAATCAACCATTGTTTCCCTGCTTTGAAGCATTAGGCTTTTCGCTGCATTCACAAAGGTTTTATTGTTAGTGAAAGTCATTTGTAACCATTCTTCTGCAATAGCATCGCTGCCAAGACTGTAATCCCAGCAAAGCCGGCCGTAAGCATACCAGTTCGCCTGTGCAAAAGGATGACCACACCAGTTGATATCATTGCCAATATTGGACACACCGGCCATGCCGGTCAGACTGTGGTTGTCGATACTTCCATCAATTACGTTTGATACTGTACTGCCTTTGCCTTTACAGTAAGTATCACTTCCCAGCACTTCTTTATACATTGGTGCTAAGTAAACGAGGCTTGTTCCCTGGCCGGTGTATTCCTGCGTAATTTGAAATTCCATCATCAAAGGCGTTTTGGGCATGGCACCAAATAACGGATGGAAAGGTTCTCTTGGCATAAAATCAATGGCACCGTTTTTTACCTGTACCATTATATTGCTTTTGAATTGGCCATCAAGTGGCACAAAATCGTCATAAGCCTGTTTATGCCTGTCAACAGGATTTTCTGCAGCATACACAAATGCCCTCCATATAACCACACCATTATATGGTGCTACCGCATCTGCAAGCATATTTGCCCCGTCGGCATGTGTCCGTTTATAATCCTGCGGACCGGGTTGTCCTTCGCTGTTGGCTTTTACAAGGAAGCCGCCAAAATCGGGGATTAAAGAGTAAATTTCTTTTGCTTTTTGCTTCCACCAGTTTTGAACGTCTTTATCTAACGGGTCAGCAGTTTTCAAGCCGCCAATTTCAATAGGGGCACTAAACCGGGCTGTCAGATATACTTTGATTCCGTATGGCCGGAATACATCTGCCAGGGCTTTTACTTTCTGCAAATATGGGGCTGTAAGGATTGTTGCGTTGGCATTTACGTTTGTTAATACAGTGCCGTTTATACCAATGGATGCATTTGCCCTTGCATAATCAATATATCTTTTATCTATATAACCGGGCAGTTTGTGCCAATCCCAAATACTAAATCCGGCATAACCCCTTTCAACAGTGCGGTTGAGGTTATCCCAATGGTTGAGGAGGCGCAGTTTTAGTTTGGGGGCCGAAAGAATATTAAGGTTGCTGATGCTTTGTTCTGTTTGCATAAGCCGCAGCAAATGGGAAACGCCATACAGTAAACCAATCTCAGTGTTGGCCGTGATAGTTGTTAGCTGTTTAGTTTTTACAGTTTTGCTGCTGATAATGTACCCTTCCTGGCCAATGCTGTCAAGAATAATTGAATTATTTCCGTTTCCATAAATATAATTCGCCACTCCTATTAACAAGCCAGAATTAGTATTTTGATTATTGATGAAGGATGGTGATAACTTCAGCATACCTTGCGAAGCTCTTGTTAGTTCCTCCTTTATTATCTGGATTGTGGCCGAATTGCCTTTCAGGTTTATTTGTTGCAGCAGGGTACGACAAGAGTTGAGCAGTGTTTTATTTTCAACAGGCTTATACCGCAGCCATAAATCATAACCAGTTTCTGCAGAGGCAAAAACTGTAAAAAAGGCAACTAATACTATGGCAAGTACTTTTTTCATTCGTTGCAATTGTTTATGAACAGGCAATTTGCCAATAATAATGTCAGCCCATTTGTTTGTGTCTTCAATTTTCTGAGAGACTCTTCTTTCGTACAGACGATTTCCTGATTATAAGTTCACTATTCACAATAATCCTGTTAGTAGTGCCGATATTGCCAACCCCATTCAGATGATTTATCAGGTTGCGGGCTGATATTTCACCCATATCCTTACCCGGGTAATTGATAGTTGTGAGCTGGGGATCAACAATCTTGCTGATGGTATCGTTGTTGAACCCAACCATTGCAATATCTTCAGGAACTCTTATTCCGTGGCGTTTTAGTTCCTGCATACACACGGCTGCCTTAAAATCATTGGTAACAAATAATCCGTCGGGCAGTGGTTTCATCTTTAGTATTTCATGTGCAGCATCCAGGGCACTTTTCTCACTCAGGTCTTTGACCAGCACTAGTTTTTTATTGTATTCAATACCTGCATCAAATAAAGCATCGGAATAGCCTCTGTGACGCTGGGC
The DNA here is from genome assembly GCA_937858715.1 of uncultured Chitinophagaceae bacterium. GTDB lineage: Bacteria > Bacteroidota > Bacteroidia > Chitinophagales > Chitinophagaceae > JJ008. The sequence goes on along the minus strand of CALLZY010000065.1, from coordinate 28,961 downwards.
GTAAACGTTTCGCATCAAATTGGCTGTTAACATAACAATCCGCTTGCATCCCTGCTCGATCAGATGCTGTGTGGCAATATAGCCGCATTTATAGTTGTCAATAATTACATGGGTTCTTTCGCTGTTTTCATCTACCCGGTCAACAAAAACCACTGGTATATTTTTTTCAAAAAACTGGTTGAAGTGGTCAAGATCTTTTGTTGTAAAGGAGAGGGAGGCGATTACGCCGTCCACCCTTTTATGAAAAAGATTGGTGGCATTGGCCACTTCCTTTTCATAGCTTTCGCCGGAGTGGGCTATAAGAATATCATAGCCGGCTTCGGTGGTAACGGCTTCAATTCCCGATAAAACCGATGTGATGAAATTGCTGTTCAATTCATGCAGCAACACCCCAATTGTATGCGACTTTTGACGGCGCAGATTACTGGCAAAATTGTTATGCCGGTAGCCCAGGGCTTTGGCTGTTTCCTGAATCTTTTTTCTGGTGTTTTTGCTAATAGCCGGGTGGTCTTGTAAAGCACGGCTTACCGTGGCGGATGAGACGTCCAGTTTTTGGGCAATATCGTATATGGTAACGTCTTTTTTCACTTTCATAATGTAATCGGTTGCAGTCTTTTATCACTGGCCGGGTAGTATAAAAATACTCAAATTAACCGATTGGTAAAACTAATATTTTTCGTGTATCGTTCATTTTTCACTATATAAATATATAAAAGTAAATCCCCCCTTACTCATTTTATGGCTTATGAATAATATTGCCAGCCAGGTAAGTGAGCCATTTTGGATGGCGAAAATAAAAATTTTATGCAATCGGTTGCAATTTTAAATAAAATTTCTATTTTCGCTCCGGATGCTCAGGAAAAAAGGGCATCCGCCTCCAAAAAACTTGCTGCTGTATGAAGAAATGGAATCACATTTTGATTATCCCCGATAACCGTGTTTGCGGTCATTTCCCCCTCCATTTAAGTTCATCTGCGGCTATCATTCTGTCACTTCCAAAAAAAGACATATGAAACAAACTGCAAAAATGACGAAACGATTGCTGCGGCTTTTGGGTGTAGTCCAGTTTTTATTGCTGGCCGGCCTTGCCATGGCACAAAACATTACTGTAAAAGGCCGGGTGCTAAAAGATGACGGACAGCCGGTACAAAAAGCTTCAGTACTTGTAAAGGGTACAACCAATGGTACCACAACAGATGATAACGGTGGTTTTACTATCTCCGTTCCGGGAAATGGAACGTTGGTGATTTCGGCTGTTGATTTTGTAACAAAAGATGTAAAAATTAATGACAGGTCAGTCTTAACTGTTGAACTTGTAGCCGTAGATAAAACGTTGGGTGAGGTAATTGTGGTTGGCTATGGTACCCAGCGCAAAAAGGATGTGACCGGAGCTGTTGTTTCGGTTAATGAAAAAGCTTTACGAGAAGTGCCGGTTGCAAACTTGCAGCAGGCGTTAATCGGCCGGGCCGCAGGATTGGAAATTCAGACGGTGGGTAATCAGCCGGGAGCAGGTGCGCAGATTCGGATCAGAGGTATCCGTTCTATCAGCGGTTCTAATGAACCGTTATTTGTCGTAGATGGAATCCCTTATGATGGAACACTTAATGATATTAATCCTGATGAGGTTGCTTCAATTGATGTACTGAAGGATGCTTCTGCTACTGCAATTTACGGTTCCCGTGGTGCTAATGGAGTGGTACTTATCACAACCAAGAAAGGAAGAAGCGGCGAAACAAAAATTTCTTACAATGGATATTATGGTATAGGGAAGGCGGCTTATAAATACCCTGTATTTAACTCTCAGGAATATCAGGCCATGCGTAATTTATCGCCGTGGACAAATGGTTATATGGCAGAGGAATTAAACGGTATTGCCCAGGGAAGAAATACTGATTGGCAGGATTTAATGTATGATAACTCAATGAGAATGGATCATAATATTAATGTTTCTGGCGGTGCCAATGGTAATACATTTTCTTTAGGAGGGGGTTACTATAAAGAAACTACAGTTATGCCAGGAGAGGATTTTACCCGTTATACATTAAGGGGTACGATTGATACCAAAGTAGGTAGAAGAATTAAAATCGGACTTTCTACACAGAATACTGTTAGCATTGCAAACGGCTCTCAGTTTGTTTCTGGTTCTGCAATTTTCAGGACTTTGGCAATAAGCCCGTTGATGCCAGCGTATAACCCAGATGGGAGTTTGCTTATTATGCCCCATGGCAATGCAGATGATAATAATGCTGACAGCCGTTATACCCCCTTATTATTAAAAGGAGAAAAAACCTGGGTTGACAAAGTAAGGAGATTAAGAACTTTCAATACACTTTATGGTGAGTATGAAATAATAAAAGGCTTACGTTACCGGATTAACCTGGGTTTGAATTATGTGCAACAATTTGGTGGTCAGTTTCGTGGTGCGGATCAGATGCCTGCTCATCCAAGTTTCTTCAGGCCGGGTTTAGGCAACATAGCCAGGGTTGATAATGGTGAAACTTGGGGCTATACCGCTGAGAACCTGTTATTTTATGACAGAACAATTGCACAAGACCATAAAATAAGTGCAACTGCCATGTATAGTGTTCAGGAAACGCAGACTTTTAACAATTTTGTTCAAAAAGACTCAATAACAGATGACTTTGTACAGTTTTATAACCTTGCACTGTCTACACCAATCAACTCTTCTAATACTGCAATCGGAGGTGGCGAAGAAAAAACTGCACTTATATCATATATGGGAAGGGTAAATTATTCATTCAAAGACCGTTATCTGCTCACATTAACTTATAGGAGGGATGGTTCTTCAAGACTTGCCCCTGGCAATAAATGGTTTGACTATCCTGCTGTTTCGACAGGTTGGGTAATTTCTGATGAACCATTTATGTCTAAGATAAAACCGATATCCACTCTTAAATTAAGGGCAGGGTGGGGAAAGACCTCTAATCAGTCAATCAGTCCTTATCAGTCAAAAGGTCTAGTTAACAATAATAATGGTTTACCGACATCCGGTTCAATCGGGGCAGCAGGTGCTGTTATCCGTTACAATTTCGGCCCAACAATTGTTACTGGTTATAACGTCGTGACTCTCCCTAACCCGAACCTTTCATGGGAGTTTACAACTACTACTAATATTGGTTTAGATTTTGGATTATTGAATAATCGGATAACTGGTTCGATGGAATACTATAATTCAAAAACAAAAGACATTCTTTATAATGTTACTCTGCCTGTAACGTCAGGCGTGGCAGGTGCTTATGCAACAAATGTTGGTGAAATGGAGAATAAGGGATTTGAGTTTTCAGTTTCTTCATTAAACTACAAATCAAAATCGGGATTTAGCTGGAGTACAGACCTTAATCTGTTCTTCAACAACAATAAGCTGCTTAAACTGAGCAGCAATGTTCCTGAGGATGTGGGAAGTCAATTGTTTGTTGGTCATTCAATGACTGCTATTTATGATTATGTTAATGATGGGATATGGCAAACAAATGAGGCAGCCGCTGCAGCAGTTTTGGGTTCTGTTCCTGGTCAAATAAAACTTCGTGATATTTCTGGCGCAGCAGGTAAGCCCGATGGTATTATCAACAGCACTTACGACCGAAGAGTAATTGGTGATATGGATGCTGATTTACAAGGTGGTCTTACTAACAGGTTTTCATATAAGAATTTTGATTTGTCGTGTGTTATTAATGCAAGGTTTGGAGGTTTGCTGGTTAGTCAGGTACATGCACCGTATGCCAGTTACATAACAGTGCCTGATGGAAAGAGAAATATGGTGAAAGTTGATTACTGGACACCAACTAATCCATCCAATTGGTTCCCGATGCCATCTACTGCCCTTTCTTCTGTTTCTGATGCATGGAGAACTCTTGGATACTATGATGCAAGCTACATACGTATAAGAAGTATAAACCTTGGATATACATTTGGAAACAAAATTCTTTCAAAAATAAAAACCCAGAGTTTAAGGGCTTATTTCACTATTGATAATGTGGCATTATTGTATTCTCCTTTCTGGGAAAAAACCGGAGTTGACCCACAGGCAACGGTTTCGGGTGAGAGAGGTGTGGGCGGTGCATACAGTAATCTACGCCAGAATAATAACAATAACGGAGCGTTGGTTGTGGGATTAAGCACTCCTCCTCGCAGAACATTCACTTTCGGTTTGAATTTAACATTATAATACCTGATAAATATAAATTGTATGAAAAGCAAAATATATAAATTACTAATAGCCTCCTTGGTGCTGGGGATGATTGTCGCACCAGGTTGTACTAAAAAGCTGGAAGAAAACCCATACACAGTTTTTTCAGTTGATTATTTTAAAACTGCTGGTGGATTTAGAAGCGGTGTGTACTCCTTGTATTCAGGTATGCGCTACTTGTTTGGGCCTGAAGGAGCCGTTGCAATGGGTGTTGCCGGAACAGATGAATGGGCGATGGGTGATCAGGCAAGGGCTGGTGCTGCTGGTGACCTTACAACTTTTTGTAACTATACGCTTGATAATACCGGAGGTTCTATCCTAACCCCCTGGAACAGAAGTTTTAATAATATTAACCTTGCCAACGCATTGGTTGAATTTGCATCTGAAGTGCCAATCCCAGATGCTGAAAAGGCAGTATTATTAGGTGAAACAAGGTTTCTTAGAGGGTTGTATTATCTTAACCTGGTTCAGTATTTTGGAGCTGTTCCGCTGGATTTAGGAAGCGGAGAACTGAAATTTAACCAGACTGCATTTCAGGGATTCAACCGGTTACCCCTAAATGAAATTTTTGTAAAAGACTATCAGGCAATAATTGATGATTTGATATTTGCCACACAAAATTTACCAGACAAAAGACCTTCTGGTGAATTTAAGTTGTCAAAAGCTGCAGCATTCCATCTTCTTGCAAAGGCATATTTGCACAGGGCATATTCAGCCGCAAAGCAAACCAGCGATTTCCAGAACGCTTATAATGCTGCAATGACTGTTGTAAACGATACAGCTAAATATGGTTGTGGTTTAATACCTGCGTATGCTGATGTGCATAAACCCGGAAATGATTACAATAAAGAAGTATTATTCTCAATTGAGAGGGTACCAGGAAATTATGCAGCCAGTGAGGTGCCTAACCCAGATGGTATCAGTGGTACAAAAGGAATGGATGCCTCCAATGATTTCAATGGTAATTACACTGCTATAAGGGCACCTTTGAATACTTCAAGCACAACACCAGTTGGCACCAGAACTGTTCAATATGGTCGTCCAATCCGGCGTTTCTGTCCTACCCCTTGGCTATATAATACAGCTTTTGCTGATAAATTCAATGATAGCCGGTACGAAGGCTCTTTCCGCACTGTTTATATATCATCTCAAACAGGTGGTGGATTTACCTCTGGAACAGATACTGCATTCATGATGGCACTTACTAATCAGATAGCCGATTCCTTGAATGGTATTTCGCCTGCTGGGCCCCGATTGAAACCTTACAGGGTTGTAGCTCCAAGAGAATTCTATTTTGTCGGAGGCTCTATTGATGGATCACAAACAGCTACGTCAAATATGTATCCCTGCATGAGCAAATATGAAGACCCTGCAAGGGGTGTTGCAAACTATCCGGGAGCAAGACCTTTTCCCGTTTGTAAGTTTAGTGAAACTTATTTGCTGGCTGCTGAAGCTGCTATGCAGTTGGGTAATCTTACAGGTGCGATGGATTTGATTAATGTGTTGAAGAAAAGAGCAGCCTTCAGAACGGGGATGAGTATAGCAGAACGAGATATTCGTTATGACAAAATAAAATTGACAGCTCCGGCACAGGTTACTCTTGATCTAATCCTCGATGAACGCACCAGAGAACTTTGTGGTGAAAGTACCCGTTGGCCCGATTTGGCCGTAAGAGGAAAGCTTATTGAAAGAGTTCAACTGTATAATACAGATGCTGCGACAAATATCAGGGCTAACAAGCATGAATTAAGGCCAATACCCAAAAGTCAACTTGATGCTCTTACTGATGCCGATAAGGCCAAATATCAAAACCCTGGATATTAATGATCAAACAAACACAATTAATATTTATTGATATGAGAAAATATATAAATAGGGCAGTACTGCTAAGTCTTGTTGCTGCCACAGTTTTAACTTCTTGCAAAAAAGGCCCTGAAACGGATATTCTTAATACCGGAAACTTTTCGGATAACGGCACTGCTTTAAAAGATGCTGCTGATTTTCCAATTGGAGCCGCAATCAATTATAACCCGTGGAATGCGGAGCCTAAATTTAGTGAGGTAGTAAAGAGGGATTTTGACCAAGTGGTTTGCGGTTATGAAATGAAACATGGTGCCATCGTTCAAAATAATGGTACTTATAATTTTACTAATGCTGATGCTTTAGTAACTGCTGCCGGTACTATGGATTTTTTTGGCCATACTCTTAACTGGCATCAAAATCAGAATGCAACTTATCTGAAAGCTTACTCGGGAATTACAGTGCCGGCCGCCACCGAACTGGCAACAAACCCTGGATTTGAGTCAGGACTTACTGGTTGGTCAGTTTTAAATACCGGGAATCCTGCCGGCACTTCAACGATAACGACTACAAATGTAGCAGCTGAAGTACACGGAGGAACAAGTGCAATGAAAGTTGTAAATCCTGTTGGATACCCCGGAAGCCAATGGAGAGTTCAGGTATCAAGTTCTGCATTTCCCACAACATCAGGGATTCAGTATGCTATCTCTTATTGGGTAAAAGCCGCCGCTGCAGGCGGTTCAATCCGCTTATCTACTGGCCCGTCTAATGCACAATATCAGGGTGATCAGACAATTGGAACAACTTGGCAGCAAGTAACATGGACAATAACAGCGAATCTTGCCTCTACGACCTTCCTGTTTGACATGGGACAAGCAGCTAACACTTATTATATTGATGATGTAAGTGTAAAAGAAGTAGTTGTGCCTCCTGGCGGACCCGCTATTGCTTTGAAACTCGATACTGCCATGGGCAATTTCATTACAACGATGGTAAACAGGTATAAGAATAAGGTACATGCCTGGGACGTGGTGAATGAACCATTTGCGGATAATCCGGTTGCAATCAGGAATAATTCTAATACTTCAACAACGGCTGCTGATGTTTTGGTCTGGTCAAATTATATGGGTCGGAGTTGGGCATTGAAAGCATTTAACTACGCTAAAGCTGCTGATCCAACAGCCGATTTGTATATCAATGATTATAACTTGGAAACAAATGCGGCCAAACTTGATTCACTCATTGCTTTTGTTTCCGAACTTAAAGCAGCCGGTGCAAAAATTGATGGTATTGGTACACAAATGCACATTGGCAGAACGAATATGAATTTTGCTGGTATTGATAAAATGATGCAAAAACTGGCTGCCACGGGTCTTAAAATCAGGATATCTGAACTCGATGTAAAAATAATGCAAGGTTCTTCTGCCGCAGCACTTACTCCTGAGCTGGCAGCTTACCAGGCGGAATACTACAGATATGTTGTTAGCGCATACCTGAAGTATATTCCTAAAGTACAACAGGCGGGAATAACTGTTTGGGGTGTTGATGATAAGAATAGCTGGATTTATAATAGTGGGAAAGAATTTCCATTATTGTATGATAATGATTATAACAAGAAGCCGGCCTATGGAGGATTCCTGAAAGGACTCAGAGGTCAATAATAAATAACTGGCCCTGATCGCCGGTTGAATAGAATTGTTTTAACAAGGCAATAAGCAGAGCAGTTCTTACATAGCAATCGTCAGAGGGGTGAATTCTTTCATCCCTCTTTTTTTCTCACTAACTTTGAACAAACCGGAATGTTATTACTTGGATTAGATATAGGTACATCATCAATAAAGGCTTCTGTAGTTGATTCAAACAACCTTCATTGCATTGCTTCGGCTCAATATCCCGAAACAGAGGCAGAAATAATTGCTGTAGAGTCCGGTTGGGCTGAACAGTCACCTGAAAAATGGTGGGAACATGCACAACTGGCTATTCTGAAACTCCATGCACAAAAAAAATACAACCCTGATGCTATAGCTGCAATAGGCATTGCCTACCAGATGCACGGACTGGTGGTGGTAGATAAACAACAGCAGGTTTTGCGAAACAGTATTATCTGGTGCGACAGCCGTGCTGTTGAAATTGGCGATAAGGCTTTTGCAACTATTGGCAGGGAAAAGTGCTTACGGCACCTTCTGAATTCACCCGGCAATTTTACCGCCTCAAAGCTTGCCTGGGTGAAAGAGAATGAGCCGGACTTATACAGCAAGATTTACAAAATCATGCTGCCAGGTGATTTTATCAGTATGAAGCTTACCGGCGAAATTACTACAAGCATATCAGCGCTTTCAGAAGGTGTATTCTGGGATTTTCAGGAGAACGGACTGTCAAAAGATGTATTTGCGTATTTCAGCATCAGCCCCTCTTTTATACCGGAAATAAAAGAGGTGTTTGCTGAACATGGGAAGGTTACTGCTACGGTTGCTTCAGCACTTTCTTTGAGAGAAGGGATACCAGTTACGTATAAAGCAGGCGACCAGCCCAATAATGCTTTATCGTTGAATGTACTGGAGCCAGGAGAAGTGGCAGCTACAGCAGGAACATCCGGAGTGATTTATGGTATAAGCGACCAGCTTACTTACGACAATGAATCAAGGATTAACAGTTTTGCTCATGTCAACCATAGGGCCTCCTCTCCTTCGGAGAGGGTTGGAGGAGAAGTAAGAGTAGGCGTACTGCTTTGCATAAATGGAACGGGAATCTTAAACCGTTGGGTGAAAAATATTACAGGGAATAAATACAGTTATACACAAATAAACCAATTGGCCGGAGAGGTGGCACCAGGAAGTGATGGTCTTACAGTATTGCCTTTTGGTAATGGTGCTGAACGGATGCTTAATAATAAAAATATTGGTGCTCACATATCTGATGTCGATGTAAACAAGCATACAGAGGCCCATATTTTCAGGGCAGCACAAGAAGGTATTGCTTTTGCGTTTCGCTACGGACTTGATATTATGAAAGAGAACGGAATGCATCCCAAAGTGATTCGTGCCGGCAAGGCCAATATGTTTTTAAGCAATGTTTTCTCCGGCAGTTTCGTAAATACACTTAATATCCCTGTCGAACTGTACAACTGCGACGGAAGCGTTGGAGCCGCAACAGGAGCGGGGATTGGTTCGGGAATTTTTAGTTCTGCGAAAGAGGCGTTTCAAAATTTTAAACCGGTAGAAATTGTAGAGCCCGGCAACATAAACCATGAGGAACATTATCAAAACTGGTTAGGGCATTTGAACAGAGTACTAAACAGATTTTAGAATTTTAAATATACAATTATGTCAATCGTACTAGGAAACAGGGAGTATTTTAAGGGTATTGGTAAAATTCAGTTTGAAGGTCATCAGTCACATAACCCATTAGCCTTTCGTTGGTATAATGAAAGCGAAATGATAGCAGGCAAAAGCATGAAAGAGCATTTCAGGTTTGCCTGTGCCTACTGGCACAGTTTTAACGGTAGCGGTGCCGATCCGTTTGGAGAAGCTACACATATCTTTCCGTGGGATGAAAAAAGTGATCCGATTGAAAAGGCAAAAGATAAAGCAGATGCAGCCTTTGAGTTTATTACAAAAATGGGATTGCCTTACTATTGCTTCCATGATGTGGATGTGGTGGACTATACCAATGACGTGAAAGAAAACGACAGAAGATTAAAAACGATGACTGATTACCTGGCGGCCAAGCAGGCTGACAGCGGCGTAAAGCTATTATGGGGAACAGCCAACCTGTTTTCCAACATAAGGTATATGAATGGAGCTTCTACTAACCCTGATTTTCATGTGCTGGCACATGCCGGAGCACAGGTAAAGGCTGCATTAGATGCAACGATTGCACTGGGAGGTGAGAATTATGTTTTCTGGGGTGGCCGTGAAGGGTATATGAGCCTGCTGAACACAGATATGAAACGGGAGAAAGAACATCTTGCCCGCTTCCTGCACATGGCGAGAGATTATGCCAGAAAGAATGGCTTTAAAGGAAAATTTTTTATTGAACCTAAGCCCTGTGAGCCCAGCAAGCATCAATACGATTACGACTGCGAAACTGTAATTGGCTTTTTACGTCAATACGATTTGCTGGATGATTTCAGCCTGAACATAGAAGTAAACCATGCCACACTGGCTGGCCACACATTTACACATGAACTACAGGTGGCTGCCGATGCAGGACTGCTTGGCAGTATGGATGCAAACCGCGGCGACTATCAAAATGGCTGGGATACTGACCAGTTTCCTAATAATATTAATGAACTGGCAGAAGCTATGCTTGTAATACTGGAAGCTGGTGGGTTCAAAGGTGGCGGCATCAATTTCGATGCAAAAATCCGCCGCAACAGCACCGACCCCGAAGATTTATTCTATGCTCATGTCGGAGGAATGGATGCTTTTGCAAGGGCTTTGGTTATTGCTGATGATATTTTGCAGAAATCTGATTACAAAAAAATCAGGGCAGACAGATACTCCTCCTTTAATGACAGTACAGGAAGGGCCTTTGAAACCGGGCAATTATCTTTGGAAGACTTGAGGTCTTATGCCATTGAAAACGGCGAACCGGCTGTAAGAAGCGGTAAGCAGGAATACCTCGAGAATATTATTAACAGGTATATCTAAAAATTATCTTTTAAACCAAAACAGGTTGCTATGCTTACATGGATTGACTGGGCCATCATTTTATTTTATTTTGCAGTTATTGCAGGTGTTTCATGGTGGGCAGTAAAAAAGAAAGACAAAGATTCTCCGGATGATTATTTTCTTGCGGGCCGTCACTTAGGCTGGTTTATTGTTGGAGCTTCCATTTTCGCTTCCAATATTGGTTCTGAGCATTTGGTTGGGCTTGCCGGCTCTGGCGCTACTGACGGTGTGGCCTTGGCACATTATGAATTACATGCATGGTGTCTGTTAGTGTTGGGCTGGGTTATGGGGCCTTTTTTTATGCGTTCGAAAGTGTTTACCATGCCTGAGTTTTTGGAAAAGAGGTTTACGCCTCAGGCAAGAACAGTCCTGTCGCTTATTTCCCTTTTTGCATACATTCTTACCAAGATTGCCGTTGGCATTTTTGCTGGTGGAGTTGTATTCCGTGCATTATTGCCGGATATAAACTTCATGGGTATGGATTCATTCTGGATCGGTTCTATCCTGCTTATTATTTTAACCGGTGTTTACACCATTATTGGAGGGTTAAGGGCAGTTGTTTACACGGAAACACTTCAAACATTTGTAAAGATCATTGGTGCCTTGCTCGTTACCTATTTTGGATTAAAAGCGTTGGGCGGATGGGATAAATTAAGAGAAGTTTGTGGGTCCGATATGTTCAATTTATGGAAACCTGTAGTGCCCGAAGGTGTCGAAAGCACATGGGCTCCCGTAAAAGAAGCTGGAAGACAGGCATGGTACTTTAATGACAAGTATCCATGGCCGGCTATGCTGTTTTGTGCCCCTATTATTGGTTTATGGTATTGGTGTACCGACCAGTATATAGTACAACGTATTTTAGGTGCCCGTGACGATAAGCAGGCAAGGCGTGGATCTATTTTTGCCGGGTTCTTAAAACTTACTCCTGTTTTTCTGTTCATCATTCCCGGAATGATATGTTTTGCGTTGGCAAAAACCGGGTTGAATGCTGATATACAAGAACGTTTAATGAATGCAGATGGAACAGTGAACCGTGAAGCAGCACAGGGCTCATTCGCAATGTTAGTGACGCATGTATTACCTGTGGGTGTCAGGGGTATTGTTGTAGCAGGGTTACTGGCCGCATTGATGAGTGCTTTGGCAGGTGTGTTTAATGCGTCATCGTCATTGTTCACAATGGATTTCTATTCAAAGCTGAGACCTAAAGCATCGCAGGAGAAACTGGTAAGGGTAGGGCGCATTGCAACTGTAGTAATGGTAATTATTGGTTTGCTTTGGATACCTGTTATACAAGGCGCCAAAGGATTATATGATTATCTGCAGGGGATACAGGCTTACCTGGCCCCGCCTATTTTCGTTGTATTCTTCTTTGGGGTATTTATGAAACGGCTTAATGGTCCTGGTTGTCTGGCAACATTGTTAACCGGTTTTGCTATGGGCTTATTCCGCCTGATAGTGGACACCCCAGTTAAACTGGGAGGAACTGCTTATACGGAAGGATCATTCCTTTGGGTGGTGAATAATATCTTCTTCCAGTATTACAGTTTGCTGATAACTATTGTCTGCATACTTGTATTTATCGGTGTAAGCTATGCTACAAAAGCACCGGCTTATGAAAGAATCAGCGGACTTACGTTCTCCACATTGTCTGAACAGGACCGTATGGAAAACAGGGCATCATGGAACTGGAAAGATGTGGCACTTTCAGTATTGATGATCTTATTAATCATTGCAATCTATTCTTATTTCACAGGATAGTATTAAAAAGATAACAGCACACTACTATGTTGATGCACCAGACAATGAGGTGGTACGGCCCGCATGATGCGGTAAGTTTATCCGATATACGCCAGGCCGGATGTGATGGAGTGGTTACCGCCCTTCATCACATCCCCGTAGGCGAGGTGTGGCCGGTTGATGAAATCAACAAGCGAAAAGTAATGATTGAAGCCACCGGGATGACCTGGACGGTGATAGAAAGCCTGCCGGTAAGTGATGATATTAAACGGCAGACAGGCAATTATCTGCAGCATATAGAAGATTATAAGCAAAGCCTTCGTAATGCGGCTGCCTGCGGACTAAAAGTGGTTACCTATAATTTTATGCCTGTACTCGACTGGCTTCGTACTGATATTTCTTACGAGATGACCGATGGCAGCAAAGCCCTTTACTTTAACCGGCTCGATTACCTGGTGTTCGATTTATACCTTTTGGGAAGACCGGGGGCTGAAAAGGAATATTCATCTGAAGAGTTGAGTAAAGCCAAACAGCATTTTGAACAGATGACTGAAGGGAAAAAGAAATATCTTTTTTCAAACATGATGCTGGGCCTGCCGGGAAGCGATGATGCCTTCACCCCTGAAATTGTACTGGGCGAGTTGAAAAAGTATGAAGGCATTGATACCGCTAAACTTAAACAACACCTGTTCTATTTTCTGCAGCAGGTGGTGCCGGTGGCTGAAGAATGTGGTGTGGCAATGGCCATTCATCCTGACGATCCGCCGTACCCCGTTCTTGGTCTGCCCCGGATTGTAAGTACAGAACAGGATGCTGCTGATTTGCTGAATGCTGTCCCTTCACCGGCAAATGGCTTGTGTTTTTGTACCGGTTCTTATGGTGCCAGGGCTGATAATGATATTGTGAAGATGCTTCGGAAGTTTGGTGATAATGTACATTTTCTTCACCTGCGAAATACAAAGCGGGACGAAGAAGGTAATTTCTTTGAGGCAGACCATCTTGGCGGCGATACGGATATGTATGAAGTGATAAAAGAAGTGGTATTGCTGCAAAGGAGAAGGAATGTTTCAATCCCCATGCGGCCCGACCATGGCCACCAGATGCTGGACGATTTAAAGAAGAAAACATACCCCGGCTACTCTGCTATTGGCAGGTTAAGAGGTCTTGCTGAACTGCGTGGCGTAGAATATGCCATAAGCAGAAGTATTTAGAAATTCAGATTATCATGATAAAGATTAAGAAGCTGATTTTGTCAGCTTTTTTACTGTCTATTGCCAATACATCCGTTTTGGCACAATCATTTACTAATCCTGTTCTTTCCGGCTTTTATCCCGATCCTTCTATATGCAGGGCTGATGATGGTTATTATCTTATTAATTCAACTTTTACATATTACCCGGGCCTGCCCATTTTTTATAGCAGGGATTTACTCAACTGGAAACAGATAGGTTATGTTTTAGACAGGCCGGAACAGCTTGACCTTGACGGATTGGCTGTAACTTATACCGGTTTATATGCTCCAACCATCAGGTATCATAATGGCGTTTTTTATGTGGTGTGCACCAACATTGGTAAGATTGGAAATTTTATTGTTACTGCAAAAAATCCTAAGGGGCCATGGAGCAATCCCGTTTCTTTACCCGAAGTTGATGGAATTGATCCTTCTCTTTTTTTTGATCCAGACGGGAAAGTATATCTCGTTTATAACAGTAAGCCGCCAAATAATATCCCGCTGTACGAAGGGCATTGCACCATTCGTTTATATGAATTTGATAGTAATGAACTGAAGGTAAAAGGCGAACAAAAAATTTTGGTTAATGGCGGAACAGACATTACTAAAAAACCCATCTGGATAGAAGGGCCGCATCTGTTTAAAAAAGACGGATGGTATTATCTGATTGCTGCCGAAGGCGGCACCGAGTATAACCATTCCGAAGTGGTGTTCAGAAGCAGGCAGGTTGAAGGGCCATATGTTTCTTACGAAAAAAATCCAATACTTACACAACGCCATCTCAACGCAGAAAGGCCAAATCCGGTTACTTCAACAGGCCATGCTGATTTTGTTGAAGATAAAAATGGTAACTGGTGGACTGTATTTTTGGGATGCAGGCCGTACGAAGGAGATTATTATAATACGGGAAGGGAAACCTTTATGGCCCCGGTTGAATGGAAAGACGGCTGGCCGGTTGTCAGCCTTGGTGGAGATGAAGTAAAATACTCTTATCCTTTAAATGCAGCAGCTGATAAGAATGCTGAAAAACTTAACGGCAATTTTCTTTTCAGGGATGAATTTGAAAACAGCACCCTGGATATGAGGTATAGTTTTCTCAGAACAGTGAGGAATAATTGGTACAGTCTTGTAAATAAAAAAGGGACGCTTTCAATAAACCTGCAACCTCAGACCATTCAGGGCAAGGGGAACCCTTCTTTCGTGGGTTTCAGGCAATCGCACCAAAAAGGATATGCAGCCACAGCAATGCAGTTTTATCCGAAAGCAGAAAACGAGAAAGCCGGGTTGCTTGTTTTTGAGAATGAAAACCACTATTATTTTCTGTGTAAATCAATGCAGGAAGGAAAAGAAGTGGTGCAGTTGTATAAAGGTCCGGGAAATAAAAAGGCCGGGGCGGCACCGGAATTACTGGCTTCGCAGGAAGTAATAAGTAAAAAAGCAAAGGACCTGTTTCTGAAAGCAGAAGCAAATGGAAGCACATACTCCTTTTTTTATGCCGTCAAGAAAAATAAATGGAAACCGCTGCTGCTTCATGCTGATGCAAAGTTTCTAAGCACAAAAGAGGCGGGTGGTTTTGTGGGCTGTATGTATGCCATGTATGCAACATCAACAGGAAAACAATCAGAAAATGCTGCGATGTTCAACTGGTTTGAAAGCAGGAGCAACGATGAAGTTTACAAAAAGTGATTGTGAAACTGTTATTTAGTGGAATTTCTGATAAATAGTTCTGTGGGCAGCACTTTGGTTTCAAAGTCGGTAACAGGGTGCTTGCTTTCTATTAGTTGCAGCAGATAGCCAATAGCGATTTCTCCCATTTCAAAGGCAGGTTGTTTAATAACGGATAAAGCCGGGTCGAATAACTCAGTCAAATCATTGTTTGAAAAACCGAGAAGTCCAATATCACCCGGAACAGAAATGCCGTTTTCTTTTAAGATGCGCAGGCAACCGGTAGTCAGCTTATCCGAGGTGGTAAAAATTGCATCTGGTTTTTGAGATTGGCCAAGCAATTCAAGAAGAACAATATTTACTTCGTCTCCAATCATGCCACCATGTTTACAGTATTTTATCAGTGCTTCGTCGGCTTCTATGCCATTATCAGCCAGTGCTTTTCTGTATCCCGCAAGTCTTTCTTTTGATATGGACAGCATTTCTGGATTTGAAATGGCAGCAATTCTTTTATAACCACTTTTAATCAGCTGAGTGGTTGCGTTGTAAGCACCGGCATAATTATCTGCAATTACTTTATGGGTATCTATTTCACTCACTATCCTGTCGAAAAAAACAATTGGCATTCCTTTTTGGTGCAAATCTTTCAGATAACTGAAGTCGGTTGTTTCAGTTGAAACGGAGATGATTAATCCGTCAACTGATCTTGATGTAAGGTATTGCAGGTTGAGTATTTCCCTGTCGAACGACTCCCTGCTTTGGGCAATGATTACATTATATCCGCTTTTGTAAGCAATTGATTCAATGCCATTAATGACCTGTGAAAAGAAACTGTTGGCAATTTCGCACACAAGAACACCAATGGTGCGGCTTCTCCTTTCTTTAAGGCTTAGGGCTATTGGGTTGGGGTGATAGTTAATTTTTTCGGCATATTCCAGCACCAGCTTCTTGGTTTCAGGACTTATTTCATGGCTGTCTCTCAGTGCCCTGGAAACGGTGGAAGTAGAAAGCCCCAGTGCCTTAGCAATATCTTTTATAGTAGCAGCCTCAAATTTCATTTACCGGAATGGTGGTTTTTGAAGTGGTAAAGTTACCGATTATACATTGATAATCACTATTGCCCGGCACTTATCAGTAGTCGTTGCAAAGACTGTTTTAATCAAAGAAATGCTGCATCAGAAAACATGTATTGAAAGATATTAAAAGAGGGGTTGGGCTGAAGATATAAAGGGATGTCAGTACAATTTTTTTCGGGAACGATTGCGTAAAAAAATATGTATAAATCAATGTGTTATAAAAAACTTCTGTGTAGTCTTGTGGTGGCAAACGGATAGCTTTTTGAGTTATCCTGAGTTGCTATAAAGAAAACTGCTTGCTGAAATGAAAAGAATACTTTGTTTGGAACAGAGATTTTGCTTCAGGGGATGTCTGTTTATTAAATTCTCCGGTATTTATCTTTCGCCTGCACCAGGCAATTTTCCGTGTACTACATTTTCTTGAAAAAAATTATAACAATGAGACATTTAAAAACTGTTGGACTTTGTTTGCTTTTCTTGTTTGCTCTTGTTCCATTAAGCAAAACATATGGACAGGCCAGGCAAATAACCGGTACGGTTGTATCATCTGAAAACAAACAACCATTACAAGGGGTTACTGTAACAATCAAAGGCACTCAGATTGCTACAACAACAGATGCAAACGGGAAATTTAAGATTTCTGTTAACAGCGCTACGGCTGTGTTGGTATTTACCAGTGTATCTTATGTTGCTTATGAGGCTGAGGCGGGTAATCTGTCAGTAATAGATGTGGTGCTGACAGCAGAGGCAAAAACAATTGAAGATGTGGTGGTGATTGGCTACCAAACTGTAAGAAGGAAAGACTTGCTTGCTTCTGTTTCGTCTGTTGGTGCAAAAGACCTGAAGGATATTCCTATTAATTCTGCAGCAGAAGCTCTAAACGGAAGACTTGCCGGCGTTACTGCCACTACTTCTGAAGGTTCACCCGATGCTGATGTACGTATCAGGGTTCGTGGCGGTATGTCTATTACAGGCGATAATTCTCCTTTGTACATTGTTGACGGTGTTCAGGTTGAAAATGCTTTGAATACAATATCGCCGCAGGATATTCAATCTATTGACGTACTAAAAGATGCTGCAGCCACAGCCATCTATGGCGCAAGAGGTGCGAATGGAGTTATTGTAATTACTACAAAAAGCGGAAAGCCGGGCAAGCTGGTGTTAACTTATAATGGTTTTGTTGGAGTTAAGCAACTGGCCAAAAAACTTGATGTGCTGAGTCCATATGACTATGTGATTTATCAGTATGAAAGATCAAGAGGCAGTTCAACAGACAGTACCAGTTTTGCCAAAAATTTTGGAACCACATGGGATACGCTGGCAAACTATAGAAATGTAGATGCGGTTGACTGGCAAAGTGAAGTGTTTGGACGCACTGGTGTTACAACTACGCACAACTTAACAGCTTCAGGTGGAAACAAAAAACTGACATATACTGCAGGATATACTTATAACAATGATAAAGCGATAGTGATTAACTCAAATTACAAACGTCACCTGTTTAACCTTAAAGGCGAGTATAAACTCACTAACCGGATAAAAGTTGGTCTTGGCGGCCGTTATACGTTGCAGAATGTATATGGTGCTGGTGTGTCTGATGCGAAGGGCGCATCGTATAACAGGCTTAGAAATGCGGTTAAATACAGGCCTTATCTTTCTAATGCACAGGATATTGATGATTCTGACCCATTGGCAGATCCAAACGTTGGTAATGGTCTGAACTTGTATAACCCGATTGCAATGGCCAACCAGGAGTACAGGAAGAAGACAACAAATGCATATAATGTTAATGCGTCATTAACCATCACATTGTTGAAGAATCTTACCTTCAAATCAACTGCATCATACGATTATAACAGCCTTGTGGATTTACAGTTTAACGACTCTATCACACCTTATGCAGTAATACAAGGAGGAAGGAAACCAATAGCTGGTCTGGACACTACATACAGAAGAACATATACTAATTCAAATGTGCTTACCTATTCAGTTAAAGGCTTTAAAAGTGCTCATGATTTTGATGTTCTGGTGGGAGAAGAAACTTACGACCTGAGAACAGAAAGTCATTCCAGCCTCTACCGGGACTTTCCTTTATTTACCTCTTACGATGCGGCATTCAAGGCTCCTTCTATAGGTGTTTTGTTTACTGGTTATCCCAAACTGGGGAAGACCCGTTATACAAACCTTTCTTTCTTTGGAAGAGCAAACTATTCATTTAAGGGTAAATACCTGCTTTCGTTTAATGTAAGGGCCGATGGTGCTTCTAAATTCGCTCCCGGTAAACAATGGGGCTATTTCCCGGCAGGATCTGTTGCCTGGAGAGTTAAGAACGAAAAGTTCCTGAAGAATTCAGGGTTTATCAACGACTTGAAAATAAGGGCTGGTTTTGGAACAGTGGGTAATAACCGTATTAACGATTATTTATTCATGACAACTTTCGCCAACGATGGCCGCTATTATTATGGCATAAATAATCAGGCAATTAACGCTTATTATTCCAATGCACTTGTAAATGAAGCGCTGAAATGGGAGTCAACAGTAAACAGAAATATAGGTTTTGATTTAAGCCTGTTTAAAGGAAGGTTTGATTTATCAGTTGACTTGTACAAAAACTCATCTAAAGAGTTGTTATTGAATGTGCCTATACCGGCAACGTTTGGATATTCTTCTCAGTTGCAGAATATCGGAAAAACTCAAAACAAGGGTGTTGAAGTACAACTTAATGCTGTTCTTCTCAGAAAAAGAAATAATTTGAACTGGACAGCTAATTTCAATATTTCGTTCAATAAGAATAAGATTGAAGCACTGGGAATAGGACAGGATAATTTCTTCCCTGCAGCCAGTTGGGGCGTATCGGGGCAGCCTACCGATTATATACAAAAAATCGGGTATCCCGTAGGTTCAATTTATGGTTTGGTTACAGCAGGTTTCTATACCACAGACGATTTTAACTATAACCCGTCAACAGGGGCTTATACCCTTAAACCAGGTGTTCCGTCTAACGCCTCTATTATTGGAGCAGTACAACCAGGTTCTATCAAATTTGTTGATCTGAATAATGATGGTGTTGTTGATATTACCAACGACAGAAAAATTATCGGAGATCCGACCCCTAAATGTACTGGCGGTTTAAACCAGCAGTTTACCTATAAGCAATGGGATCTAAGTGTTTTCATGAATTTCTCAATTGGCAATGATATTTACAATGCAAATAAGATAGAATTGACAAACGGATACACCGCCAATTCAAATATGCTAGATATTAATAACGGAAGGTGGATGACAATTAATGCTAATGGACAGACAATGCAGTGGGTCAACTCTTCCAACCAGGCATTTGGTGTCGCTCCAGAAATTTTAAGTGAGCTGAATAAAAATGCCACTATCTGGCAGCCACTTCGTGGGTCAGGCGCATTTTATCCTCATTCATGGGCAATTGAAGATGGTTCTTTCTTAAGGTTGAATAACCTTTCAGTTGGTTATACACTTCCGGTCAAATCATTGATTGGCTTAAAGATGAGCAAACTGAGGTTTTATTTTACAGGAAATAATCTTGCTATCATAACTAATTATTCTGGTTATGATCCAGAAGTTAGTGTAAGAAGTAACCCTCTTACGCCTGGTCTGGATTATTCAGCGTATCCGAAAAGCAGGAGTTTCATTTTTGGTGTAAACGCAACATTCTAATTTAAAACAAATAAAAACTTATTATATGAGTTCAAAATTTTTAAACAGGCTGACAGCAGTTACACTGGTTGTATCAATGATTGCTGTGACGGGGTGTAAAAAATTTCTTGATCAAAAGCCAATTACTGACGTGGATGCCTCCCAGGTATTCACCGATGTTTCCACTACATACAAGGCTATTGCCGGTGTATATAGTCGTCTTGTGGGTGATGCCGGTTATGGTATCAGGCTTAGTCTTTACTATCCGCTTGATAATGACGAAATGCAGGGTCCGACAGGAACATCTGACAATGACAGAAGGGATATAGCCCGTTATGCAGCAACTCCGGGCAATGCTCAAATTACAAACCCTTTTAACCAGCTATTTCAGGGTATTGAGTTTGCTAATATTTGTATTGACAATATTCCCAAAATGGGCATGTACACAAATGGAAGTGAACAGGAAAAGAAGCAACTCAGAAGAATGTATGGTGAGGCATTGACCCTGAGGGCTCAGTTCTATTTTGAGGCGATTCGCAATTGGGGTGATTTACCTGCACATTTTGTTTCCGCTTCAACAATGTCGTTAACAGACCCCTTCCCGGTGAGAACAAATGCAGATACTCTTTATAACCGTTTATTGAGCGATTTAGCGATTGCAGCTACATTGGTACCATGGAAAAGTGAAGTTACTTCCATAGGAGACGTACTTGATGAGAGGATTACTAAAGGATCTGTTAAAGCTCTTAGGGCCAGGATAGCTTTATTCAGAGGCGGATATAAGCTGTACACAAATGGTACGGTGCAGCGGCCTGCAGATTATCTTACGTATTATCAAATGGCAAAACAGGAGTGCAGTGAGATAATGAGCTCTGGGCAACATTCATTGAACCCGAACTTTAAAACTCTTTGGAAAGATCAGGTGAATGCCCGTGCTATTACAGACCCCAATGGTGAGTTGATGTTTCAGGCAAGTGCAATTGGCCTGAATGCGGCAGAAGATACCAAACTGGGATATTATAACGGTCCAAGGGTAAACAATTTGGGCAATAGCAGTGTTAACCCTTTGCCCACATATATTTATCTTTTTGACTCAACTGATCAGAGAAGAGATGTAACGCTGGCATTTTATTTTACACTTTTAAATGGCAACCGCCAGGGACAGGCAATTACTAACCTTGTTGATGGTAAATACAGGAGAGACTGGATAACAAATCCGGTAATAGCACCGACGAATGCCATTCAGTATTTTAGTCTTAAATGGCAAATAATCCGCTTTTCAGATGTGTTGATGATGTATGCTGAAGCAGAAAATGAACTGAGTGGACCAACTACTACTGCATATGATGCAATAAACATGGTTAGAAGAAGAGGCTATGGAAAACCAATTACAACACCTGATGCCACAGTTGATATTCCTTCGGGTTTGTCGAAAGCTGATTTTTTCAAGTATTTAGTCAGGGAAAGAGCTCTTGAGTTGGGTGGAGAAGGTATTCGTAAGTATGACTTAATCAGGTGGAATCTTCTTGCGGCAGCACTTTCTGAAAGCAAAGCTAATATGCTGAAGATGTCAACAAGTACTGTGATGGTAAACCCGACATATATGGCTGGCTATCCATCATATTGTTTAACTGCTTCCCTACCAACTTCTATGTACTATTACTCAGCTACAACTTCGGACAATAATAATATTGGGGGGCTATGGTACAATTCACTTTATAAAACAGCACCAACAGCCACTCCATCAGGAACAACAAAAGTAACTTGGTTGAGCTCTGGTATTAATACAACATGTGTGGCAAGGTATGCAACGGGTTATGCAACAGGTAAAGGAGAATTACTGCCTTTGCCACAGCCGGCAATTGATGCTAATCCAAATTTGAGACCGCAAAACCCGGGGTACTGATTTTTTCTCATACTCGTTTTTTTATTAAGGCTGCATTCCCGGTGAGTAGTAAGGGGTGCAGCCTTATTTTTTTAATCTCGTCTGAAATAATATATGAACAAAAAGAAATTAATTACTGCCGGCCTTTATTTGTTGAGTTTTGCTTCCTGTGCGCAACAAGCAGGAACCGGAATAGCGGCTTCAGCGGAAGAGAAAGCTATCGCTTTTCCAGGTGCTGAAGGTTTTGGAAAATATACGACTGGCGGCCGCGGCGGCAAAGTGTATGTGGTTTCCAACTTAAACGATAACGGTCCGGGTAGCTTTCGGGACGCAGCAGAAGCAAAGGGAAAAAGAATAGTTGTCTTCGCTGTTTCCGGAACGATTCATCTTGATTCAAAACTGACGATTAAGGGAGATATAACCATTGCGGGGCAAACAGCACCGGGTGATGGCATTTGTATTGCCGACGAGCCGGTGAGTCTCGGTGGTGACAATATCGTTGTCCGTTATATGCGGTTTCGCATGGGTGATAAGTATCAGAGACAAATGGGGATGGTGGATGGCAGCGGCGGTGATGACGCTTTTGGCGGATCAAGAAGAAAGAATATTGTCGTTGATCATTGCAGCATAAGCTGGAGTACGGACGAATGTTTCTCTATTTATGGAGGAGACAGCACAACCTTGCAATGGAATATCATTTCTGAACCACTGAACTATTCCTATCACTTTGAGACGGGAGATAAAGACTGGGAACATCATGGTTACGGCGGTATCTGGGGAGGTATTCATCTTACAGCGCATCATAACCTTTTTGCCCATTGTAATAACCGTAATCCAAGATTTAACGGAGCAAGACTTGGGGCTGCACAGGAGTTTGCTGATTACCGCAATAATGTAATCTACAACTGGGGTGGTAATAATGTGTATGGAGGTGAAGCAGGGCAATATAATATTGTAAACAACTACTACAAATACGGGCCCTCTACAAACAAAAATGTAAGGTACCGGATAGTGAATCCATCAAAAACAGAACAACTGCCCTATGGCAAATGGTATGTTGATGGAAATTTTGTGGATGAAGCAAAAGATATTTCAAAAAACAATTGGCTGGGTATTGACATGGGTAATGGAGGCACCGACGCCGACAAAAAAGAAGCAATCATGGATAAGCAATTTCCGGCAGAACTGATTCCTGTTAAATCAGCAAAGGAAGCGTATGAAGATGTGCTGAAATACGGGGGAGCAAGTTTCAGAAGAGATACACTTGATGAACGCATCATCAACGATGTAAGAAACAGAACAGGCCGCTTAGTTGATGTGCAGGGTGGATACCCGCATGGCACTGCATATGAGTTAACAGTAAATGCATGGCCGGCACTTCGTTCTTTACCGGCGCAGACTGATGCTGATAATGATGGCATACCTGATGAATGGGAACAGAAAAACGGATTGAACCCATCCAGCCCAGCAGATGCCTCATTAAATACTCTGCATAAATATTATACAAACATTGAAGTATATATAAATAGTATTACGAAATGAAAAATGCCGCAGTGTTCCCGTTTGTGTTTTTGTTATTTGCCTTTTTTCTTCCGGAGAAAAAGAAGTTAAAAATATTTATTGCTGGTGACAGTACTGCCAGTATTAAGGATGTAAAGGCTTTTCCTGAAACCGGGTGGGGAATGCCCTTTGTATATTTCTGGGACAGTACCGTTACGGTTGTTAACAAAGCAAAAAATGGCCGGAGTACCAGTTCATTCCGCAAGGAAGGCTTGTGGCAGCAGATAATAGATGAGAGCTCTGAAGGTGATTATGTTTTTATCCAGTTTGGCCATAATGATGAAGTGCCGACGAAGAAAACATATACAACAGAAGCAGAGTTTAAGAATAATCTGAAACAATATGTGGCAGAGGCAAGACAGAAAAAACTGATTCCTGTTTTGCTTACACCTATGGCCCGAAGAAAGTTTGACAGTACAGGTATTGTTGTGGGCACACATGATGTGTATGCACAAATAACCCGTGATGTGGCTGCTGAAGAAAAAATATTGCTGTTTGATATGGATAAACTAACACAGCAGTTGTATCAGCGGTTTGGTATGGAGCAATCCAAACTTTTATTTCTGCAGTTAAAATCCGGCGAGCATCCAAATTATCCGGAAGGCAAAGAAGATAATACACATTTCTCGGAGTTGGGGGCAAGACTTGTGGCACAGTTAGTATTAAATGAAATAAGAGGCCAGCTGCCGGAGCTGGCAGAACGCATTTTTAAACCAGTTAAAAAATGAGGCTGTTAATCTTTCTTTCTGTCTGTTTCCTTTCGTTTTTGAGAATGAATGGTCAGGAACTTGTTTCCCTCTGGCCTGACGGCAAAAAGCCAAATACAAATGGGGTTAAGCTAACAGACAGTATATACAACGAACGAATATGGAAGGTGGCAACACCGGGCATATATTCTTTTGTAGTGCCGAAATCAGAAAATACAGGAACGGCAGTACTCATTTGTCCCGGCGGTGGTTACGAGAGGGTGTCATACATATATAATGGCTTCAATATTGCAAAGTGGTTTAACACCCTTGGTATAAATGCCTTTGTCCTTGTGTACCGGTTACCACATCAAAAGGATTTGCTCAGCAGGCAACTTGCTCCGCTTCAGGATGCCCAAAGGGCTATGAAGTTGATAAGGTCAAATGCAAATACATGGAATATCAACCCCGCAAAAGTTGGTGTGATGGGAATTAGTGCCGGAGGTCATGTTGCCGGTATGTCAGGCACCCACTGCAAGGATGAATCCCGGATTGATGACAATCTTGATTCGGTAAAGTGCAATCCTGATTTTATGGTGTTGTTATCGCCGGTAGTTACGATGGGCAAATATGCACATGGCGGCAGTAAAAGAAACTTCCTGGGAGCAGATACGACAAAACAAATGGCCGAACAATATTCAAATGAGTTACAAGTTTCACCCTGTACACCACCGGCTTTTATTGTTCATGCACAAAACGACAGTACCGTAAAAGTGCAGAACAGTTTGTTATTTTATTCAGCCCTGGTTGAAAAAAAGATAAATGCAAGCCTTCATATTTTTCCGCAGGGCGGACATGGAATACGGCTGGATGAGAACCCCGGTTCTACAGACTTATGGATGAATCTGCTGGAGTTGTGGCTGAAAGAAATGAAATTTGTCACGCCAATACCTTTTAAATAGAAGAGATGATAGTTAACAGGCAAATGCTATTGGTTGCTTTTTACTTCATAAGTAGCAATGCACTTTTTGCTCAACAGCCTGTGCCTGTAAAGCCTCGTATTTTGATCAGCACCGATATAGGTGGTACAGACCCCGATGATAACCAATCGATGACTCATTTTTTGATGTACAGCCACTTGTTCAAAACGGAAGGATTTGTTTCATCGCCTTCGTATGGAAAAGGGAATAAGAGTGAGTTGTTGCGGATGATAGATTTGTATGAGAAAGATTTGCCTTTGCTGAAGAAACACCAGAAAGACTATCCTTCACCTGCATCGTTACGGGCTGTATGCAAACAGGGAAGATCCGGAACCGCTCCATTTGCTGGGTACACAACAGCAACCGAAGGTTCAAACTGGATAATTAAATGTGCAAAAAAGAAAAACAAACAACCCCTTTGGGTACTGGTTTGGGGTGGCCTGGATGATTTGGCTCAGGCACTGCATGATGCACCAGAAATACAATCAAAAATAAAAGTGTACTGGATTGGCGGACCTAACAAAAAATGGAGTGCCAATAGCTACGCTTACATCGTTTCAAATTTTCCCAATCTTTGGTTTATAGAGTGCAATAGTTCTTATTACGGGTTCTTTTCAAATAATAACATACCCGATAGCGTAAAAGATAAAAGCTATTATGACCGATACATCAAAAGTGCCGGTTATCTGGGCAGGGATTTTGCAAACTATTACAAGGGAAATGTCAAAATGGGAGATACGCCTTCTTTGCTGTATATGATGGACGGCGACCCCAACGATCCGTTCAAAGAAAGCTGGGGAGGAAGTTTTGAAACCTTTAATCGCAGTCCAAGAATCATTTATAATCGAAATACAATAATTGCAGATACAGTAACAGTATGCTCGGTTATAGAATTTCGTTTCAATGGCCCGGTTATCAATATTCCTGCGGATTCATCATGTTTTACTATGACAGTCATGGCTAAAATCGGAGAACAGAAATGGCAGGGATTCTGTCTTGGTAACGGAGAATATGCAATTCGGTATTGTCCCAAGCAATCAGAAACCTTATCTTATAAAATAACTTCTTTCATCCCTGGCTTTGCTGAGCAAAACGGTCAGTTGGTTGTTCATAATAATTGGCCGGGTGAGAAAAGGCCAGCAGATTATAATTTAGGACCCAATTGGTACACCGATCGTGGAGATAATATCTTTTTTGATGGAGTTTTGCAAGGTGCAAAGACAGTATCAAAATGGAGCCACGATGTATTGTCAGACTGGGCAAAAAAATGGGCATGGCTCTATTAAAGTAACAGTATGAAAATTATATTAATAACAACTGGTTAAAAGAACATGATTAGAAGAATAATATTATTTTTTTCAATCAGTTTTATTTCTGATGCCTTTGCACAGGATATTAGTGGTGTCACTGGAATAAGGGATACATCGTATTCAGTTGCGAACGAATATAGAAAGCATATCAGAAACCATCCTTACATAACAATTGTTTCCGATACTGTATCCGATAAAATAAAAGAAGGACGAAATATTATTTATCGGAAGATTGGTAAGATAGAATTGAAACTGGATGTGTTTTATCCTGCTGATAAAAAATTAAAAGAAAGAACTGCTGTTATATTTATTCACGGAGGAGGCTGGCGAAGTGGTGATAAAGCCATGCACCACCAGTTAATGCAAAGGCTTGCTTTACTTGGTTATGTTTGCTTTACTCCCGAATACAGACTTTCGACAGAAGCGCTGTATCCTGCTGCGGTGCATGATATTAAAGCTGCCATCCGGTGGGTAAAAATGAAAGCAAAAAAATACCAGATTGATAATTCTAAAGTTGTTATAGCCGGACATTCAGCCGGCGGCCAGCTGGCGGCACTTATGGGAGTGACCAATGATAATCCGGCTTTTGAAGGCGAAACTGGCACTGGTAAACATCCCGCCCGGGTAAATGCGGTTATTGATATCGATGGTACTTTATCTTTTGTTAAAACAGAAAGCAGCGAGATGGGAGATAAACAAAAAAAAGGAGCTTCTGCTTTGTGGCTGGGTTATACTCTTTCAGAAAATATTGAAATTTTTAAACAGGCATCTCCGCTCACACATGTTAATGCTCAGTCTCCGCCATTTCTTTTTCTTAACAGCTCGGTTGAGAGGATGCATGCTGGCAGGGATGATTTTATTAAAGTGCTGAATGCAGGTAATATTTATTCAGAAGTTAAAACATTTGAAGGATCGCCGCATTCATTTTGTTTCTTCCGTCCCTGGTTTGAACCGATGGTTGAATGTATTCATGAATTTTTGAAAAAAACATTTTCGAAGTAATGAACAGATTATTAGTCTTACTGTTAGCCGGATTGTTATTGTGCAATCAGTCTTTTTCGCAAACTGCTAACCCGCAGCAGTACAAGTATGTTTTTACGGTGGCGAAAGACGGCACTGGTGAATATACAACTATACAGGACGCTATTGATGCGATGCGGGTGTATCCGCTGGCACCCATTACCTTGTATATTAAGAACGGAGTGTACAATGAAAAGATTGAATTGCCGGCCAATAACACAGATGTAACTTTCATTGGCGAAAATGTGGACAGCACTGTCATTACCTGGAATGATTATTCGGGGAAAGGTAAACACACCACTTTTACTTCTTACACAGCAAAAATTTCAGGTAACCGTTTCAGGGCAGAGAATATCACATTTGCAAACTCCGCCGGGCCAGTAGGACAGGCGCTGGCATTATATGTGGATGCAGATAAGGCGGTGTTTAAAAACTGTAAGTTTTTGGGGAACCAGGATACTATTTTTACTGCCGGAGAAGGAGCAAGGCAATTTTTTGAGAACTGCTATATTGAAGGGACAACTGATTTTATTTTTGGCCCGTCAACAGCACTTTTCCAGGGATGTACAATAAAAGGGAAAAGCAATTCATTTATTACTGCTGCAAGCACTTACAGGCGCAGCAATTTTGGATATGTTTTTAAAGACTGTAAAATTGTTGCCGATACGAATGTTACTAAACTTTATCTCGGCCGGCCCTGGCGGGCATATGCCCGTACAGTTTTTCTGAATTGTGATTTGCCTGGAGTAATCGCCCCGGATGGGTGGAACAACTGGGGAAATCCTGAGAACGAAAAAACTGCTTTTTATGCTGAATATAAAAATACCGGCGAAGGAGCCGTATTTGATAAGAGAGTAAAGTGGTCGAAACAGCTGACCTCAAAAGAAGCAAATCAATATAAGAAAGAGAGTGTCTTTGATACTTATAAAGAACCAGAGGCTGACAGGTATCTTTGGTTTGTCGGCAGGCCCAAACCTTTTGACTACTCAGCATTCAAAGAAAAGAAACCGGAGATGATTAACTTATATAAAACGGTCCCGAACAATAAGTCTGTTGTTGATAAAGAAACTGCTGTTACAAAAGACAATGTTACACGCATTTCAAAGATCAGTAACCCAACGCTTACTGTTTTTCGTCCGCAAAAGCCCAATGGTAAAGCTGTTGTCATTTGCCCCGGTGGCGGATATGCAATTCTTGCATTCGACAAAGAAGGCACAAGAGTGGCCGAAGAATTGAACAGGTGGGGGATAACTGCATTTGTTTTAAAGAACCGGCTGCCTGATGATTCAATTAACATTGATAAAAGTCTTGCTCCATTGCAGGATGCTCAGCAGGCTATTCGATTCGTAAGAAGTAATGCAAAAGAGTTTGGGGTTAATAAAAACCAAATTGGTATTATGGGCTTTTCTGCCGGCGGGCATTTAGCTTCTACGGCTGCCACACATTTTAGTTTTATAGCTGATGA
>CALLZY010000064.1 GCA_937858715.1 uncultured Chitinophagaceae bacterium | reverse complement strand
CTTTTCAGTTGGGTTGATTTTACGAATATTTTGGACTATGAGTTGAAAAATACAAACTGATGATAAAAGTCTGGTAATAATTTTTTTGTTCTTATTTGAATAACAATTATGAGGTTTTGCCTTCAGCACAGCAAAACAGCCCGGAGTGCTGCTGTGGCAGTTGCAAATGCTACAGGATGGGTATAGTTCTTTTTATACCAATTTTTTTAACTTTTCTGCCTTAAAAAAGCGGATACAAAATTTTGAAAAATGAAACAAACGGAAAAAAAACAAATGAGAAGATTGGAAAGAAGTGAAATGAAAAATTTGAAAGGAGGTGTATTTGCCCCTGGGGAAAAAAAGTGTGGAGATTCTTGCCAGCCCGTCCCCGGTGCCTGCCCTTCGAACTGCGGCTGCACTAGAATAGGAGAATACTATAAGTGTAATGAGGGAAGTATCGAGGTTTAAGGATAGCTCAACATTGGGTGCAAGCTATGTATAGCTTGCACCCTTATAAACCTGAATTATGGAGAAGCTGTTATGTATAATTATATTTTTTCTTTTTACAATTAACCCCCTTTTCTCGCAAGAAAATACGTTTACTCTCAGGGGTGTCTATGTTGGTGATAATAAAGCCAAAATTGTACTTAGGTACACAAATAGTACCGAAAAGGAGATAATTGATACTGTTAATGTCACAAATGGGAAATTCCTCATTAAAGGAAATGTGAGTTTCCCTTCTTTTGCGGAAATCCGCATTCTAAATGAAGTCACAGATAGGAGTAATCATTTAATTACTTTTTTTATAGAGAAAGGAATAATAAGGCTGGTATTATTTGAGAAAAAACCCTCACAATATACTATTTCCGGTTCGGCAACACAGAAGATACTTGAGAAGTTGCGGGCAGAACAAAAAAGCACATTCTTGGTTTGGGATTCCATCCACACTAATTACTTAAAAATGAGTATGCAGCGTTTATTGGATAAGAAAGTACTTGAACTGCGCTACAATAAGCAAAGAGATTCAATATTTCATGTTTTAAGTGTAATTGAAAGAAAATATATTTATAATAATATCAACTCTTTCTTTGGAGCTTATTTTCTAAATTATCACTTAGATGAAATTGGGCCAGATAGCCTGAAACTGATTTATAAAAAGTGGCCTAGAAAAGTTAAGAACTCCCGGTATGGTAAATCCCTTTTGCAGGAAATTTTTAAAAGAGACAGATCTTCTCTGCATAATGAAGCACCTGATTTCAAAGCAGTAACAATTACTGGTGATACTATCCAATTATCTCATTTGTATAATGAAAAAGTAGTATTGATTGATTTTTGGGCAAGTTGGTGTATCCCATGCAGAGAATCATTCAATAAACTAAAGGAGTCAATTTCAAAATTTAGTTCAGACAGCATTGTTGTCGTAGCAATATCTACCGATACAAATGAAGAGAGCTGGAAAAAGGCAATAGCAGCGGATCAGACATCTTCATGGATCCATATACTTGCTAATCAGGAAAAAAAGGAGAATTATAAGATTCTATTTAATTATAGGTCATCGCCAATACCCCTGCGATATTTAATCATTAAAGGAGGAGTAATTTCTAATCAATGGATTGGGCAAAGTGAACAAAACGATAACGAGTTAGATAATGCTTTAAAAAGACTACTTAACAATGATGCCAAACAACCTTTTAATGCACCTTAGTTGATAGCACAATAGAAAATATAAAATGTCATAAAACATGTAGAATTTTTTAGCCTTTGTTGTTGTCATATTTCATTCAGAAGTGCCGATGAAAAGGATATAAGGACAGGAACAGCCGCTACAATAATAAAAGCAGCCAGGCAACAGCCTTATGAAGCAGTAAGGGATTGGTACCGGCTATTTGATTTAAAAAAATTTGAACAACAGTACGGGCAAGATGGTGCTGATGTCTTAGGGAAAAAAAAAGAACATATTGAGTGGGGCAGCAAGATGGAAATAGCAGGAACCCCCACTTTTTATGTAAACGGAAGACTTCTGCCGGATATGTGCAGTTGGGTGGATTACCTGGCAGTATTGGAGTATGAACTCAAAAATATGGGCTGATGATAAAGGCCAGAAAATAAACAAGTTCTCAGTTTTTAATGTGACAGAGAGCAAACGAAGTTTTGCCATGGCACGGCAAAGCAAACCGGGTGCCACTGTGGTAGTTGCAAATGCCACAGGCCGGAAAAAAGGTAAAGAGCTTTGTACCTTTATTAAACCAAGGCCGATTTGTAATTTTAAAACTTTTAAAACATGAAAAAGTTAGAAAGAAATGAAATGAAAAATTTGAAGGGTGGATTGTTTGCGCCAGGTACAGGGGATAATTGTCTTGACGAGTATGCTTATGAATGTGGTAAACCTGGAAGAAATTGTTGCCCTGGTTTAACCTGTGAAATAAATGGAACAGGAACAGGAACGATATGTATGCTTGCACCTCTCCCATAAGATTGAAACATAATAAGGCTCTTGCTATAGGCAAAGCCTTATTATAAGAAAATAAATATCATGGGTATGTTGTTTTTCATAAGGTATTGCATAGTTATACTTAATTTGGTATTGAGCTGTTTTGTAAGCATTATTGTTTATTCACAAACTAACAGTCGGGGGTTTGTATTGGAAGGTGAATTAATAGGAAAGAGAGATGGGAATATTTACCTCAGCTATTTTTCTGAGAATGAAAAAAAACGTTTTGATGATAGCTGTAAAGTAAAGGATGGCAAGTTTACATTTAAGGGGGATATCAAAAACCCGGCGGTTGCTTTTATTTCTTTAATAAAAGGAAGGGCATTTGACCCCAATGCTACAAATATTTTTCTTGAACCCAACAGAATGTACCTTATTATTAAGAAGGACAGTTTTTCTTTGGCCCGGTTAACCGGTTCTAAAACTCATAAGGATTATGATTCTTTACAGAAAAGAAAATCCCATTTTTTACGGGTTTATGAAGAAATAATCTCAGGTACAATGGACAATAGGAGTAAAAATGAAAACGCAAACAAGCAAGAGACTCTAAATATTATTATGGATTCAATTAGCAGAATTGATTACAATTTCTTCCGTAGTAATCCCACATCATACCTGACAGCCTATCTACTTCAATCTTATGTAGGACGTTTATCAGTCGATTCTCTTGTGTTTTATTATAGTCGTCTTGGAGATAACCTGAAACAACACGTTATTACAAAAAACATCCGTGATAAAATCGGGAAATTAAGAA
Organism: uncultured Chitinophagaceae bacterium; assembly: GCA_937858715.1. Taxonomy (GTDB): domain Bacteria; phylum Bacteroidota; class Bacteroidia; order Chitinophagales; family Chitinophagaceae; genus JJ008. The sequence continues at coordinate 2,961 of CALLZY010000064.1, read as the reverse complement.
ATGGATCAATAGGAAGTATTGCAAGTTCATTTGCCAGCGTAGATGCAAATGGCGACTATGTTTTGTCACGGTTTTTTAGGGGGAAATATATTTTGCTGAATTTTTGGGCAAGCTGGTGTGTGCCTTGCCGTAAAGAAAACCCGGAATTAAATGGCCTGTATGAAATGTATAAAGGGAAAGGGCTGAAAGTAATTGGAATTGCAGATAATGATAAAGACACCTTAAGCTGGAAGAAGGCAATAAAAGAAGACAACATTGAATCGTGGGTTCATCTATTACGAAGCGCAAACCATGAGGCAAAAATGAGTGGTGCAAAAGACAACTCCGACTTATTTGAAAAATTTGGTGTTGCGGGTCTTCCCACTCTTGTATTAATAAATTCTAATGGAATAATTATTTCCCGATATTTTGATGAAAAGGACAGGATTGAAAAGCTGTCCGTTAAGCTCAAAGAAGTGTTTGACAAATGAGTTGTTTGGCGGTTAAAGTAGTTGTTTGGCATATCATTCAACGGCCATAATGGTTATTTCACTTTTTCCGCAGTTTAAATTTTTCTCTTCTACTTTTTTTTATCGTGTGCAGGTTCAGTTATAAGCCACTTCAACTATTTAAACACAGTGAAATTTAATGTCAACTTTTAACTTTTACCGGCAACACGATTCCATGGACTGCGGCCCCACCTGCATACGGATGGTGGCGAAGTACTATGGGCGGCAATTAAAGATTGAAGCACTGCGGCAGCAATCGCAGATCAGCCGGGACGGCGTTTCATTATTGGGTATTGCCGAAGCAGCAGAGCAGGCAGGATTCAACACAAAAGGAGTAATGCTCGGCTATGAAGAACTGATAAAAGAGGTAAAGCTGCCCGCTATTGTACACTGGAGCCAGAATCACTTCGTGGTGGTAACACCCGGCACAAAAAAGAATAAAGTAAAAGTGGCTGATCCGGCAAAAGGGTTAATCACTTACACTAAAGAAGAGTTCTGCAGGCACTGGATAAGCACCACCGATGAAGCAACAGGAGAGCCGCTGGGGGTGGCATTGCTGCTGGAACCTACGCCGGCATTTTACGAGCAGGAAGAAGAAAAGGATAAAGAAAAAAAAGGGCTTGGCTGGGGAAGGCTGCTCGGTTATCTGACCCAACACAGGAAGTATATCTTGCAGGTGCTGATGGCCATGGGTATTGCCAGTATCCTGCAATTGGTTTTTCCCTTTCTTACCCAAAGTATAGTAGATACAGGTATCAACACCAATAACCTGCCCTTCATTTACTTAGTACTGATTGCACAACTTGTTTTATTCTTCAGCCGGATGGTGGTTGAGTTTATCCGCAGCCGATTGCTGCTGTACATCAGCACCCATATAAACGCTTCCATCCTGTCCGATTTCTGGGTCAAGCTCATGAAGCTGCCCATCAGTTTTTTCGATACCAAGATGACTGGCGACATTATCCAGCGCCTGGGGGACCACCGCAGGATAGAAAGTTTCCTGACAGGCTCAACGCTCAATGTACTTTTCTCATTAGTAAACCTAGTGCTGTTCTCCGTTGTTCTGCTGCTTTACAACAAGGTTATCTTTTTCATATTCGCCATTGGCAGCATCCTGTATTTTTTCTGGATAAAGGTCTTTTTAAAATACCGCCGCCAGCTGGATTTTAAACGATTTGCCATTGCCAGTAAGGAAAACACAGCCACCATGCAACTCATTTATGGCATGCAGGAAATAAAGCTTAACAGTGCCGAGCAGCTAAAACGCTGGGAGTGGGAGAACATCCAGGCCCAGTTGTTCAAGTTGGGGTTCAGGGGACTATCCCTAAGCCAGTTGCAGCAGGCGGGGGTTTTCTTTATCAATGAAGGCAAAAACATACTGATCACCTTCTTTGTAGCCAAAGCCGTGCTGGATGGGCAGCTTACCCTCGGTGCCATGATTGCCATACAGTATATCATCGGGCAGCTCAACAGCCCGGTAGAGCAACTGATAGGATTTGTGCAATCCGCACAAGATGCCAAAATATCGCTGGAACGGCTCAACGAGATACACGGATTGGAGGATGAAGAACCGGAAGATAAAACACTGTTGACCCATCTGCCCGAAAACAAGAGCCTGCAACTTAATAATCTCAGTTTTTCCTATCCCGGTGCCGGCAACGAGCCGGTACTTAAAGATGTGAACCTGACAATACCTCAAGGCAAAGTAACCGCCATTGTGGGCATGAGCGGCAGCGGTAAGACCACCATGCTGAAGCTGCTGTTGCGTTTTTACGATGTATACCAGGGAGAGATAAAAGTAGGGGAACCGGATTTAAAATACATCAGCCCCCGGTTCTGGCGCAGGCAGTGTGGCAGTGTAATGCAGGACGGGTATATATTCAGCGACAGCATCGCCAAAAATATTGCAGTAAGTGAAGAAGTGCCCGATTACCAGAAGCTGGTACATGCCTGCAGGGTGGCCAATATCATGAGCTTTGTGGAAAGCCTGCCGCTGGGCTTTAACACCAAAATAGGAGCCGAAGGTAACGGCATCAGTGCCGGACAGAAACAGCGGATACTCATCGCCAGGGCAGTATATAAGAATCCCGAGTATATCTTCTTTGATGAAGCCACCAATGCCCTTGATGCCAACAACGAAAGAGCCATCATGGAAAACCTCGCTGAGTTCTTTAAGGGAAAAACAGTTGTAGTGGTGGCACACCGGTTAAGCACAGTAAAGAATGCAGATAAGATCATTGTGCTGAGTGAAGGGTGCATCACCGAGCAGGGCACACATGAAGAACTTACCCAAAGGAAGGGAGAGTACTACCAGTTAGTAAAGAACCAGCTTGAATTAGGAAACTAAGAAAACAAAGCAAACAAAGAAAATGCCTGTACAGGACAATACCGCCATCAGGAGCGAAGGGCTTAGGGATTTCATCAGTCACCGGCCGGGATTTTTAGTACGCTGGGGCATCCCCATATTTTTTTT
>CALLZY010000063.1 GCA_937858715.1 uncultured Chitinophagaceae bacterium | reverse complement strand
GTGAGATAAGTAGCAAAGCCTTCGCTTAGCCAGAGATGAGCATAGCTTTTTTCAGTGACATGATTGCCAAACCACTGATGGCCTATCTCATGTGCCAGCAGGGCAATTTCATCTCTGTTACCGGTTACCGAGTTTTCATGATAGAAAATGGCACTGGCGTTTTCCATACCGCCATAAACAGTTTTGGATTGTATGTTGGCTAATTTCTTATAGGCATAGGGGCCGATATAGTCAATATACCAGGATAGAATGTCTTTTGCCGGTGCATAATCGTAGAATCCTTCCGTTTTATTTTCGGGAAAGACCCAACTGCTTACCGGGATATTATTTACTGCCCCGACAGAGTCTGTCGCAAATTCTGCCACACCTATGACCATTACTTTTGTCGGCAAGGGAGTCTCTTCTTTCCAATGTGTGAGTTTTTTGTTATCGGTCAGAAAAATTTCTTCTGTTTTAATGCCATTTGAAACAACCTGGTAATGTTCCGGTGCTGTAATAAGAAATTCAACGCTGGCCTTATCTGCGGGATTATCCACACATGGAATCCAGTGATGGGCCCGGTTGGGCCAGTTGTCGGCAAAGAAGGTTCTTTTCCCATACTTGTTTTTAGAAATGATAAGCCCGTCTGCCGGGATGCCGCTGAATTTTATCAGAAAAGCTGCTGTATCTCCTTCCTTCTTAATTCCAAATAGTTTGAATGATATTTTATTCTGGTAATTGATAAATTCTAATGGAAAATTATTTTCTTCAACAGTATTTGTAAAAATTCCTTTCCCATTTTCTTGCGGATTGTGTAAATCAAACGAGACCTCTTTAGTATCTGCCAAAAATTTTACGGTAATTACGGCTGTTCCATAAATGCTGTCAGTTTTGTCAGACAGTTTGATTTCGTACCGGTAGTGAAGTACATCAATATTGCTTTGCGCAAAGACCTCAAATGTGAAAAACAAACAGAGGAGTATCGGCAGCTGTTTTTTCATAGGCTACAAAATAAGCAATAATATTTTTCTGTGCAGATCAAAAAGTTCTTGTCCTGATTATGTTCTAAAGCTTCTCCAGCATGTCCACCACCTTTTCTCTTTTCAGGATTACATAGCCGATACGGTCGTTGCTTACGCCTTCTTTTAGCTGGTAGCTGAATTTCAACTGCTCGTCAGTCACATCTGTTTCAAAATACCGGAAACTGATATTGGGATAATTTTTCAGTTCTTCACCTATTTCATAAAGGTGAGTGGAGAGAACAAACAATGAGTTTTTAATCTTTATTAGACCTTTAATAACAGCAAGTGAACATTTCATTGCATCCTGCACATTGGTGCCTTTAAACAGCTCATCAATCAGTACCAGCCATTTTTTCCCGTCATTAATTTTTTCAATGGTGTTTTTAATACGCTGTACTTCGTTATAGAAAAAACTTTCTCCCTTAGCAATATTATCAACTACATTGATATTACTTATCAGCCCGTCAAATAATGTAAGCCGCATCTGAGTAGCAGGCACACCCATGCCCATGTGTGCCAGAAAAACGGCAGAGCCCAGTGCTTTTATCAGGGTGCTTTTGCCGGCCATATTGGCACCAGTCAGAAACAGAAAATTATGCTCAGGGCTCATGTGCATATCATACGCTACTGGTTTTGGCAGCAAGATGTGATACAGTCCTTTTGCATCTACCATTGGCGTATCCTGTTCTGCAAATTCGGGGAAACTCAATTGATAAGTTTTGACAGCCACGGCCATAGAATACCAGGCATCAAAGCGGCTGAAGATGTCAATCAGTTCAAGTGTGTTGGATTTATAGCGGCCACGCAGATGATAACCAAAGTACATGTTTTGCCTGACTGTGAACCGTTGTCCATGTTTTGTTTCTGTAAGCTTCTGCAACGGAGCTTCTTTCAGGATGCCGTTGATACGGTCAACATAGAGTTGTATTGCTGGCGGCAGGCTAAGCCCATCCATCAGGTCGGTAATTTTTCTCAATCCTCTGTAGAAATCTGCAAAATGTGTAACTGAATATTTCAGCATGGAATAATCTGCACTGTGCAGCCAGCGATAGGTGAGGTTGTTCAGCGAAGCGGGATTCTCACTGATGCCATCAAGCGGGTAGTCAAGAAATTTATCCATCACCAGCACAGTACCATTGCTGATATCATCAGGCCACTGGTTAATATGTTCCATGAAGGTGCGGATCACTTTTTGGGTGCCCAAGATCTTCTTCAGGTCGTTGTGAGGTTCAGTGAAGAATTTTCGCAGCCAGTTGCGGCCACCGACCGTTTTTGTAAAATTCAGCTTATGAAAAATGGAAAACTCTTCTTCATGATGGAAGATGGAAATGTCGGAAAAAGATGTATTATCAATCTGCATGGTAAGTGATGAATTGTGAATGTTGAATAGCAAACGGAATAATCAGGGTCAGTCACTATTGGCAATTCACTTTTTTATCTTTCAAATAACAGCCTTTGTCCCTTATTAGATTCATCCCACTGTCCGTTTCCATAAACTAAATGCCCGTTTACAAACGTATGGGTGATGGATGCCGGGAATGAAAAACCTTCGAGAGGACTCCATCCGCATTTGTATAAAATATTATCCTTTTTTACAGTTTGCGGACAGTTCAGGTCGGCAATAACCAGGTCTGCATAATAACCCTCACGGATGTATCCCCTTTCTTTTACCTGGAAACAATCAGCAACTGCATGGCTCATTTTTTCGGCAATTTTTTCTAAGCTGATTTTCCCCTGGCTGTAATAATGAAGCATTAAAAGAAGAGAATGCTGCACAAGCGGCAAACCGGCATGTGCTTTTTCATACATGCCACTCTTTTCTTCCCAGGTATGCGGGGCATGGTCGGTGGCAATCACATCTAAGCGGTTATCAAGCAAAGCCGTCCACAAAGCTTCTCTGTTGTGTGCTGCCTTGATAGCAGGGTTGCATTTTATTTTATTGCCGAGACACTCATAATCATCAGCAGTAAAATGCAGGTGATGCACACATACTTCGGCAGTGATCCTTTTTTCTTTCAGCGGAAGCATATTGGTGAACAACTGCAGCTCTTTTTCAGTGCTGATGTGAAGTATATGCAGCCGGGTGTTATACTTCTTCGCAATCTGGATTGCATAGAGAGAAGACTCATAACAGGCTTCTTCATCCCTGATAACTGGATGATCTGCTGCTGTAAGTATTCTTCCTCCTGCTTTTGCACTTTCCAGGTTTTGTTTAATGATCCGCTCGTCTTCGCAGTGGGTGGCAATCAGCACTTCACTTTCGCTGAATATTTTATCCAGTGTGTTTGGATTATCCACCAGCATATTGCCGGTGCTGCTGCCCATAAATATTTTTATACCACATATTTCTTTTCTTTTATCATTTGTTTTCAGCACTTCATTTGCATTGTCATTGCCGGTGCCCATGAAGAAAGAATAATTCGCCAGTGATGTTTGCGCAGCAATATTGTATTTATCTTCCAGCAGTTCTTGTGTAAGGGCATTGGGAACCGTGTTTGGCATTTCCATAAAACTGGTAATCCCGCCTGCAACTGCAGCTTTCGATTCGGTATAAATAGTTGCCTTGTGTGTAAGGCCGGGCTCACGGAAATGCACCTGGTCATCAATACAGCCTGGCAACAGGTATTTGCCTTCGCCGTTTATCTCAATGTATCTATTACCTGTTGAACTGATTTCCGGACCAATCTTTTCAATACGTCCGTTGTGCAGCAGTACATCCATTGTTTTTATACTGCCTTCATTGACAACCTGTATATTCTTTATCAGGTAATTTTGCATATCTTGTTCACTGAATTTTTAAGTAAAAAACTTTGCTGATGCAATTTAATCAAATTAAAAACCAACCTGTGAGGCGGAACAGCTATTTCCTTATTCTTTTTGTTTTATTAATTGGTTCCGGTGCTCTGGCACAAACAACTTATCTGCCGCAGGGCGATAAGGCCAATATTTTACTGGAACGGCTGGAGATAAAAGCAAGGACTGATTCTTTTTTTAATTTCTCTAAAATAAAACCGTTCAGCCGCAGGCATGCCGTTGCCGCAGCATCACATTACCAGCAGCTAAATGGTAAAACCTTCTCAAAGGTGGACGCTTACAATGTTCAAAGATTGATGGCCAATAACCTTGAATTTGTTCCTGCAGCAGAAAGGGCAAAGTATGCATCAAAAAAACCTTTCCTCAGGAATTTCTGGCAAACACCTGCCAGCATGTACGAAGTGCATGTAAAGGATTTTGACCTCGTCATTAATCCTATGATGAATGTGGCATTTTCAAAAGAAGGCAATAACGACGAGACTCTTTATCAGAATGGCCGGGGCCTTTATGTGCGGGGAAAACTTGCCAACAAAGTGGGCTTCTACGCCAG
>CALLZY010000062.1 GCA_937858715.1 uncultured Chitinophagaceae bacterium | reverse complement strand
GCTTTTGGAAGAGCAAAAGCAGTCATAATCCTGTTGAAAGCATTAGTATCCTCATCAACTAATTTAACAAGGGTGTTCTTAATATTTTCGCCCTTCCCGGCCCAGGTACTAAACTCTTCCCAGCGATCATCCCAACCAACCTTATGAGAAGACAAATTCGCAACCATCGTTGCCAGCGATGCACCCAATGCTCCTACATAAGCTGAAATTGACCCACCGCCAGGGGCGGGACTTTCACTTGCTGTTTCGTCAGCAAAATCAGTAAGTTTCATACTTACCAGTTTACTATCGGCAGGATTGCGAAGCAAATACTCAATGATCCTTTCTTCCGGTTTAAAAGGTGCCAGTTCATCAAGCCCCAATGATTTTACTGCAATCTTTACCAGTTCTTTTTCTGAAACACCAACAGAACGTTGTTGTTTACGAAGGAAATATTTTCCTGCTTCCAGCATTGCATTTAATGGCACCAGTCCAACAAGTTCGCTGCCTGTAACCCTGATACCCCTTTCATTGGCCTTTTTGCAAACTTCATCAAAAGCAATATGAACAGGCGTTACGTTGATATTGGTAAGGTTCATACTTATCTGGGCTATTCCATATTCCTCAATGTACCAGCCAATAGCTTTTACTGCCTTCAGGGTTCCCGGTATAACAACCGGTTTTCCATCTTCGCCTGTAACCACTTTTCCGTTTACTTTCTTTGTTCTGCCAGCTTCCCTTACGTCAAAAGCAATAGCATTTGCCCGCCTTGTTGAAGTTGTGTTCAAATTGATGTTATAGGCAATCAGAAAATCTCTTGCACCAATTACAGTGCCGCCTCTTTTTGCATCAAACTCTGCGGGTCCGAAATCAGGTTTCCACTCCGGTAATTTTATCTTCTTGAAAAAACCTTCGTATTCTCCTGACCTGATAACAGATAAGTTGTTTCTTGATTTGTCAGGTTGAGCAGCTTCATATAAGTAAACAGGTATTTGTAATTCTTCTCCCACCCTTTTTGCAAGCTGCTGTGCATATTTTGCTGTTTCTTCCATTGATATTCCAGATACAGGTATCAGCGGACAAACATCTGTGGCTCCCATCCTGGGATGCTCACCTTTATGCTTAGACATATCAATTAACTCACCAGCCTTCTTTATAGCCCTGTAAGCAGCTTCAATTACTGCTTCCGGATTACCGACAAATGTTACTACCGTACGATTTGTTGCTTTACCCGGATCTACATTCAATAAACGGACTCCGTCAACTGATTCAACCTGATCAGTAATCTGCCTAATAATGCCAAGGTCGTTGCCTTCACTAAAATTTGGAACACATTCAATAATCTGTTGCATAGCCATCGTTTTATAAACTAAAAGGATTTATAAAGGTATTGCTTGGCTGAATGACAAACAAAAAAGGCTGTCCACTTTGGACAGCCTTTGCTAATAAATTATTTACTCAGAATCCCTTTTTTGTTTTATTATCGGAAGATTCTTTTGCCAGGTTTTGCTGACTGATAATATCGTTAACCACTTTGACAGCCTGGTCAAGATAGATATCGTTTTGCCGGTCTTTTAGCCAATTATTAAAACGATCCTGTTTGGCTTTGTCATCAGCCCAGCGGTTCGCTTCTTTTGGCAAAGCCGAAACAGTAAGCGGAGTTTTGAGTTTCAGTAACGACTCCAATTGTTTTGAAGTTGCTATAATTGTTTTCTGATATTCCTTATACTTTTCCAGGTTCAGCGAACGGGGTTTCTCGTTTTGCTTAGAAAGCCATTCGGTAGTTTCCTGAATAACTTTAAAAGCCGGATCATTCTCAACCCGCTGATTACTCAACTGCTTAATTGTCGTAAGGTCATAACCCGGCTTCCATTGATTGTATGATGCTTTTCCAATTTCATCCCATGGAAGCGCATCCGGGTCATCTTTCTCCCGTAGCTTCAGATATTCTAAGTTATCAGGTATTACAATATCCGATGTTACCCCTCTCATCTGAGTAGAGCCGCCATTAATCCTGTAGAATTTTTGCAAGGTAAGTTTGATGGTACCCAGTTCCGAATTAGACATCGAATAAGCGTTTTCTCCCAGTCCAATGTTGCGCTGTACAGTACCTTTTCCATAAGTTGAAGTGCTGCCAATAACTATTCCCCTTCCATAATCCTGAATTGCGGCGGCAAAAATTTCTGAGGCAGAGGCGCTGAATTCATTAACCATTACTGCCAGCGGACCATTATACAGAACATTACGGTCTTTATCTTTCAGAACAGTTGGTTTGCTGTCCCTGTCTTTTACCTGCACTATGGGGCCTTCGTCAATAAACAATCCGGCCATTTGCACCACATCATATAAAGAACCACCACCGTTATTACGCAAGTCAATTACAATACCATCTACTTTCTCTTCCTTCAGTTTGTTCACCTCTTTAGCAACATCTGTAAAGCTTCTGTTGCCATTAGGGTCATCAAAATTTGCATAGAATTCAGGCAGAAAAATATACCCGATTTTGGAACCGTTTTCGTTAACAATGGCACTTCTTGCATAAGCCTCGTCCTGCACAATCTTTTCCCTCTTGAGGTTAACCACTTTGAATGTACCGTCTGCTTTTTTTACAGTTAATCTCACTTCAGTTCCCTGCTTACCCCTGATTACTTTTACAGCATCCGTAACACTGTAGCCTGTCAGGTCAACAGGTTCGGCGCTGCCCTGCCCTACTTTCTGAATAACATCGCCAGGCTGTAACTCTCCTGACTTATAAGCCGGGCTGCCGGTAACAATGCTGGTAATTTTTATATTTCCTTCATCATACTGAAGGGTGGCTCCTATTCCGTAAAAAGTTCCCGACATTTCTTCATCAAAATATCTCTTATCTACCGGCGGAAAGAACTCAGTATGAGGATCCATCGTAGTTGTAATGGCATTTACAAAAACATTAAACTTGTCATCATCATTGAATTTTGCCCTGAACCTGTCAAAATACCTGTCGTATGTTTTTATAACTTTCTCCCGGGCTTCTTTTTCCAGTTCTTCATCCGGCTTTACCACAAACCCCTCCTTACCTTTATTCTTTTCCCTTTGTTCAAGCAGATCAGCATAACGTTCCAGCACTGAAAACTTCAATTTCTTTCTCCATCTTTCTTTTAGTTCAGCAGCATTTGCTGTAAAATCAAGCTTGTCTTCATCCAGTTGAACATCTTCATCGGAAGTAAATTCAAACGGTTTGGCCAGAATTTCTTTATAGAGTAATGCGGCCTCTTCCATTCTCTGGTCAAAGAGTTTGCCCGCTGCAAGGAAAGATTCAACCTGTGATCCTTTAATCTCATCATCTATCCTGGCCTCATATTTCCGAAGAATGGTTATATCCCCTTTTTGGAAGAAAGTTTTCTCGGGATCAAGTTCTTTGATGTATTTCTTGAACACTTTAGCTGAGAAGTCATCATTAATATCCTGCGGGTTAAAATGATAATCCATCAGCATTTCACCGACTAAGCGCAAAACTTTGTCATATTTGGAAGGGGGTACAGTATTACTTTTTCCCATAGTTTGGAAAGCAACAAAGGAAAGGGCAACCACAATCAAGATTACAAACGGGAGTCTCTTCATATTCAACAGATATTTTAATGTGCCTGACATATCAAACCAAAAATAACGGAAAAAGAGAGGTTTTCTTGTGTTTTCAGCGTTTTAACATCGCTTTTTGATGAATGGCAGAAATGAACCTTAGTAATATTTCTGTAACCTCATAAAATCAATGTTTTATTTTTTCCCAAAACCCATTTTTCTTATTTTTGCCGTCCGATTAAATGGTGGCTATAGCTCAGCTGGTTAGAGCATCAGATTGTGGTTCTGAGGGTCGCCGGTTCGAACCCGGTTAGCCACCCATAAAATACCCCGTTTCTCCCGAAGCGGGGTATCATTTTATAATTATTTTTCATGAATTACTGGCTCATATTAATCCCGCTTATTTCTGCCTTTATAGGTTGGGTAACAAACTGGATAGCAATCAAAATGCTTTTTCATCCCCGTGAGCCAAAAAAAATCCTCGGTATCACATTTCAGGGTATTTTTCCCAAAAGGCAGCAGCAATTTGCCGAGAAACTGGGCAAACTGGTTAGTAACGAGTTCCTTTCCTTCAGCGACATAGAGCAAAAAATCAGCAATCCTGAGAATCTGAAAAAAATTATGCCGATGATTGAAAAGCATATTGACGACTTTCTCAGGCTGCGCCTCAGTGATGAAATGCCGGTTATCAGCATGTTCATTGGCGAAAAAACCCTTAACAAGATCAAGGGAGCTCTGATGGATGAAATTGAGAACCTCTTCCCTATGGTAATGAAGCAATATGCCGGAAATTTGAAATCAGAACTTGATCTTGAGCATATTGTAATTAAGAAAGTAGCCGGGTTTTCATCTGATAAGCTTGAAGAGATTTTATATCAAATAATGTCAAAAGAATTCAGGTTTGTGGAAATCATTGGCGCAGTTATTGGTTTCATTATTGGGGTCGTTCAAATCATTATCACACAATTAACAAGCTAATAGCCTGGTTTTCTGAACAATCAGCCTTTAAGATTGTAATATCACCATTCATCACAATGTCACTGAAATGTCTGCAAGTAATTGCAGTTTTGCCCGTCTAAAATATAAATCCAGAAAATGAGAGTTTTATTTAGTACAATTATTTGTTTTATAATAAGTTATTCAGGTCTGTCGCAGCCCGTAAATGGTAATAACGGAGGCCGTCAAATGCCTGCAGGCACCATGTATGGCAAAATTGTGGAGGCAAAAACAGGAAAGCACATTGACTACGCATCGGTTCAGCTACTCCAAAACAAGTATGATTCTGCCAGCAAAAAACGGAAGGATGTAGTGATAAATGGGGTACTGGCTGACAATAAAGGAGACTTCATCTTTCAAAATGTACCTGTTATGGGAGCTTTAAAACTCCGGGTAACCGTTGTTGGCTATACTCCGTACGAGGTACCCGTATCGTTTGGTTTTAAGCCGGGCGGAGACATGAGCTCCATGATGAATGCACTCGATAAGGACCTTGGCAATATCAAAGTTGACATAGCTGACAAGACTTTGGAAAATGTAACAGTAACTGCAGGAAAACCCGGCCTTCAACTTGGCATAGACAGAAAAGTATTTAATGTTGATAAGAATATGGTTTCTACAGGTGGTACTGCCGTCGATGTGATGAGAAATGTTCCTTCTATCAACGTGGATATTGACGGGAATGTTACGATGCGAAATAATGCACCACAGGTTTTTGTTGATGGCAGACCGACTATTATGACACTTGATCAGATTCCTGCCGATGCCATAGAAAGTGTTGAAATCATTACAAATCCCTCTGCAAAATTTGATGCATCAGGCGGAACTGCCGGAATTTTAAATGTCGTTTTGAAAAAGAACAAACGGGTTGGTTATAGCGGAAGTCTGAGGGCAAATGTTGACTCTCGTGCCAGGGTAGGCGGTGGAGGTGATATTAATATCCGCCAAAACAAAATCAATTTCTTTTTAGGGGCTAATTACAACCAGCGTAAGTCCATCAGTAATGGTACAACTGACAGATTAACATACGGAAACCCGGATACTGCCAGTTATCAAACAGATGAAAGTGTCCAAAAAGGACGATTTATGTTTTTCCGCGGAGGAATTGATTATTTCATTGACAACAGAAATACCCTTTCCGTAACTGCTATGATTGGCCGTGGCAAACACACTCCTTTTACTGAAAGCGATATCCTTACTAAATGGCTCTCACCAGTTGATACATCGTCTTTCAACAGCAGGTTTTCCGATAATTTTTTCAAGATGAACATGAATGGCGGTTCATTGAGCTATAAACATAATTTCCCTAAACAAGGAGAAGAACTGACAGCCGATGCCAATTTGCATATTGGCGAAAGCAGTACACAAAATATCATCACCAACAGTAAATATAAAGTTCCGGGAAATACACTGCTTGGAACCATGAAGCAGCAACAAATTGGCAAAGGGGAAAATAAAAACCTGGTGCTGCAAACTGATTACACAAAGCCACTTTCAGAAGATTCAAAGCTGGAGATGGGCTTAAGGGCACAATTCAGGTCGGTTTATAACCGTACAGATTTCTTCATGTTTAATAATAGCGGAACTGCAGTCTATTCACCCAACCTGTCAATAAACTACAACAGTGTTGATAATGTATATGGCGGTTATGCCACCTATTCTAATAAAGTAAAGAATTTTGGATACCAGGTTGGTTTAAGGGCTGAAAGTTCGAATTATGAGGGTAATCTGCCGGATAAATCACAATCGTTTAAAATCGATTTTCCAATCAGCCTGTTTCCAAGCATATTCCTGAATCAGAAACTTAAAAATGAACAGGAACTGCAATTGAACTACACAAGGAAGATTAACCGGCCGGGATTCTTCCAATTGCTTCCTTATACTGACTATTCAGACACTATGAATATCTCCCGTGGTAATCCGGCGTTAAAACCAGAATTCACCAATTCAATAGAACTGACTTACCAAAAAACCTTCAAAAACAAAGACAACTTTATTGCATCAGCATATTATAAGAATACAACTGACCTCATTACCCGTTATCAGGCAAAAGAAGCCGATGCCGTAATTGGAAAAGATATCCTCGTCAGCAGCTATATTAATGCCAATTCAAGTTATGTTACCGGTCTTGAACTTGTTTCAAAGAATAAAATCACCAAATGGTGGGATTTAACAACGAACTTCAACCTGTTTACCTCAAAGATTAATACAGGCATTGAAGGCCAGCCTGAACAAGATCAGTTTGCCAGTTGGTTTGCTAAACTTAACAACAGTTTTAAATTGTTCAAGAACTTCACCCTTCAGCTCTCGGGAGAATACCAATCAAAAAGTGTTCTCCCTCCTGGGGGAAGCGGTGGCGGTGGTGGCCGCGGTGGTGGCATGATGATGGGTGGCGGTGGCGGAATGTTTGGCCAAGCCAGTGCTGCACAAGGTTACATCAGGGCAAACTACTTTGTAGATGCCGCAATCAGGTATGATTTCTTAAAAGAAAAAAGGGCTTCTGTTTCTCTTAACGTTAATGATATTTTCAGGACCCGCAGGCAGGATATTTATTCTGAGTCATCCGATTTTGTACAAAATATTTTTCGCCGCCGGGATCCGCAAATACTCAGACTTAACCTTAGCTGGCGTTTCGGGAAATTTGATACCAACTTGTTTAAACGCAAAAACAGCAAAAACCAGGAAAATGGTATGGATATGATGAATATGTAAGGAACTTATTGCTGCTTTAAGCATCAGATAATTAAAGGTTTTGCATCTTTGCAAAACCTTTAGTTTTTACAGCCAATTACATCCAGATTGAAAAAAATCTACTTTACGGTTACAAATGATCTGACTTTTGATCAGCGGATGCAACGTATTTGCGGTTCCCTGGCAGAACATGGATATGCAGTAACCCTTGTTGGCAGAAAGAAAGCAACTTCCCTTCCACTGGCAAAGACAACCTATAATCAAAAAAGACTTAATTGTTGGTTTCAAAAAGGAAAACTTTTTTACCTGGAGTTTAATATCCGCATTCTGTTTTACCTTCTGTTTAAGGAAATGGATGCTATCTGTGCGGTTGACCTTGATACAATTATTCCCTGCCATACAATTTCAAGGTGGAAAAAAATTTCCCGTGTGTACGATGCCCACGAACTCTTCACCGAAATGAAAGAAGTCGTTACCCGTCCACAAATACAAAAAATCTGGAAAAAGATAGAAGCAAAAAAAGTTCCCACATTTAAACATGGCTATACTGTTTGCGATAGCATTGCTGAAGAGCTCAACCACAGGTACCAGGTTAAGTATCAAACCATCAGGAATGTGCCCTTGCTAAAGCCAGATACAATACAAACAAAAAAAGAAAAGTTTATTCTTTACCAGGGTGCAGTAAATGAAGCCAGGGGATTTGAGTTTCTTATCCCTGCAATGAAAGAGGTGCCGTTTCCTCTGGTGATTTGCGGTGACGGCAACTTCATGCCGCAGCTAAAAGAACTGATTGCAAAAAACAACTTGGAAAACAAGATTATTTTAAAGGGATTGATGCAACCCGAAGAACTATCAGTAATTTCTCAACAGGCATTCATTGGCATCAACCTTGTTGAGAATACAGGAATGAACCAATACCTCTCACTTGCCAATAAGTTTTTTGATTATATACATGCAGGTCTTCCGCAGATAACAATGAATTTCCCGGAATATAAAAAAATTAATGCCCGGTATAATATTGCGTTGCTGCTTGATGATTTAAACCCAGAAAATATTTCAGGCGCTATCAATAAACTTGCAGCAGATAATAGTCTTTACTCTGAATTATCCGGCAACTGCGTTCTTGCAAGGAATGAACTAAACTGGCAGAAAGAAAGAGATATCTTGTTCAAATTTTATCACCAACTGTTCAATCAATGATACGGGAACTACATATCGTTTGCCTCGATGTGCCGTGGCCACCTGATTACGGCGGGGCCATTGATATGATGAACAGGATAAAAGCCTTTAAAAAAGCTGGCATTAATATTCACCTGCACTATTTCAGCTATAACAGGCGGGGAACACCAGGAGAATTAAAACCGTATTGCGAAAGCATTCATGTTTATAGAAGGAAGAAAGGGTTAAAAGGTTTATCGTTTCGCCTTCCATATATCGTTGCATCAAGAATAAACAAGGAGCTTATTGACAACCTTAATAAAGACGAGCTTCCCATATTACTGGAAGGATTGCACTGCACCGGCATTCTGCCTTATATCGATTACAAGAGAAGAAAAGTAGTGGTAAGAATGCACAATGAGGAAAGCCTCTATTACCAGGAATTGGCAAGAGCAGAAAAATCATGGTTCCGGAAACTGTTTTTTAAGAGAGAAAGCCGTCTTATTAAATCATATAATAACCGGTTGCCGTCAGAATGTACTTATACCTGCGTATCAGAAGAAGATGTTGCAATCCTGAAAAATCGATGGAAACTTATCAATGCTGTTTTCATACCAACATTTCCGGCATGGCAGCAAGTTACTGTTAGTGCCGGAACCGGCAAGTTTTGCCTGTACCATGGAAATCTGTCTGTTGCCGAAAACGAAGAAGCCGCTGTTTGGCTATTAGAAAAAGTGTGCCCAAAAATTGAAATACCATTCTTCATTGCCGGAAAGAATCCTTCGCCGAGAATCGAAAAACTATCCAGCAGTTTAAAGCATGTTGTCATCGTTCCCAATCCATCAGGTGATGAGATGGACAGACTTGTAAGAGAAGCACATATCTGCGTTTTACCATCCTTTAATTGTACTATCACCGGGATACGGCTGAAACTGCTGCACAGCCTCTTTGAAGGCCGTCATTGCATTGTGAGTGAAGCAATGGTGAAAGGAACTGGCCTTGAGAAAACCTGCCATGTAGCAAAAGATGAATCGGAATTTATTTCTCTGATAAAAACCCTTTTCGGGCTGTCTTTCACAGAGGATGATATACAACTTCGCAAAGAACTGCTGGGAGATACTTATAACAACGACAAAAACACAAACCTGTTTAGTCAATACTTATGGTAGCATTATCGAGCACCTGTCCCCTTTCGGTTCTGATCAGCCTTGCAGGAAATTTTTGTACAACAATATAATCATGAGTGGCCATCACCACTGCTGTCTTGTCGTCTTTTGCAATATTGATAAGCAGTTGCATAATCTCATCTGATGTTTCCGGGTCGAGGTTTCCTGTAGGCTCATCAGCCAGAATAAGTTTGGGAGAATTAAGCAATGCCCTGGCAATATCTATCCTTTGCTGTTCACCACCACTTAGCTCAAATGGCATCTTGAAGCCTTTTGATTTCAGACCAACCTTATTCAACACATCAGCGATTTTTTCATTCATCAGTTTTTCATCTGTCCAGCCTGTAGCTTTCATCACAAACTTAAGGTTGTCGTTTACGTTTCGGTCGGTCAGTAACTGAAAATCCTGGAAAACCACTCCAAGGTTACGGCGCAGGTAGGGTACTTTCTTCCAGTCAAGTCCGCGGAGGCTGAACCCGGCCACTGTGGCTTCACCTTCTTTTAACTCCAGTTCGCCGTATAGGGTTTTCAGCAAACTCGACTTTCCTGTGCCTGTTTTTCCAATAAGGTACACAAACTCGCCTTTGTTTACTGTCAGATTCACATTCTGTAATATAAGATTACTCCCCTGGTATATATTGGCACTTTTAATTTCTATGATTGGTTCGGACATTGCAATAGCTTTGCTGCAAAATAAGCAAAGAACCGGCAGTTGCAGCCATTTTTTTTCGGATATTTAATCTTTAAACATGGTTATAACGTTTTATTAAATTTCTGAAATATGTTCAGGTTTACAGGTTTCATTCTTTTAGTTTTTGTTTTAACGACTACAAATATTCTTTCACAAAACTCTTCAGACACAACAAGGCCTGCAGGACAGTTGAAAAATGGTTCAGGAGCAGCTATTGATTCAAACATTCTGGTGATTGTAAATGGAATTCCGACCGGAACTTTGAAAGAACTTAAAAGAAGCCTTAACTCTTTATATGATCCTGCATCCATTGATAGCATAAATATTTGGAAAGGAACTGAGGCAATAAAAAAATATGGTGAAAAGGGAAAAGCCGGAGTCATTGAGATTACCCTGAAGAAAAGTGAAACTTCTGGTGCTGCGGTACCTCCAACCACACCAGAACCACCACACAGTGATAATGAAAATAAACTCTTTGACCGGGTTGAGGTTGAGGCTTCATTTCCAGGAGGGGAAAGCATGTGGAGAAAATACCTTGAGAGAACATTAAATCCTAATGTACCGGTGGATAACGGCGCTCCGGAAGGAAAATTCACTGTAGTTATTCAATTCGTAGTTGATAAGGAGGGAAATATTTCAGACGTAAGACCTCTTACACGCCATGGCTATGGTATGGAAGCTGAAGTAATGAGAGTTATTATGAAAGGCCCCAAATGGACACCCGCCATGCAAAGTGGAAGAATTGTAAAGGCATACCGCAAACAACCTGTAACATTTCAGGTAATTGTGGAAAAAAGGAAGCGACGCAGAGATTAATTTTCGAAAACTAATTCACTGATTTTTACAAGCTTATTTAGACATTACAGTTTTTTTCTTGCTACAACTAAAAAAATAGTTGTTAAACTAAAAACTTAGTTATACATTCGGTTTCATAATCAGATTTATGAAACAGCTTACTAAAGCCGAAGAACAAGTAATGCAGGCATTATGGAAATCAGAAGCCGCTTTTTTGCGGGATGTTGTTGAGGCCATGCCAAAACCTAAGCCACATCAAAACACTGTAGCCACTCTTTTAAAAATTCTGATTGAAAAGAAATTTGTAAAAGCTGAGTCGTTCGGCAGACAACACCGCTATTCACCCCTTATTTCAAGAGCAGAATATTCCGGGAAAAGTATTACCCAACTGGCAAAAAATTATTTTGAAGGTTCATTCAGCAATGTGGTTTCTTACCTCGTAAAAGAAAACAATATTTCAGTAGAGGAACTGGAACAGTTACTCAGTCAGATTAAGAAACAAAAAAATCAGCAGAAATGAGAGAGATAATATTATACCTTATCCAGGTGGTTGCCGCCTCTGGAATTTTTTACGGCTATTATCATTTTGTGTTACGCAATAAAAGGTTTCACAAGTACAACCGCTTTTACCTTATAGCATCTTGCATACTTAGCCTGGTTGTCCCTTTTCTAAACATACCTCTTTATTTCTCTGATACCCAACAACAATCATCTGCCCTGCTGCAAACACTTACAGTAATCTCTGGCAGTGATTATGAACAGGAAGTAATTGTACGGGCAAGCACACACCCGTCAGTTAACTTTTTTACTTTCACTAACATTTTATACTTTTTGTATTTGCTGGTAGCCGTTATTGCCCTTTTAAGGATATTCTTTTCAATTAATAAAATCAGAAAAATAGCAAAGAATAATCCGTCAGAAAAAATTCAGAATATCCGTTTTATAAATACTGATGAACCCGGCACTCCGTTCTCCTTCTTCCGCTGGTTATTCTGGAACAAAAAAATTGAACTGCATTCAGCCAAAGGCGAACAGGTTTTCCGGCATGAACTCTTTCATATAAGACAGGTACACAGCCTTGATATTTTTTTTATGGAATTGCTAACTGTGGCCTTCTGGATTAACCCCTTCTTTCACCTGATTAAAAAAGAAGTGAAAGCCATACATGAATTTCTGGCCGACCAGTTTGCCATACACGAAGACACCAAATGGGAATACGCTGAAATGCTGCTACAACAGGCACTAGATACAAAACTCAACCTTGTCAATCCTTTTTTTCATAACCAGATAAAAAGACGTATAGCCATGATTACAACATCTAAAAAACCCGGACACCAGTATTTCAGGAAACTGATGGCACTGCCGGTAACAGCCGTTGCTGTCGGCCTGTTTGCTTTTACTTACAAAAACACAGCGACAAATACCAATTTATACAACGGGAAACCAGTAACTGTTGTTATTGATGCAGGACATGGTGGTGATGATGCAGGAGCAAAAGCACATGACGGGAGTACTGAAAAAGAACTGACACTTGCCATTGCCCAAAAAGTAAAGGAATTGAACATAAGTAACAATGTAGAAATTGTTCTAAGCAGGGAAGAAGACAATACGCTTACATTAAAGGAACGTTTAACTTTTTTAGAACAAAAAAATGCCGATTTGTTTTTATCAATACATATAAATAGTGCATCAAACAGTAACAATAAACTTGGCGGGTTTAATGCATATGTATCCGGGAAAAACAAAAAGCTTACAGTTGCAAACCACTACTTCGTTTCGTCACTTAGTAAAGAACTACAAGAATTATTTCCCAAAAATTTTCAAAAAAGGCCTCACACTTTTGAAGAAACGGGATCTTTTTTGCTCGAAATGGCTAAATGCCCATCTGTAATGATTGATTGTGGCTATATCACTAATGATATTGACCTAGCCTTTATCAAACAAGAAGCAAATCAAGAAAATATTGCACAGGCAATTTTAAATGGGATAAATAACTACCTAAAACTTGATATTCCTGCAAATGCTGTAAAAAATGAATTAAGTACAAACATTGGTATATCTGACACCTTGCCTAAGAAAAATTTGGTAAATAATGAAAACAAAATATTTGACAAGGTAGAAATTGAAGCTTCATTTCCAGGCGGCAATGCCAATTGGAGGCAATACCTTGAGAGAAACATGAATCCGGATGTACCCATTAATAACAAAGCACCTAATGGAGCTTATACCACCATTACCATGTTTATTGTAGCTATAGATGGTTCAATTTCTGATATCAGACCACTAACAAGACATGGCTATGGTATGGAAGAAGAGGCCATAAGGGTAATTTCTAAAGGACCAAAATGGGTTCCTGCCATAGTAAACGGAAAACCGGTAAAATCTTACAGGAAGCAGCCAATTACTTTCCAGGTACTACAGGAACAAGTCTATAATGGCGAAAAAAATGATAATTCCGTAACGATTACAAAAGATATGCTTAATGAAGTGGTAATAGTGGGTTATCAAAAAGAACCAAATAATAAAATTGAAGAACCTGCCCATTTTCCCGGTGGAGTTGAATCATGGAGAAAATATCTTTCAACAAACATTAATGCGAATGTTCCGGTTGACAGCGGAGCAGCACCGGGTACTTACAAAGTTGAAATACAGTTTATTGTTGATATTGACGGCTTTCTTAGTGATATCAGACCACTGACAAAACATGGCCATGGAATGGAACAGGAAGCAATAAGGCTAATATCTAAAGGGCCGAAATGGATTCCTGCGAAACAGAATGGAAATTTTGTAAAATCTTATATCAAGATTCCTGTAATATTTGAAATAACTGAAGAGTCTGATAGCGAAATACCAAAAATTTCTGTCTACGAACTAAAAGTTCTCAGTATTAATAAGTTGTTGGGCATTGCCGAGAACAGCCAGATTGTAAGTTTCACATTCACAGCCGATTTAGAAACAGAAATAGTGGTTGTTCCCAACAAGGGAAATCAAATAAATCCCGCTATTAAAAATCACCTCAATACATCTAAACCTGGCCGGTTAATTACTTTTGACGACGTAATAATAATACAGAATGGAGAGAAAATAAAAGTACCGTCAAAAGTATATAAAGTAGTCAGTTAGTATTCCAATAAGCCGGAAGAAGTCTTCACAAGAAGTATCTTTTTCTCACTCTCTTCCACCCTGCCAATAACTTGTGCATCCACACCAAAAGATTCAGAGACGCTGATAATAGTTTCGGCGTCTTTTTCATTGGTATAAATCTCCAGCCTGGTGCCCATGTTAAATACCTGATACATTTCCCTATCGTCTGCCTTGCTGGCTTCCTGTATCAGTTTGAAAATAACGGGTGGTTCAAACAGGTCGTCTTTTACAATCCTTACATTTTCCGGTACATATTTCAGGCACTTGGTTTGCCCGCCACCGCTGCAGTGTATCAGGCCATGCACGGCATCAAAATGATTCGCTAAAATCTCCTTCATCACCGGTGCAAATGTGCGGGTTGGGCTTAATAATAACTTTCCCGCTTCAGTTGAAAATTGACTGTTGTTTATTGAATACTGAATATTGTCTGTAAGCCTGTGAGGCCCGATATAAACAACTGACTCCTCTAATGAGTTATCATAAGTTTCCGGAAACCTTGCACCATAGGTCTTATGCAGCACATCATGCCTTGCACTCGTAAGTCCATTGCTGGCGATGCCACTGTTGTATTCATTTTCGTAATGGGCTTGGCCAAATCCGGCAAGACCAACGATTACATCACCCGGTTTTATTTTCCCGTTGGTAACAACCTTTGATTTGGGCCAGCGGGCAGTCATAGTACCGTTTACAGCCATTGTGCGCACTACATCACCCACATCGGCTGTCTCTCCTCCCATGTAGCTGATGTTTACACCAAAAGTTCTCATCGTATCAAAAAACTCCTGCGTGCCACTGATTACTGCCTCCAGCACTTCAGCAGGAATAAGATTTTTATTTCTGTCGATGGTAGAAGAAAAAAGCAAGTTGTCATAAATACCCACACAAAGCAAATCATCCAGGTTCATAACTACAGCATCCTGTGCAATCCCTTTCCATACACTTACATCGCCGGTTTCCTTCCAGTACAAATATGCCAAAATGCTTTTGGTGCCTGCACCATCTGCATGCATCACATTCACCCAGTTTTCATCGCCGCAAAGCACATCAGGATAAACCTTGCAGAAGGCTTTTTCATACAATCCCTTGTCAAGCTTTCTGGTGGCAGCATGCACTTCCTCTTTCTGGGCAGAAACCCCTCTTTTACTGTATAAACTCATTTTAAAGGATTGAGTTGTAAAACTAAGGATTATACATTTTTCAATTATCAATTATCAGTTATTTTCGCAGCTAATATGAGGATACATACTGATATTGAAAATCTTCCGCATTTCAAAAAGGCCGTTATTACTATTGGCACCTTCGATGGGGTACATATGGGTCACCGCCAGATTATTGAGAAATTAAAAACTGAGGCGCAAAAGAATGATGGCGAAACTGTTATCATTACATTCCATCCGCATCCGCGGAAAGTAGTGTCCTCAGCCATCTTAGGAATCCGGTTGCTGAACACACCCGGCGAAAAAGCTGAATTGATTGAGCAATTAGGTATTGACCACCTGGTGATTGTTCCATTCAGCGATGTTTTCGCCAACATGTCTGCAGAAGAATATATTAAGGACTTTTTGATAGAAAAATTCCATCCTCATACTATTATCATCGGCTACGACCACCGGTTTGGCCGGGGTCGCCTTGGTGACTACAAACTGCTGGAGAAAAAAGCAAAAGAATATAACTACCAGCTTAGGGAAATCCCCAAACATGTGCTGGATGATATTGCCATCAGTTCAACCAACATACGGGAAGCAGTGCTTCATTGTGATTGCAAAACTGCTTCATCACTGCTTGGCTATAATTATTTTTTCTCTGGTGAAGTGGTTCACGGCAATAAATTAGGCAGAAAGCTGGGATACCCCACAGCCAATATTCATGTATCAGATGAAGAAAAAATTATTCCGGGCAATGGTATTTATGCGGTGTATGCACAGCCAGAAGGATATACCGAAAAATTGAAAGGAATGATGAGCATTGGCTTCAGGCCAACAGTTGATGGCAAGAAGAGAGTTATCGAAGTGAACATTTTTGATTTTGATAAAGAGATTTATGGCCAGCACTTGAAAGTTTACCTGAAAAGATACCTGCGGGAAGAAAAGAAATTTGACACACTTGATGAACTGGTTAAACAAATGGACCAGGATAAATTAGACAGTCTTGCTGTTCTCTGATACTATTTGTCTGTAGTAAGCCAGTGGTGCTTACCCATCATCATATATTTCTTGCTTTGCTCAATGCTGTCCATTATTTGCGACAAAATAGTATCTGCGGGAGCATCATAATCTATTTGC
This sequence comes from uncultured Chitinophagaceae bacterium, assembly GCA_937858715.1. Lineage (GTDB taxonomy): Bacteria > Bacteroidota > Bacteroidia > Chitinophagales > Chitinophagaceae > JJ008. The sequence continues at coordinate 36,836 of CALLZY010000062.1, read as the reverse complement.
AGAGGTTCTTTAAAAGTTACAGAAAGTGTAACCCCTTTCTTTTTGAACTTTAATCCCTTTTTATTGAAAGCCCGCCAGAAACCATTAATAATTACAGGCACTACTACTGGCTTTGTCTGTTTTATTATTAACGCAGTGCCTTTGCGCCCGGGGGCAAAAGGTTTTGTAGTGCCCTGCGGAAAAGTAATCACCCAGTTATTGTCAAGGGCCCTTGTTATTTTCCTGGTATCTGAAGGATCAAGTCCTCTCCTCACCTCTTTACCTTCCGCCCGCCAGGTTCTCTTAACTGTAAGACCTCCGGCAAGCAAAAAAAGACGGCTTATCCAGTTCCCTTTCATTGTCTCTTCGGCAGCCACATAATTCACATGTGTAAAGGGATTAAGTAAATAGTAAGGTAACCCAAGCCTGTTCTTCTTGCCCCATTTAACAGCACAAAAAATATGCAGAAAGGTGATAACGTCAGCGAAATATGTTTGATGATTGCTAACAAACAGAACATTCTTTCTGGGTAACTTGCTTATATGTTCTGTTCCGGAAATCCGAAGTTTATTAATAATAGTAAGACCGGGATAAGAAACCATACCCACAATGAAGTAAACAATCTTTCTTACCAGCTTAAACCGCCTTATCCTGTCTGAAAAAGTACCCATCAATGATTATTTAGGCAAACAATAATACTCAAAATAAGTAATTGACAGGCACCTGGCAAAATTCTCTCTTGCGGATATTGCAAAAGAGAGGGATCCCAAAAGGGATCCCTCGTTGTAAACCTTGAGCATCAAAAACTAATGTTAGAATTAATGCTTCCAGATACGCATCAGTGCATCATTCAACTATTTTATCAAAACCTTTTCTGATTGTACTTCGCCTGTGTTATTATCATGGATACTTACATGATACATACCTGCGGGAATAGTTCCCCTTTCAATTCTTACGTATTGCACAGTATTATTAATATCCACCTTCTTAGAATATACCTGCTGGCCAAGCTGGTTAACAAGGGCTACATTATATGAACCTTTTGCATTTGAAAATTCAATATTCACATGATCAGTTGCAGGATTAGGGAATGTCTTAATTCCTTTAATCATTGACTTCCTGACAATAACAACGTTGCTGTAAGAAAAACGTCCGTCAAAGTCAAGCATTTTTAACCTGTAATAGTAAACAGGTACATTCATGTTCGGATCAACTGAACTGTAGCTTATCTCGGAAACACTGTTCCCCGCAGCAGTTTTTTCACCCACTTTTACATAATTAATACCATCAGTGCTTCTTTCTATTTCAAATGATTTTGTATTAGTTTCTGTAAGCGTTTTCCAGTTTAATGATACATCATTACCATTGAGGGCACCGGTGAGAGTTACACCTGTGCTGGCAAGAGGAATTAGTTCTTCCGGGATTGTACTAACTGAGACCCACCAAGTATCCCCAGTAAGTGGATTTCTTAAAGTGGCTGGGCTATTATTTGAAGCTGTACCTGGTGCTGACCATGCAAATTGAGATGCATTACAACCTCTTAGATAAACCCTGATTGTTATCACTTTGGTAAGAGCATTAACTCTTACACTACCAGAAGCCGCCCCAATATGATCTATAGGATCTGAAGCATTAACTGTAGTACTAACAGATGCACCGTCTGGAGAAGCAGAACTATTGAGGATATTACTTCCGCTTACTTGAAAACTTCCGTTCCCAGATAGACGAGTTACAGTAGCACCAACAACTTGTAACTCGGTTGAAAATTGTGTACGCCTCCAATTTGCAGCAACACTTGGGTCAAGACCTGGTGTCTGATAAGGCAAATATTGATAAGACCCCCCTAAGCCTGCAATGTGAATTACTGGATTTCTGATAAACCTATTAAATTCAATCTGTAAGTCGCCATAATAATATCTGGTCGCATCATTATGTATAGAAGGTAATGGGCTTGGATTATTTTGAATTCCTTGATCATACTGCAATTGGGCTACTGTAAAAACAGAAATTGCGCCATTAACAGTTTTACCGGCATCAGGCCCAGTGAATGCTGGCTGAGAAATCATACCCTGTCCAGAATTAACAAATGGGTGTGCTGTAAAAAAATTACTAGTTGGCCCTCCGGGATTGCTGATGAATGAGCCCAGAATATTAAAAAAATCTTCTGGATCAGCTGTTTGAACGCCAGGTCCAGAAGGATGATTGGGGCCGACAGCAGTAGTAGATCTGGCTCCAAATACTAATCCTGTAGAAACGTTACTGTAATTAGCACTATACTGCTGATTTGCCAACTTAAAGCTGACTGTAGTAACTTCCGAAGAAAGCGGGGCTACAAAAGTGTTATTATTTGTTGCATTATCTAGGTCTTTTTGTAAACTGACAGGCCCATAATTTGCTACTGACGGTCCTGTTCCCGGAGGCATAATACCATCAGGAATCTCTAAAGTTGTCTGTCCGACAATGTTAGAATTACATATCAGTACAAAACTGACAAGTCCAATAAATGTTTTAAAGTTTGTGCTCATTGTTTAGGTTTTATTATTATTAAGGAAGTCCTGTATTAAGGGATTACAACATCCCCACCCATTAGTCTGATTCCAAAGTTTGCATTAATCACATCTGTATAACCCACTGTAACAATTAGTCGTCCATCGTTGAAGCCATCACTACCAGATATAACCCCCAGTTTTTGGCCGGTATGTTCCCAACCCGAAGGCAAAACTGAAGAAGGTGGAGTAAATCCTACAGAGCCAGAAGAGCTGGTCAACAGAACATAATAATTAGTATTAGGTGTAACATTTGTAAACGAATACTGACCATCTGCAGGATTAACAAAAGTCATTTTCTCTACAAGCCCTGTAGCAAAGTTTACCAGATATGCCCTTAACAATGGAATTGCAGTTGCAGGAGGAATTTGAGTTCCACCAGAATTGTTAACATACCCGTCACTCATAGCATTCACATCATGCCATACATTACCAGACAGGTTAATCAGCTTTCTGAAGCCAGCATCAATAGTCTGGTTGCTTTCTCCGGCAGTAAGTACAATACTACTTACCACTCCACCAACCGGATCACTGTCTATCGCATCATCACTGCCAGCATTTGCGGTTGCGGGTATATAACCAGAAGGCGTTGTAAAACCTGCACTGTAAGTACCTGGTAACAGGTTCGTAAACTGGTAAGCACCATTTGCGTCTGTAGTTGTGCTTATAGTACTTCCATCGGGATTTGTTAATGTTACAGTCACCCCTGCTATTCCAGGTTCACCTGCATCCTGAAGTCCATTATTATTTAAATCTCTCCATACAAAGTTTCCTAAACTTCCAGTTCCGGTCAGGCCAAAATCAAGAGTCAGGTTTCCATTGCTGCCATCACCGTCTGTTGTTGGCTCACCCAACGTTGTAAGAGTGATATGGTTACTTCTTATTTCTCCGCTAACAATTGCCACACCGTTATTATCGGTGTTATTGTCATTATCAGGTGTTGTACTTGTTCCGGTTGTTGCTGACGCTGTGTATCCCGCAGGAGGAACAACACCGACAATGTAATTGCCCGGAGTAAGGCCAGTGAAACTGTACTCACCATTTGCATTTGTGGATGTATTGGCAACTGCAGCGCCGTCTGGTGCATTATCGCCGTTTGCATCAGCATATAATCTTACGGTTGCATTTGCAATTGGCGTTTCACCTGCATCCTGAACACCGTTATTGTTTTTATCATACCAAACATAATTACCAAGAACTAACTGGTTGCTCTGGAATCCAGCATCAATAGTCAGGTTTGTTTGTCCGGCTGACAAATTAATACCACTTACCACCCCTGCAACCGGATCACTATCCTTACTGTCATCACCTCCCTGGTTAGCCGGGGATGACACAAATCCTGAAGGAGTAATGAAACTTACGCTATAAGTGCCTGGTGCAAGATTAGTGAAGCTGTACCCGCCATTTGCATCAGTATTTGTTGAAATGGTTGTACCATCGGGATATGTTAACGTAACTGACGCTCCGCCAATACCTGGTTCACCAGCATCCTGGAATCCATCACCATCCAAATCGTTCCAAACAAAGTCACCTATTGTTCCGGTTCCTTTCAAACCGAAGTCGAGAGTAAGGTTTCCATTGCTGCCATCTCCGTCGGTAGTCGGCTCACTCAATGTTGTAAGCGTAATAAAGTTGCTGGTAATTTCGGTTCCGATAATGGTTATGCCATTGTTGTCGGTATTATTGTCATTATTGGGTAATAAACTGCTTGCAGTAGTAAAGGCCATTGCATATCCGGCCGGGGCAGTAATACCAACAATATAATTACCTGGTGTTAAACCACCGAAACTATATACACCGCTTGCATTTGTCGTAGTAGTTGCCAATGCTGCTCCGTCAGGTATATTGTTGCCATCAGAATCCTTATACAATTTCACACTTACACCATTTATACCTGCCTCACCGGCATCCTGAATACCATTATTATTCTTATCATACCAGACATAGTTTCCTAAGTTCAGCTGATTGCTCTGGAAGCCGGCATCAATGGTTGTATTATTTTGACCTGCTGTTAATACAATACCACTTACCACTCCGCTTACAGGGTCGCTGTCTTTAGTATCATCACCCAGGTTAGCAGGAGACGGAATAAACCCAGATGGAGTAGTGAAACTAACACTGTAGGTTCCAGGTATCAGATTAGCAAACCCATAAGCGCCGTTTGCATCTGTAGTGGTAATAGCCGTAGCACCATTCGGATAAGTCAGCGTTACCGTTGCTCCGCTGATACCAGGCTCACCTGCATCCTGAACACCATTTCCGTTCAGGTCATTCCAAACAAAATCACCGAGTGAAGCTGTTCCTTTCAATCCAAAATCAAGTGTTAAGTTACCGTTAGTACCATCTCCGTCAACACCAGAAGCAGGCTCACCACCAGTTGTCAATGTGATAAAATTGCTTCTCAGTTCACCACTGACAGTTGCCACACCATTATTATCTGTGTTGTTATCATTATTGGGCAACGAGGAAGTAGCCGTAACCGCTGCTGCAGTATATCCGGCAGGGATAACCACCCCAACAATATAATTACCAGGTGTCAGTCCGCTAAAGCTGTAAGCACCGGAAGCATTTGTAGTTGTTGTAGCTACAGAAGCACCATCCGGAACATTGTCGCCGCTTGCATCTTTATACAGGTTTACGGTAACACCGCTGATTGCCTGTTCACCAGAATCCTGGTATCCGTTATTATTCTGGTCGTACCAAACATAATTACCAAGGTTGAGTTGATTGCTCTGGAAGCCTGCATCAATTGTAGTGTTGTTCTGACCAGCCGTTAAAACTATTCCGCTCACTACACCACTTACAGGATCACTGTCTTTACTGTCATCACTGCCCTGATCAGCAGGTGACTGTACAAAACCTGACGGTGTTGTAAACGTTACACTATAAGAACCCGGTGCAAGACCAGTGAAGCTATAAGCACCGTTTGCATCAGTAGTTACGGTTGCTGTGGATCCGCCAGGATAAGTAAGCGTAACAGTAGCTCCGCTGATACCAGGTTCTCCAGCATCCTGGATGCCATTTCCATTCAAATCATTCCAGACAAAATCACCAATACTTGCTGTTCCTTTCAAACCAAAGTCTAAAGTCAGGTTGCCATTATTGCCATCACCATCAGTTGTAGGTTCAGAACCGGCCGTAAGGGTAATATAATTACTTCTGAGTTCTCCGCTGAATGTTGTCACACCATTATTATCTGTGTTATTATCATTATCAGGAGAAGAAGAAGTTGCTGTGGTTGTTGCGGCAGCATATCCTGTAGGAATGGTCACTCCAACAATATATTTGTTTGGTGTAAGGCCGGTAAAGGAATATAAACCATTTGCATCTGATGTGGTTGTTCCTATGGCTGCACCGTCAGGTGTATTATCACCGTTTGCATCCAGATATATTTTTACAGTCGCTCCGCTTATACCTGTTTCACCTGCATCCTGTGTTCCGTTATTGTTTCTGTCATACCAAACAAAATTTCCAACATTAACCGGACTGGTGGCAGTAAGACAAAATGCATCAATCTTCATAGTGTTGCAGGTAATCGCACTTTGCACCCTTGCTTTAACTGTACCTGCAGGTGCAACAGCTGTAATAGAATAATAAGCCAACTGACTAAAATTCACATCCACATCCCTTGTTACAGTTACATCTGTCTGTCCAATTACTGTATTAGAAGAATTAAGGAATATCAGGCTTAATTTGGGGCTGCAGGAAATACCTGCAGTATGTGTGCCCGCATAAGCACTGAATGTTACAGTTGATCCTGCCGCTATTGTAACATCCTGCCATACTTTGGAAGTGCCGCTGCTCCAGTTATTAAATCCGTTGGCAGAACCGCAGGCAATATAGCCGGTACCTGTTGTAAGAGAACCTCCGCTCCAGCTCCATCCGGTTGTACCGCTTTCAAAACTTCCGTTTACAAGCAGATTGCTTGCAGAAGATGTGCAGTTGCAATCAGGCAGGAAACCAAAATCATATGTAATATTACTGTTCGGGTTTGTGTTGCCATCAACAAGCGGTTCTGTACCAAAAGCAAGTGTAATGGCCAAACCTCTCGTTTCGTTACCGGCAACAACCTGCCCGTTATCATCAAGATTGTTATTGTTATCAGGATCGCCTCCATTCACCGAACTGCTCATATACCCTGCAGGAGTAACCACACCAACAATGTAATTTCCCTGTGCCAGCCCGTCAAACTGGTAATATCCATTTGCATCAGTTACTTTAGTCTGGATAATGGCACCATCAGCCACATTATCATTATTAGCATCAGCATACAGGTTTACAGTTACGCCGACTATTCCGTTCTCAGAATCGTCTAATCCGTTATTGTTGGCATCATACCAAACCCTGTTTCCAAGAGAAAGGGTTGTGCTGAATCCAGCATCGAATGAGTTATTCCATGTACCAATTGGAACGGTTACATTACTTATCACTCCTCCGACCGGATCACTGTCTTTCGAATCATCGCTGCCCTGGTTAGATGGAGAAGGAGAATAACCCGAAGGTGTTACAAATTGAATACTATATGTTGTAGTACCATATTGGCTAGGGTCATAAAAATAATAGTACCCGTTTGCATCAGTAGTTGTAGTTGCCAGTACCGTACCGGATGTATTCTTCAGTTTCACGGTTACACCGGCAATTCCGCCTTCACCTGCATCCTGAATACCATTTGTATTTGCGTCCAGGAAAACATAATCACCCAGGCCATTATCCTTATATACTGCAAAATCGTACGTACTATTGTAGCTTGTACTGCCCGGTTCCCCACCCACACTTAATGTGATGGTGCCGCCTTTAATAGTAGTGCCGGATTGAGTCAGTCCGTTGTTATCATCATCAACATCGTTATCAGGGTCTCCGCCGCTTTTGGGAATTACATACATCCAAGAAGGTGCATTTTCTATTTGTGCCAGATATTTACCGGCAGCCAGGTTAGCAAAATTGTAATAACCACCGCCGCTGGTAGTAGTTGTTTTCAGTGCTGCTCCGTCTGCAACACCGTCCTCATTAGCATCTGCATAGAGCTTTACAGTTACACCATCATAACCCCAGTCACTTCCGTCTTTTATTCCGTTACCGTTCAGGTCAACGAAAAGCTGGTTGCCAAATGCAACAGTTGTGCCTGTGGCAAGTGTAACACACCATTGGTCAGTTTTAATCCAGTTACCATTTCCGCTATATCCAACCTGGGTATATTTTGTACCGACAGGTACAATAGCAGTCCATGTATAAAGCTGGGGACCAGCAGGCGAATTAGCAAGTACTTTGTTTACTTCAACCGATGCCCCCGAAAGCCAGTTCCAGTTTGCATCAAAGAAATAAACACCTACTTCATGATAATAGCTGTTATCATGAGTTCCTGCATAAACACTGGCGTTAATAACTGTTCCTACAGGCAAATCAGTTCCGATCGTTTGAGAAACCCAGTTGCTTGAATTATTTGTAATCTGAAAATCGCCTGATTTTGATCCGCAGGCAACAGCACCGGTTCCAGCACTTAATGTACCTCCTGACCAACCCCAGGCTGTTGTTCCGCTTTCAAAACTTGGATTGGTTACCAAATTACCAGTACAAGTACAAACCTGTCCTTTTGATAAGAAGCTAAGAAGGACGACATAAAAAGTTAATACAACTCTGAGAGAAAGTGATCTCAGGTGCAAAAAAGCAGTTTTTTTCATTTTGATGCTCGTTTTATGATTCAAAGGGCGGCCTGCACAGAATACTTAATTTCGCTGCATTCATACGCTATTATTTTAATCAATAGGCTGCTGAATAGCAACTGACAAAAGGTTAGAATAAGACTGGATTTGAAAAGGTATCAGAGGAATTGGTACGTATTAATACCGATGGAGACGCAAGGTAATTTCAAAAATTAATACTTGCAAGTTTTACTGAATATTTTTTTTATTTCCACTACGTATTTATACGATTTGATAGGTAAAAATACGGCTCAGATCTTTATGTATCTGAATATTAGACAAAAGCGGTTTACTGGAAGATTAATGGCTATTTTAACACGGTAAATGAAAAAAATTCAAAGTAGAAGTTGTAACACAATTCTTTTTCCAACACTAATGGTCCTCCTTACTTGCGGGGCTCCCATTTATTTTCATCATTATTGTATATGAAATTATAGAGGGTTTCCTGCTTTTCTCTTGGCGCAATCAGGTTGAAATTAAATTCCATGCCATGTATGACTAAGTTTCCATTTTGGTCAGACCGGATTTTTCTTACCTTATCATCACCCCTTGGGCCAATGCCTGCAAGTGAAAATGCCTTTTTTGCATCTCCTGAAAACTTTCCTTTACTGTTGAGTTTCACAGACATAATATCCGAATTACGGGCAAGACCGAAATACAATTCCCGGCTGCCGGTAATATAAGAAATACCCAGCCCAAGGGCATCTGTACCTGCGAGCTTATCAATAATCCCTCCGCTTTCAGTACTGATTGCATAAATATTACCCCTCTCCTCATATCTCCTTGAACCGGCTACTGTTGACACATACAAAGTATGAGTTTCACATAAATAGGCCATACCTATTATCCCAAACGGGTTTTCCGGGTTAATAGAATCTGCAAATGGCAATTTCAAAAATTCACTCATTTCTCCGGTAGTATTGTCAACCTTATATATGGTGTTATTGTTTGCGATTGGGTTATTATAGACAGTAATAAATGGTGCCGGTGCTGTAAAAATATTTCCCTTTTCATCCAGCAGAATGGGAGCCAGCCACCCTCCTTTCCGCCATGAAGGATGCTGCACTATTTTTACTTTTCTGGATTGAGGATTTCCTGGCTGCTCGGCTTCAATCAGTACCAGCCCCATAGTTCTTTCTTCAGAAGTACTGAGGTAAGACTTTGCGGGATTAAAACCCATTGACTGAATAAAAACAGGATTCCTTTTGCAGTTATTGAGCGAAAAATCCACTTCTTCTTCTTTGCAGGAAAAAAAAGTTGAAATGACTATCATAAAAAGAAAGAAATATCTGTTCATTCAATCAGTTTTATTTTGTTACAGGTATAAACATTGGCCCTGCAAAACAAGGATACACCTTAGTATTCCAAACACCATTCTCCAATTTATTTTCAGCCCAGCAATACTCACTGCCTGCTTTATCATCGTTTCTTAACTGCGCTACATACCACACCACAAGAGAACTATTCTGTATGCTTTCGGCTACAGGCTCAATAAACTTTTCGGGGCCCTGGTGATAATCGGTATTACAGCATGGGCCAATTGTTACCAAATCGCTTTCACCTTCATCCCTTTTCCCATCATGTCTTGAAACATATACATAAGAAAAATCACCCCGGCCGCCATCATTAAACTGTCCTTTGCCCGGCTCAAGGTAATAGCCACCTGCGGCAGAAGCTATTTTATATTGAAATCCTTCTGGTGAATAGGGTGTTGATGAGTTTTGCAACTGCCATTTTTCAGTCATCCACTGGTTCCAGGTAGTATTTCCCCACTCAAAAAAATTATTCCCATCACCTGCAAATGCAATCCGGAAAACCGGCCGGTATGTGGCTGTATTGCTGCACCCTCTGCCCAGACTGCCACCAGCTACCCTGAACCTTCCATCTTTATAAAACTCATAACGCTGCTTATAGTTATAACTGCATGGCGTTGGCCATCCTTCTGAACGATAGGATTGTTCTAATACAAAACCGATTGTTTTATTTGCATCATCTTTCAGATCGAGTATAAGCGGCGGATCCCAGGCGATTACGGCTGCCTGGCTAAAGAATGGGCATCCCACCGCATCACTGTACCCAAATCCATCAGTGCCACTGTAGTTTACATGCCAGTCAACCAATTTTGCATTACGCAATACCGGCTTTCCATTAAACATCACATTACTTATCCGCAGGCCATCGCTGCTTGTAAGCATATACTTCATATCCCAGCCATCTTTTATTAGTGCTGTTTCCTGCTCACAAAAACAGGCAGATATTTTATCATCCTGCAACTTTCTCTCTGTAAGTATAGGGGCGGCAGGGCCGGTCTTTCCTGATGTAATCCATCTTACACCAACAAGGCGATGGTCGGTAAGGTCAACAATTGCCCACAGTGTTTTTTCACCAAGCAAAAAAGTAGGCGCCACACATAAATGCCTGCTGCGTTCGCACCTTGTCCTGTTCAGCGATGTTTTATAGTATTGTGCCAGCAGCTTTTCTTTTGTGGGTTTAAAGCCTAAAGCCTTTTCTACTTCCGGCGAAGCCATTGCAATCTCGTTTGCCAAATCAACAAGGCTGTAAGGCGGGTCGGGTTGTGTATCGCTCAGATAAAAACGGTTGAGTACCTTCTGTGCTCCAGCATCCACAATAGCAACCGATGTATTGTTAAGGGCATAATTATACATTTCCACCCTGAAACACTCTGCGAGGTTATGCGGACCGGGAATACCAGCCATATCACTTTCCCTTGCCTGGTGAATACCAAAAACTTCATTACGGAAAGGCATTTTGGTAAACGGGTCAAAAAGGAACTGGGTAAAAGAGGAATCATTCAAAGCGATCATCTCTGCAAGACGTTGTTTGGCCGATGCACTGTCGGGATACAATAAGACAGGCTTTGGTAACTGCAGCGCCTCTTTAATCTTCTTTACCCTCTGTTCTACGAAAGGAAAAGTAATAAGTGAGTCTGCAGATGAAAGTATTGACTCCAGTACCGACTTATCTCCCTGTAAACTGCTGACAGGTTTTTTCCCGTCCTTACAGGAAAGGAACACAACAGCAAAAACAGAAAAAACAGAAAAAACAATTGACATTATTTTCGTCCGTTCGATTATTTTGTTACCCATGGATCCTGGAACTGTGTTTTTTTAATAAATGATGAATCAGACAAAGACAGGAGAAAAAGAACCAAATCCTTTCGCTGCTCCAAATTTAAGCTGAAACCTGATACATAAGGATGCCTGTTTGGTGCTTTACCACCTGCAGCAAAAAAGTTTATTACTTCTTCAAGCATTTCAACACTGCCATCATTAAAGTACGGCGACGTAAATGCTAGATTTCTTAAAGTCGGCACCTTATACCTCAGAGAATCCTTACCTGCATCGCCGGAAAAGCCAGCTGCAAAATAAGGTGACTGCTGAAATACAGGACGGTTAAAATTTATTCCTCCATGACATAAACTGCATTTAAGTTCCTTTGATTCAAACAGCACTTTGCCCCGTTTTGCAGCAACACTTAAAGCGGTGCTGTCGCCTTTCATATATTGGTCATAGGGTGAGTGCAATGAAATCAGCGTTTTTACAAAACTGGTAATGGCATACTGCACATTCTTCACCGTGAATTTTTCTCTGTCAGCAGCAAATGCTTTTGAAAAAAGCTGAACATACTGTGTCTCTTGCTTAATCCTGCCTAATATTTCATCTTCATTTCCCGCCCACCCCATTTCAACCGGAACAGTGCCGAACATCGGGTTTTTAATTTGCCTTTCAGGTGAATGAAGTGAGGTGTCAGTATAAGTAAAATAATTATTGAAAACGATATTTACCAGCAGCGGTGAGTTGTGTTTTGTAAAATCGCCAAATACACCTACCGACCTCCTGTATGAATCAGTAAAAGAAAACTGCGGGGCATGACAGGACGCACAGGACTTTGTATTGTTAACCGAAAGGCGCTTATCATAAAAAAGATACCTGCCTAATTCTGCCTTTTCTTTTGAAAAAAAATTATCGGCATCGTTAAAAACAGAATCTGGAATGCTGTCCGGAATTTCAAGTACTTCCCTGGTTGTTTTTGTTTTAGTATTGCGGTGGTTTGTACAATATATAAGCAACCCCACTATAGAGAAAAGAAATATTTTAATGAGTACTGTGGCCTTAAACATCCGGCAAAGATATATAATAAAAAAAGCTGCTCCCTGAGGAACAGCTTTTCAATTATCGTTACTTGCAATTATTCACCTTTAGCTTCATCACTGTCAAGTTTCTTCTTCAGATCGGCCAGGATGCCCAGGTCGCCTAAAGTAGCTTTCTCAACTTTGTTCTGAACATTCTTCACAGCCTTGCGGGTATGCTCTGCTTCGGCCCTTGCCTCTTTCTTGGCAGATTCAGCAGCTTCAACCTGGCCTTGCTCCCAAATGCGGGTATGAGAAACCACAATGCGTTTTTCGTTGCGGTCAAACTCAATTACCATAAACTGTGCAGTTTCATCAGCAGCAATGCTCTTACCATCTTCTTTAGTCAGATGACGGTTAGGGGCAAAACCTTCGAGGCCATAAGGAAGTTGTACCGTAGCACCTTTATCATCACGGCGGATTACAGTTCCTTCATGCAGGCTTCCGATAGCAAATGTATCAGCAAGTGCATTCCAGGGATCTTCTTCTAATTGCTTATGTCCAAGCTGTAGTTTGCGGTTGTCTTTGTCAATACCAAGAATGATTACATCAATATTTGCACCAACCTTAGTGTATTCGCTTGGGTGATTGAAACGTTTCAGCCAGCTCAGGTCGCTGATGTGGATCATACCACCTATACCGGCAGCCAGTTCAACAAACACTCCGTAGTTGGTAATGTTTTTCACCAAACCGGTATGCTTGCTGCCTTCGGCAAACTTAGCTTCGATATCATTCCAGGGGTCAGCAGAAAGTTGCTTGATAGACAAGCTCATTTTACGGCTTTCTTTGTCCAGCGTTACAACTTTTGCTTCATGCTCATCGCCGAGCTTAAAGAATTCTTTTGCATTGATTGGAGTATTAGCCCATGTAATTTCAGATACATGCACCAAACCTTCCACACCGGGCTGTATTTCGAGGAAAGCGCCGTAATCTTCAATGTTCACCACTTTACCTTTCACTACATTGCCTTCTGCAATATTTTCAGCCAGCACATCCCACGGATGCGGTGTAAGTTGCTTAAGGCCGAGGCTGATACGCTTCTTCTCATCATCAAAGTCAAGTACCACAACGTTAACCTTCTGGTCAAGTTTAAGCACTTCCGAAGGATGAGAAATACGGCCCCATGAAATATCAGTAATGTAGAGCAGACCGTCGAGACCACCCAGATCCATAAAGGCTCCAAAGTCAGTAATGTTCTTAACAGTACCTTCAAGCACCTGGCCTTTCTCCAGTTTGCTCATAATCTCAGCCCTTTGAGCCTCGATATCACTTTCAATTAATGCTTTGTGCGATACAACGGCATTCTTAATTGTCTCGTTAATCTTAACAACTTTGAATTCCATTGTTTTTCCAACAAACTGATCGTAATCGGTTACAGGCTTAACGTCAATTTGTGAACCGGGCAGGAAGGTTTCCATGCCAAACACATCCACAATAAGACCGCCTTTGGTTTTAGATGTAACAGTACCTGTAATAACCTCTCCGGTTTTGTGAACTTCAACGATTTTCTCCCATGCACGGGTAATGCGGGCCTGGCGGCGGCTCAGGTTCAGGTGTCCTTCCCTGTCTTCTTTTTCAACTACCATTACTTCAACAGTATCGCCTACCGCAAGTGTTGGTATGTCACGGAATTCGTTTAAAGATATCAGGCCATCGCTTTTGAAACCGATGTTTAACACCACATCAGTCTTTGTAAGGCCAACCACTAATCCATTAATCAGTTCGCCATCGTTCAATTGTACGAATGTGTTATCATACACTTTATGATATTTCTCTCTTTCTTCAGCGGAATAAGAAATAACATTGCGTTTGTCAACACTCCAGTCGAAGTCGTCGTGAGCAGTTTCAATAACGGGTACCTCTTCTTTAACTGCAACAGGTGCAGCTTCCACAGGTTCGTTTGTTGTCGCTGCAGCCACTTCAGTACTGAGTTCTTGCGAAGCATCAGCAGAAGCAGACTCCTGTGCATCAGCGTTTAGTTGTTTTTTAATGTTGTTTTCAAACATGATTTTTATCCCGAAGGGGTTTATTATTTCGGGGCGGCAAAGATACGGTGAAGTTTCGTGTTTGTGGTTTATTATTACCGGTTTTTTACAGAGGTTTTTTCTTCCCCAACAGGCTGCTTTTCAGCATATTAAACTAAACGAAACAGGATATTTCATTTACTCTTTCAGGCAAACATATTATATTCACCAAAAATCAGGTTTTGCTTTACAAAATTCTCAAAATATTATCCCGCATTGCTATCCGCATTTATTGCAGGAAAATAATCATTAACAAACCTGAAACCCTGAAAATCGATGGTCCCATTTTAATTGCAGCTAACCACCCAAACTCCTTTTTTGATTCAATTATCCTTAATACAGTTTTTAAGAAAAGTATCTGGTCACTGGCAAGAGGTGATGTATTCAGAAAACCTTTTCATGCCCGGTTGCTGAATTCACTGAATATTCTGCCCGTTTACAGGACCAGCGAAGGTGTGGAAAACCTTTCAGAGAATTATAAAACATTTGAAGCCTGTATTGAAAAGCTAAAAGAAAATGCAACCATCGCTATTTACAGCGAAGGACTTTGTGTTAATGAATGGCATTTACGCAACCTGAAGAAAGGCACTGCAAGACTCGCTGTAAAAGCATGGGAAGAAAACATTCCGCTAAAAGTTCTGCCGGTTGGAATTAACTACAGCTCTTTCAGAAAGTTTGGTAAAAACGTATTTCTGAATTTCGGTAACCCAATCACAAAAAACGATATCGATTTCAACGATGGCGATGGGCTAAGGCATCAGCAATTCAACACAAAACTCCAGGAAGAACTGGGCACACTGGTATTTGAGATTCCAGTGTCCGAAAAAGAACTAAAGAAAAAAAAACTGACAGTTCCGGTTTCACAGTTCAAAAAGATACTACTTTTTGTTCCCGGCCTGATAGGTTGGCTGCTCCACTCACCTTTATATTACCCACTAAAGAAATTTGCTGCTGCCAAAACAAAACATACTGGCCACTACGATTCAGTTATAACAGCCTTATTACTGATTTTATATCTCCCCTATCTTTTACTGATAACAGGAACTTTGTGGATTGTCAGCGGATGCTGGTACAGTATTTTCCTGATAGTGCTGATGCCCTTTTCTGCATGGGCCTTTGTACAAATAAAAAAACAGTTTGATTAGGAAGCAGATTTTGCCAATTCAGCTATCGCCTTGGCAGCAATATAGCCACTCGTCCAGGCATGTTGAAAATTAAAGCCTCCTGTAACTCCGTCAACGTCCATAACTTCTCCGGCGAAAAATAAATTGGGAACCAGTTTGCTCATCATTGTATTATGGTCAATTTCCGAAGTGGTAATCCCTCCGGCAGTAACAAACTCCTCTTTGAAAGTTGTTTTTCCTTTTATGCAAGCGGTGTAACTGCATAAGTTTCTGATGAAATTGTTCTGAACACCAGAAGGAAGGTCAGCCCAGCGCATATCTTCTTTTACTCCTGAGATTGATGCCAGAAAATCCCACAGCCGGTTTGGTATTTGAAATTTATTCTTAGTCTTTATTCTTTGCG
Source organism: uncultured Chitinophagaceae bacterium (assembly GCA_937858715.1). Classification (GTDB taxonomy): domain Bacteria; phylum Bacteroidota; class Bacteroidia; order Chitinophagales; family Chitinophagaceae; genus JJ008. The sequence goes on along the minus strand of CALLZY010000062.1, from coordinate 20,911 downwards.
ATGGGGTGGTTTGTCTCATTTCTGCAAAACTCTCTCTCAACTCCTGTTCATTCATATCCCCGAGCCAGTTAATGCTTATATCAAAGTTCCAGTTTCTTTCACTGAGTTCTCTTGCTCCCCAGGCACTCAATTTTAAAACGGCAGGTCCGCTGAACCCCCAATGTGTTATCAGTAAAGGTCCTTGCTGTAATAACTTTGTTCCTGATATTTTAATAGAAACTTTTTCAACGGTCACACCCATCAGCTGAGTAACAGATGATGCCGCTTTTTCTTTTGCAAGATTGAAAGTGAATAAAGAAGGTACCGGCTTCTGTATCTGGTGCCCAAATTCTTTTAGCCATGCAGCTTTGTCCAACTGTACGATTCCGCCCGAAGCAATAAGCAAATAATCTGTATCAATAATTTCGCCTGTCTTTGTTTCGATTTTGAATTTAGCCTTTGCCATTTTAATGCCCGCTGCTTCAGTATGCACTCTTACTGCAACCTGGCGTTTTGCTGCTTCTTCCAGCAGGCAGTTAATAATAGTTTGAGATGTGTCTGATACAGGAAACATCCGGCCATCACTTTCCCGCTTTAGTTTAATGCCCCGTTCTTCGAACCAATTAACTGTATCAGCAGTAAAAAAATGATGAAACGTTTTTTTTACAAAGTTGCCACCCCTTGGGTAGTTGCGGCTCATCTCAGTAATGTCAAAACATGCATGAGTGACATTGCACCGGCCGCCGCCACTCACTTTCACTTTGGAAAGCAGTTTACCTGATTTCTCAAGTATCGTCACCCGCAGCGAAGGATTCATTCTTGCGGCATTAACAGCAGAAAAAAAACCAGCCGCCCCACCCCCGATAATTACGAGATGATGTAACAAAGTCTAATTGTTGGTAAACAAATTCGGGTTAAGTCTTTCCTGATGCTCAATTATTGAATAGTCAGATAGTATATCTGCCTTGTTTTTTCGTACACAAACATCATGTTCAAAATGGACAGAGGGCTTTCCATCTTTGGTACGCACCGTCCAGCCATCATCTTCAGTATAAACATCTTTTTTGCCCATGTTAATCATAGGCTCAATGGCAAGAACCAATCCTTCTTTCAGCTTGGCACCACTGCCCCGTTTTCCATAGTTGGGCACCTGCGGATCCTCATGCAGGTGCTTTCCCAATCCATGACCCACCAGTTCTCTAACCACACCGTAACCATTCTTCTTCTCGGTATGTTCCTGTATGGCAAAAGCAATATCTCCTACACGGTTTCCGGCTACAGCTTTCTCTATTCCTTTGTACAGCGATTCTTTTGTTATCTCAATCAGCTTCATTACCTCCGCCCCCGGATTGCCAATCGCAAAAGTGTAAGCATGATCGCCGTGCCAGCCGTTGAGAATTACTCCTATGTCAATCGAAATAATATCTCCTTCCTTTAGCGGTGCCTTATTTGGAAACCCATGCACTACCACATCGTTTACCGAAATGCAGGAGTTGAAAGGATACCCATTGTAATTCAGAAAAGACGGAACAGCATGATGATCTCTGACAAATTCACTTATCATATTATCAATAGCAAGGGTTGTAATGCCGGGCTTCAGCACTTTTGCCATTTCGGCAAGCGTTTTGCTCACCAGCAGAGCGCTCTGCCGCATCAGTTCAACCTGTTCATCTGTTTTTACAATCATCATATCTGCAAATATCCTGAAAAAAGAAACCCGGTAAGTTATTGCCTACCGGGTTTTATGTCGTTAAACGGTATATTACATTTGAACTGCCGATGCTGTCTGACGGCCCTGAATCCTTCCGCTCTTCATCAGTCCATCATACTGCCTCATCAGCAGTTGTGTTTCTATTTGCTGGAGTGTATCAAGTATAACACCTACCATAATCAGCAGTGAGGTTCCTCCAAAGAAAGATGAGAACCCCTGTGTTACACCAAAACGCTGAGCAATACCAGGAAGAATACCCACAAAGGCAAGCAAAATAGCGCCGGGCAGAGTGATCTTATCCATGATAGAGCCAATATAATCTGCAGTAGGCTGACCTGGTTTAACACCTGGAACAAAACCATTGTTTTGCTTAAGGTTATCAGCAATCTGCTTAGGATTGAATATTAACGCTGTATATAGGAAGGTAAAACCAATTACCACTACGGCATAAATAAGCATATACCAGAAGTTGCTGTGGTCATTTAATGCCATCAGGAATTTCCCTTTCTCAGGATTAAAGTTGGCAAAAATGGTTGGTATGAAAATGATTGCCTGGGCAAAGATGATCGGCATTACACCAGCACTGTTTACTTTCAGTGGCAGGAACTGCCGGGCACCACCAAACTGACGGTTGCCAACTATCTGTTTGGCATAGTTCACCGGCACTTTTCTAACACCCTGGATCAACAGGATACATCCCATAATGATGGCAATAAGAATAGCTATCTCAATGATGAAAACCAATATCTGACCATTTCGTACAGACTTGGCGCTTAACTCCTGCAGGAAAGATTGAGGCAGCCTGTGCAGGATACCAATCATGATAATTAAAGAAGTTCCGTTACCCAACCCTTTATCTGTAATTCTTTCACCCATCCACATTACAAACAAGGTACCTGCAGTAAGTACAAAAACAGAAGTAATCCAGAAGTAATTTCTGAAACCTTCAATCATGGCACCATTTGTCTGGTTAAGACCATTAATATAAGTTACGTAAGCAGATGCCTGTAAAAGTGTAACAGCAACAGTCAGGTAGCGGGTATATTGATTAATCTTTTTACGTCCGCTTTCTCCCTCCTTATTCAATTTCTGGAAACTAGGTACCAGCACAGTCATCAGCTGCATAAAGATTGAAGCAGAGATGTAAGGCATAATACCTAACGCAAATATGGATTGCTGATTGAAAGCGCCGCCTGAAAAAGTATTTATCAATCCAAGGATACCATCTCCTGCTCCACCCCCATCTTTAATCATAGATGGATCGATCCCAGGTAAAACAATCTTGGTTCCGATAATATATATACCTATCATCATAAGAGTAAAAAGTATTTTGGACTTTAGCTCTTCGATGCTCCAGATATTCTTAAGCGTTTGTATTAATTTCTTCACGGGAGTAAAATAAGTTTATAGCACTTAAACATAAAAGACGCATATTCAATGCGTCGTGCAATTTAGCGAAATTACTTAACTATTTCCACCGTTCCTCCAACAGCTTCGATTGCAGTTTTTGCTTTCTCACTGATGGCATTTACTTTGAAAGTAAACTTGTTCTTTATTTCGCCATTCCCAAGAATCTTCACCCGGTCTGTCTGGCTGATAATGCCATTGATGTAAAGGTTCTCAAGACTAACTTCAGAGATATTGTATTTTTCAGCCAGTTGCTCAATCTGTGCCAGATTGAACACTTTGTATTCAATCCTGTGAGGATTCTTGAAACCACGTTTAGGGATACGGCGCTGAATTGGCATCTGGCCACCTTCATGGGCCATTTTTCTCTTATAACCTGCACGGCTCTGTCCACCCTTTGTACCTTTTGTAGAGGTACCACCATGTCCTGAACCATCACCACGGCCGATACGTTTTGTCTTGTGAGTTGCGCCTTTTGCAGGTCTTAATTCATGTAACTTCATTGCTTTTATTTTTTACTTAACGCCCCGAAAGCTCAGGGCTCGCATACTAAAATTGTGTTTGAAATTATTTTACGTCTTCAACTTTCACCATGTGCTTCACTTTGTTCACCATACCCAAAACCTGCGGTGTGGCTTCTACTTCTTTTGAAGCATTTGTTTTGTTGAGACCCAATGCCTGCAGGGTCAGTTTCTGACGCTCAGGTCTGTCAATCGGGCTTTTAACTAATGTTATTTTTATCTTTTTCATTTTAATCAGGGTTTAGGGTTTAAGGAAAAGGTAAAAGGCCTTTGCCTTACACCATTCGCCTTACACCTCTTATTTATCCGTTAAATACTTTTTTCAGTCCTACAGTGCGGGTCTTGGCAACCTGTACCGGCTCACGGAGCATAGCAAGTGCTTTAAAAGTAGCTTTTACCACATTATGAGGATTGGCTGAACCCAGTGATTTAGCTAATACGTCGTGTACACCGGCACTTTCCAAAACGGCACGCATAGAACCTCCGGCGATAACACCAGTACCCTGTGCGGCTGGCTTAATCAGTACTTTGGCAGCACCTTCTTTTGCCCACTGGTCATGAGGGATGGTACCCTTCATCACCGGAACTTTAATCAGGTTCTTCTTAGCGTCTTCAATACCTTTAGTTATTGCTTCCTGAACTTCTTTTGCTTTGCCCAGGCCATGTCCTACCACACCATTCTCGTTACCAACAACAACTAAGGCAGAAAAACTGAAAGCCCGGCCACCTTTTGTGGTCTTAACCACACGGTTTATGGCAACTACTTTATCTTTTAGTTCCAGATCACCGGCTTTTACCCTGTTTACGTTAAGCTTTGACATTTATACTTACAATTAAAAGTTTGTTTATAATTAGAATTGAAGACCACCTTCTCTTGCTCCCTCTGCAAGGGCCTTAACCCTTCCATGGTAAAGGAAACCACCACGGTCAAAAGTTACTTCTTTGATGCCAAGCTCACCGGCTTTGCGGGCCACGGCAGCACCTACCAGTTTGCTTATTTCAGACTTTGTACCTTTTTGCGTAGCAATGTCTTTATCTTTTGATGAAGCAGAAACAAGTGTAACACCATTGTTGTCATCAATCAGCTGTGCATATATTTCAGCATTGCTCCTGAAAACAGACAACCTCGGGTTAGCAGCAGTACCAGATATTTTTTTACGTATCCTGTACCGCTTGTTTTGTCTCATTTGTGATTTTACTTTCGGATTCATCTCGTATTCTTTTTGATGCCTGATTCTGCCAGGCAATTGTTTATTTATTATTTACCAGCAGCTTTACCAGCTTTCTTACGTACCACTTCACCAACATAACGAACACCTTTTCCTTTGTAAGGCTCCGGCTTACGCAGGCTGCGCAATTTTGCGGCTACCTGCCCAATCAGTTGCTTGTCGATACCTTCAAGGGTGATAATCGGGTTCTGACCCTTCAGCTGCTCAGTAGTAATCTTAAGCTCTTTAGGAACTTCGAATATTATGTTGTGAGAGTATCCCAAAGCAAGGTCAAGGATGTTTCCCTGGTTGGCGGCTTTGAAACCCACACCAATCAGTTCCAGCTTTCTTTGAAAACCATCAGTTACACCTTTTACAAGGTTTGCAACAAGGGCACGGTACAAACCATGCATGGCACGGTGACGTATCTGGTCAGTAGGCCTTGTGAAATATACATGGCCGTCTTTCACCTCAACAGTGATATCTCTGTCAATAGCCTGCTTCAGTTCACCATTTTTTCCTTTAACGGTAACTACATTATCCTTACCCACAGTAATGGTTACACCTTCTGGGACAGTGATTGATTTTTTTCCTATACGGGACATAATTGTTTGTTTTTATTTTATACTGACCGGTCAGCTTAGTATAGTTTCAGCTTAATGTATCAGCAATGTTTTTTCTTAGTAGATATAGCAAAGAACTTCTCCGCCCACATTCTGGGCTTTGGCTTCCTTATCGGTCATCACACCTTTTGATGTAGAAAGGATAGCAATACCAAGTCCGCTTTTTACACGGGTAAAATCAGCAGGCTTTGCATAATGACGCAGACCAGGACGGCTGATTCTTTCCATGCTCTGAATAGCAGGCAACTTTGTTGAAGGGTCGTACTTCAATGCAATCTTGATAATGCCTTGCTTGTTATCATCCTCAAACTTGTATTTCAGAATATACCCCTGGTTGTACAGGATTTCTGTCATACGTTTTTTCAGATTTGATGCGGGTATATCAACCACACGGTGACCAGCCATTTGTGCGTTACGGATTCTGGTCAGAAAATCTGCTATAGGATCTGTTACCATATTATTTTAATTAGATCAATTTTGAATTTAGTTTGTCAATTGTGAATACCAGCAGAGGTGCTTTACCCTGTTGATCTTCACTATTCACTTTTTTACCAACTTGCTTTTTTAAGCCCTGGTATCTTACCGTTCAGTGCCATGTCACGCAGCAACACCCTTGAAATACCAAAGTAGCGTACATACCCTTTCGGACGGCCCGTTAACTGGCAGCGGTTTTTCAACCTCACCTTGGAAGAATTTTTAGGCATTTCATCAAGGGCTTTCCAGTCTCCTGCTTTTTTGAGTTCTTCTCTTTTGGCAGCATACTGCTCCACCATTCTCTCCCTCTTCTTTTGCCTGGCTTTTACTGATTCTTTAGCCATAGTTGATTTTTTATTTTTCTTTTTTTGAATTACAGCCCGCCTGAAAACGAACTGTATTAATAACTTTAGTTAGCTTTTGCATTTTTGAAAGGCATTCCCAGTTCCTTCAGCAACTCATAAGCCTCTTCGTCAGTATTGGCAGTGGTTACGAAAGTGATATCCATACCGGTAATCTTGTTTACCTTATCGATATCTATTTCAGGGAAGATGATTTGCTCTGTAACACCCAGTGTATAGTTACCGCGGCCATCAAAAGCTTTTTCATTCACACCTTTAAAGTCACGTACACGGGGAAGTGCAACAGCAATCAGCCTGTCTAAAAATTCATACATCTTGTCTCCGCGAAGGGTTACCCTTGCGCCAATCGGCATACTTTTACGGAGTTTGAAGTTTGAAATGTCCTTTTTAGAAATAGTAGCTACTGCCTTCTGGCCAGAAATCTGTGTCAGCTCATCGATTGCAATATCCACCAGCTTCTTATCAGAAACGGCACCGTTTACACCACGGTTCAGGCATATTTTCTCCAGCTTGGGAGCCTGCATTACTGTTTCGTAGCCGAATTTTTTTACAAGGGCAGGTACAACATCTTTTTTGTACTTATCTGCCAGTCTTGGGCTATATGTTTTTGTACTCATAAAATTCTCTTATTAAACTGGATAGAAAATCAGATTTTCTCTCCTGATTTTTTTGAAATTCTAACTGATTTACCGTTCTCCCTTTCTCTCTTCACTTTTACAGGTGCTTTGGCTTTTGCATCCCAAAGCATAACATTGCTGATGTGGATGGGAGCTTCCTTCTTTATGATTCCACCTTTAGTATTCTGAGCAGAAGGCTTGGTGTGCTTGGTAATGATGTTTACACCTTCCACAACAACTTTGGCCTTATCAATCAGCACTTCTTTAACAAGGCGGGGTTTGGTGAGGTCTTTGTCATCACCGGTGATAACAACCACACTGTCGCCCTTGCGGATACTAAATTTTGGTTTAAATCTTGCTTTCATGTTTATTACATTAATGGGAAAACCCTTTTAATCAATTATAATACTTCCGGGGCCAGTGAAATGATTTTCATATAGCCTTTGTCACGAAGTTCCCTGGCAACAGGCCCGAAAATACGGGTACCACGGGGCTCATCTGACTGGTTCAGGATTACCACTGCGTTGTCGTCGAAACGGATGTAAGAACCATCCTTACGGCGCAATTTGTTAGTAGTACGAACAATTACCGCTTTTGCCACAGTACCTTTTTTGATACCACCGGCCGGCAATGCATCTTTTACTGTAACAACGATTTTGTCACCTATCCTGGCATAACGCTGACCGCTGTTGCCGAGTACACGAATACAAAGTACCTCTTTGGCACCACTGTTATCCGCAACATTCAAACGGCTTTCTTGCTGAATCATCTTGAATCAATTTATGAATTACGAATTAGGAAGTACGACTTTCTGACTTCGTACCTCTGACTTCTTACTTTTTATTTAACTTTCTCTACTACTTCCACCAGTCTCCAGCGCTTCGTTTTGCTGAGAGGACGGGTTTCCATGATTTTAACCAGGTCACCAATGCTGCACTCGTTTTTCTCATCATGTGCATGGAATTTGGTAGTCTTTTTTACAAACTTACCATAGATGGGGTGCTTTACTTTTCTTTCAACGGCAACAGTGATGGTCTTAGTCATCTTGTTGCTGGTTACCACACCAATCCTGGTCTTTCTTAAGTTTCTTGCTTCCATTGTTTAGCTTTATTTTGCTTGCTTTAACTTCAATTCTGTTTTCAGACGGGCAATTTCCCGGCGCAATCCACGGATGCTCATCGGGTTCTCCAGCGGAGAAATAGTATGAGCAAACTCCAGCTTTTTAAGCCTCAGTTTATCTTCAGCAAGACGGTTCTTCAGGTCCTGCTCGTTCATACCGTGAATACTTTTTACAAAATCTGCTTTCTTAGACATCGTTTACGATTTATTTAGTTATTACGCAGTAACCAGGTCACGGCGCATAATAAACTTGGTTTTAATGGGTAACTTACCGGCAGCTAAGGCGAGGGATGCACGGGCAACCTGCTCACTTACACCGTCAATTTCAAAAATGATACGGCCTGGCTTAACCACGGCAGCCCAAAATTCCAGGTTACCTTTACCTTTACCCATCCTCACTTCAAGTGGTTTGCGGGTAATTGGCTTATCAGGGAAAATACGGATCCAAACATTACCTTCCCTTTTCATTTCACGGGTAAGTGCCTGACGGGCTGCCTCAATCTGGCGGTCAGTAATCCAGTGCTGATCCAATGCCTTCAGTGCATAGGAGCCAAAGGAAATAGTAGCACCTCTTTTAGCATCGCCCTTCATGCGGCCTTTCTGCATCTTCCTGTGCTTCGTTCTTTTCGGTTGTAACATTTCTTAAACTATTTTGAAATTTTGGAATTTCGAAATTTTGGAATTGTCTTCAATTTCAAAATTTCCCAATTGAACTTTTCTTAATTAACCTTTTCTGTCACCTCTTCCACCACCTCTTCTGTCTCCTCTCCTGTCATCACGGCGGTCGCCACGGTGATCATCCCTTCTCTCCCTTCTGTCGCTTACTTCGCTCTTGCCACCGATAAAGTTGGGGTTCAGGTCTCTCTTGGTAAGAACTTCACCTTTACAAATCCATACCTTGATACCGATTTTACCATATACTGTTTGTGCAAATACGTTGGCATAATCAATATCCATACGGAAAGTATGAAGAGGTACACGGCCCTGCTTGAACTCTTCACTGCGGGCAATCTCTGCACCGGCCAAACGGCCACCCAGTTTCACCTTTATTCCTTCAGCACCCATGCGAAGTGCAGAAGCAATAGCCATTTTTGTAGCCCTTTTGTAGTTAATCCTGTTTTCAATCTGGCGGGCAATAGTATCGCCTACAATCATTGCATCCAGCTCAGGACGGCGGATTTCCAGGATGTTAATCTGAACATCATCCTTACCTGTAAGTTTCTTCAGTTCCTCTTTGATACGGTCAACTTCTCCGCCACCTTTACCAATAATGATACCTGGCTTGGAAGTGTGAATTGTAACAATCAGTTTTCCCAGTGTTCTCTCAATTACAATCTTGGAGATACCACCCTTGTTAATACGGGCATTCAGGTATGTTCTGATTTTGTGATCCTCGATCAGTTTGCCGGCGTAATCTTTTTTGCCACCATACCAGTTAGATTCCCATCCACGGATGATTCCTAACCTGTTACCAATCGGATTTGCTTTTTGACCCATGTTATTGGTTTATTAATTCGTTTAATTAATTTTCTTTAGTATCAACAATCACTGTTACATGGTTGCTGCGCTTGCGAACACGGTAACCGCGGCCCTGTGGTGCAGGACGCATCCTCTTCAGTGTCCTTCCTCCATCCACGAAGATTGTCTTAACGATAAGTTTGCTCTCATCTCCCCCATCATTCTTCTGCTTCCAGTTGCTGATAGCACTCAGCACCAGTTTTCTCAGCGGCACAGCGGGATGTTTTGGGTTATGCTCCAGTTCTGCCAGTACTTTTTCCACTTTCTGACCACGGATCAGGTCAGCCAGTAATCTCATTTTACGGGGAGAAGTGGGATAATTTCTCAATTTAGCTACTGCTTCCATTGTTATTTTAGTTTTTCCGAAGGCCTTGACTCCTTTTGGAGCATACCCCCGGGCTTTATTAACCTTCTTTTTTAGAGTGTCCTTTGAATGAACGGGTAGGTGCAAATTCACCCAACTTGTGACCCACCATAAATTCTGTTACATAAACCGGGATGAACTTATTTCCATTATGAACAGCGAATGTGTGTCCAACAAAATCCGGCGTAATAGTAGAGCGGCGGCTCCAGGTTTTTATCACACCCTTTTTGTTTTTTCCTTCATTCATAGCCAGCACCTTGTTTTCGAGGTGAGAAGCTACATAAGGACCTTTTTTAATTGAACGAGCCATGTTAATTCGTTAATTTTCAAATATTATTTAGACAGTTTACTTCCGTTTTTACGCTGGATAATCAGCTTATCGCTTCCTTTACCCTTTGTTCTTGTTTTAAGACCTCTTGAGTACTGGCCATTCCTTGAACGGGGCTGACCACCAGAAGCTTTACCTTCACCACCACCCATTGGGTGATCTACAGGGTTCATTGCAACACCACGGTTTCTTGGCTTAATACCTTTCCACCTGTTACGGCCTGCTTTACCCATGCTCTGTAAGAAGTGGTCGCTGTTGCTCACCACGCCAACTGTAGCATAACAGTTCACAAGTACTTTTCTCAATTCGCCAGAAGGCATCTTTAAAATAGCATACTTTTCTTCTTTGTTGGTCAATTGAGCCGAAGAACCAGCGCTTCTGGCTAATTTACCACCCTGACCAGGCTGCATTTCAATGTTGTGCACATTGGTACCCAGAGGAATGTTCTTCATAGGAAGAGCATTTCCCACTTCAGGGGCCACATCAGCACCACTTTCCACTTTGGAACCTACCTGTAAACCCTGCGGAGCCAGGATATATCTTTTTTCACCATCTGCATAGTTGAGCAGGGCGATAAATGCAGAACGGTTCGGGTCGTATTGAATAGATTCAACAGTTCCGACACCAGCTTTATTCCTTTTGAAATCGATAATACGATACTTCTTCTTGTGTCCGCCACCCCTGTACCTCATCGACAAATGACCTGATGAGTTACGGCCACCTGTTCTTGGCTTAGCCTCAACAAGGCTCTTTTCAGGAACGTTTGTGGTAACCTCAGCATAAGCATTCCCGATTCTCCACCGGGTACCTGCTGTCATTGGTTTAAATTTTCTTAATGCCATTTTTAAAACTCTTAAAATTAATTTCTTAACTCCAACACTTCGCGGCGGTTGATTGCCATTCATTCTCTATCTTCTTCATTATAAAGAAAATAGAAAGCTTATTAAATATTTGAGTACAGGTCAATTGCTTCGCCTTCGGCAACTGTTACAAACGCTTTTTTGTAAGAAGGTTTGCGACCTGAGATAACGCCGGATTTGGTAAAACGGCTCTTCGCTTTTGCAGGCACAACCGAGGTATTAACACCTGTAACGGTTACACCGTAAAAATTTTCAACCGCTTTCTTAATTTCCAGTTTGTTAGCCTTCTTCGATACTTTGAAAGCATAGCGGCGCAGTTTGTCCTGCTGGGCATTTGCTTTTTCAGTTAAAATTGGCTTTATCAGTACTTCAGAAAGTTTCATCTTTCTCTTAGTTTAATCAGTTTAATAATTATGCTTCTTTATCATCGTCGGCAAAAATCTTTGCCGCACTCTCTGTAAGCACCAGCACTTCAGAGTTTACAATATCATAAGTGTTCATATCGCTCAGCAACACACCCAATACAGAGGGAACATTGCGGAGAGAAAGCTCAACATTGTCATTATACTCAGGCTGGATAAACATTACCTTCTTGTCAGCCACTTTCAGGTTACCCAGGATGTCAACAAGGGTTTTTGTTTTAGGCGCATCCATAGCGATATCTTCAACCACCATGATGGCATTGTCTTTAGCCTTGTAAGAAAGTGCAGAAATCTTTGCCAGATCCTTCACTTTACGGTTCAGTTTAATGTCATAGCTGTGGGGCTTGGGGCCGAAGATGGTACCACCACCCTTGTATAAAGGGTTACGGATATTACCCTTACGGCTTCCGCCTGTACCTTTCTGGCGATGCAGCTTACGGCTGGCACCCTGTACTTCGGCACGGGTTTTAACCTTATGTGTACCCTGGCGCTGTGCAGCTAAGTACTGCTTAACAGCAAGATAAATCACATGATTATTAGGCTCGGCACCAAAAATCTCTTCCGGAAGCTCAACACTTCTGCCGGTTGCTTTTCCTTTTGTATTTAAAACTTCAATTTGCATTGTATTCTTTTTTGTGATACAAGGGTTAACTTATATCCCGGTTATTTTTGAATTAAAACAATAGAACCGTTGTAACCGGGAACTGACCCGCTTACAAGGATATAGTTCTGTTCAGGGAAAATCTTCACCACCTTCAGGCCTTTCATTTTTACCCTGTCGGTACCGGTACGGCCCGCCATACGAACACCTTTCATAACACGGCTGGCATCCGAAGAGTTACCGAGTGAACCCGGAGCCCTCTGACGGTCATGCTGACCATGCGACTGCTGTCCAACACCATGGAAACCATGACGTTTAACAACACCCTGAAAACCTTTACCCTTAGTAGTACCTACTACTTCAACTTTATCGCCTTCGGCGAAAATGTCAACCGTAACGGTTTCACCAATATTTTTTTCGATTGCAAAATCTCTGAATTCTTTAGAGAATTTTTTAGGAGCTGTCTGAGCTTTAGCGAAGTGATTTTTTTCGGCCTTTGTAGAATGCTTTTCTTTTTTGTCGCCGAATGACAACTGGAGTGAGTTGTAACCATCTGAATCAACCGTCTTAACCTGCGTTACAACACATGGACCGGCTTCGATGATGGTGCAGGCTGTTTGCTTTCCATCGGAATCGAAAATGCTGGTCATCCCAACTTTTTTCCCAATAATACCTTTCATGTTTGTCAATTTGTGCCTGCAGGATTATTGGGACATCTTTCGTTGCAGATGAATTTATCACCCTGGTGCAACGAAGGGTCAATCCCCGTTTGCCGCCGACCTTTTCCTTTCTGGGGAAGTACCGGCAGTAAACAAACCCTGAACGGCTTGTTTTATGTACCCCTATCCCCTGAAGGGGGATAAGTATTTTGATAATTGTCAGAGCTCTTTTTTCATTCGCTGTAAACGATTGATTGAGAGATAACGAAAAAATTTATTTGTAAGAACTATTGCCTTTCTCCCCTTTAGGGGTTGGGGGCATACTACGCCTTAATTTCAACTTCCACACCACTGGGCAAATCAAGTTTGCTCAGTGCATCTACAGTTCTTGATGAAGAAGTGTAGATATCTAACAGCCTTTTGTGAGTGGCTAACTGGAACTGCTCACGGCTCTTCTTATTAACGTGTGGTGAACGTAATACGGTAAAAATTTTCTTGCGGGTTGGCAGGGGAATTGGCCCGGTTACAACCGCTCCTGTACTACGAACTGTTTTTACGATTTTCTCTGCTGATTTATCAACCAGGTTGTGATCGTAAGACTGTAATTTTATTCTGATTCGCTGCGACATGTGTCAAATCCCAATTTTTCTTTTGGGAGTGCAAAGGTAGGGGTGTTCCCCTTTTCTTCCAAATACTTGTGAAATAATTTTTTATAGAATCACGGGATAGCTAGGATTTGTGACCCATTTAAAGCAAAAAGCTGATTTTCAATTTATAAAATACCAGTAACCTTGCCCTGAGAAAAAAGAAAGACCAGCCAGTTTGTTTACTGTTAACAAGACTGTAAATTGCCGGCAGGCGCAACTTAATTTTCAAATGATGCGACTTAACAATAAGCAACAAGCGGATTACACATGAGAAAAATTTTACTGTTAATAATAATCGCCAACATCACCGCTGTGGTTTCGGCACAAAAGGTTGACAGCATTTATTTCCACCTTTATACCGACAGCCTGAAAAAAGGACAGCATAATTATATTAATGTGGACGGTAAACTCTCTAATGGCCGATGGCTGCCCCTGACCTCCAAAGAACTAATATTTTCATGCAACGAAGCTGTTTTTGAAGGTAATGAACTGATTATCCCTATGGACTTTCAGCAGGAAAAAGTCACCGTCAAAGCAGTCCTCCGGAAAGACCCGGCAGTTTTCATAGAAAAAACTATCTGGATTAAAACAGCCCCCGACCCGGCGTTGCCAACCAAGGCCGAAATAATGAACAACCCCGCTCCTTCGTCTGGTAACAAAAGAAAGAACTGATTTTTCACAACAACAATCCTTTAAAAGGCTTATAACCTTATCTTTGCACCGGCAGGTCTTACACGACCAGCTCCTGCTGAACCCTCCCAGGGCCGGAAGGCAGCAAGAGTAAGTGGTTGAGCGGTGCGATGTAATCAGCCTGCCTTTTTTTATTTAAGATTGAAGATTGGTTTTATTTAATATTTTCATGCTTCTTCAATTTTAATTGCTTATGAATGCTTCAGAACTCCAAAAAAGACTTAAGGAATTTGCCTACAGAATTGTTCCACTTTGCGAATCCCTGCCTGCAAAAAAAGTAAGCCGTGTAATAGAAGACCAACTGACAAGATCGGCATTTTCGGCTGCTGCTAATTACAGGGCCGCCTGCAAGGCTCAGTCTGTAAAAGCTTTTACCGCCAAGCTGTCTATTGCATTTGAAGAAATGGATGAATCCCTTTTCTGGCTTGAAGTAATTACGGAATTGAAACTCATCAAAGAGGATAAAATGAAGAAAATACTCGCCGAAGCAGATGAGCTAACCAGAATCCTTGCAGCCAGCAGAAAGACATCTCAGAAAAAAAGTAACTCATTAAATATTAAATCTTAAATACAAAATATTAAACAAAATGAAATTCTTCATTGACACGGCCAATCTGGCACAAATTCAGGAAGCAAATGAGTTAGGTATCTTAGACGGCGTAACTACGAACCCATCTCTGATGGCTAAAGAAGGCATAAAAGGCCATGAAGGGGTGATGAACCACTACAAGACCATCTGCGAACTGGTGGACGGTGACATCAGCGCCGAAGTAATCAGCACCACTTTTGAGGAAATGATCGAAGAAGGAAAAAAACTTGCTGATATACACCCGAACATCGTTGTGAAAGTGCCGATGATTAAAGACGGCATTAAAGCTATTAAATGGTTTACCGACAACGGCATCAAAACAAACTGTACCCTGGTATTCTCTGCCGGACAGGCAATACTGGCTGCCAAAGCCGGCGCTACCTACGTTTCTCCTTTTATCGGACGGATTGATGATGCCAACTGGGACGGTGTGGAGCTGATTGCCCAGATTGCTCACATCTATGCTGCACAGGGCTTCAAAACACAAATTCTGGCAGCCTCGATACGCAGTGCCTTACATATTGTGAAATGTGCCGAAGCCGGTGCCGATGTGTGTACCTGCCCGCTGGACTCTATCCTCGGATTACTGAAACATCCACTTACGGATATTGGCCTGGCCAAATTCATTGAAGACGCAAAAAAAACATTAGGATAAAAAAAGTAAGTACAGGAAAGGCGTTGAATATTCAGCGCCTTTTTTATTGCCTGGGAAATGCAGAGTTCACCTTGGCAAAACCTACCAGTTCATCGGCCCTGGCACCAAAGGGCCTGAAATAAACCATCACCATATAACTGTTCTCCGTTCCCCAGTAATTGCCTTCTGTGTTTTCCAGCGATGGCACCACTCCCTCCTCTTTCCGGTCGGTTAATGTAACATACGAGTAGTTGTAATATCCCTGCTTCAGGAACAACACCTTCTCATACACACCCTTTTCTGCATTAAACTCCATCTTCGAATTATCATTCTGCTCAAAATTCACCATTTCGCCGTACAGGTAAACACCCTTGCCGACAAAAGGCTGGTTGCCCGGCGGCACAAACGTAAAATGCACCCAGGCATAATCACCCTGCCAGAACGCATTGGGATTATCACGGTTCTCTATTGTGTATAAGCCATTAAAATCACGGTAGTAAACATATATCTGCCGGGTGCGGTCGCCATCCACGGCAACATACACATCCGTTCTGCTGCTGTTATCATTGTCTTCAATCCTGGCCATCCGGTCGCTGCGCAGGCGCAGACTCCGCAAGTCAATCCAGCGCCACTCCTTCCCTGCCTGGAAAGTGGTATTATCCTCATCACTGTACTCATAATAATTACCCCTGAAAATTGTGGGCCTTTCAATTAGCGGTGAAGGTCCCCAGGCATAATTCTGTACAATTTTAACTTTGATATCCTGTGGCGAAAAAGCATTCAGCTGGCCGGAAGCTGTACCGACTGACACCTGCACCCGCTGATGTGTTCTGAATAGATTCCCATCAAAAGGCTGCAGCACCTGTGCCCCTACCGATGCCTTCGGGTTTACAATCAACATCCGCTTTGTAAACACCAGTTTTGAGGTATCATCATTCAAAAAAACTTTAAGCAAATAATTACCTCCCTTTGTTGGCCCCGAATTCCTTTCTGGCAGCACTGCCTGGTAATGCGTATAGCGGGTATCAACCAAATTGGAAGTACGGTAAGTACTGATACGGTTACTCTGAAAACCCCGGATATAATCATAAGTCTGCACATTGGCCGGGCTCCAGTCGGCATTACAAAGCTGAAAACTGTAATAGTAATATTTCATATCGCTATCCATATCATCAAAATGAAGTTCCAGCTGATCGCCGGAATTAAGTGTAATGACAGGGTAACTGTAAATATCTCCCAGCTTATACAACTTTACAGAACGGATATTGGGCTTATAAATATGATCAGGCAATTGACCAAAAGTAACAGTGGCAGCAAGCAGCAGGGCAGTCAGAGATGTAATTCGCATCAGGCAGTAAACGGTATTTAATTATACAATATTGCAAAAAATAACTAAAACAGGCTAATATCCTCCGGCTAACCTTATTTTTGTTCCCACAGTCAGCACAGCATAAAGACAATTAGAAAAACTTGAAGGTTGCAGCTTTCATAGCAAATCGAATCGCATTCTCCCAACCCTCCGGACAAACCGGTAAGCAAAAGTCATTTTCCCGGTTTATCATCAAACTCTCAGTAGTGGCCACCATCATCAGCGTGGCGGTAATGATTATCACCATCAGCCTGGCAAACGGTTTCCAGCAAACCATCAGCCAGAAGATTTTCAGTTTCTGGGGGCATATCCGCATACAGGAAAAGCAGCCCGATAAAGTCATCATTTCTGAAGAAACACCCATCGAAGCAAACACTCACCTCATCGCCGAAATAAAACAGAATCCGGAAGTTAAATCAGTACACTCCTTCGCCACCAAATACGCCATTTTAAAAACAAAGGAAGATATTGAAGGTGTATTGATAAAAGGGCTCGACAGCAGTTACGATTTCAATCATCTGCAGCAGTTTATTGTTGAAGGGCGGCCCATCCGCTTTGCTGATTCAGCTTACAGCAAAGAAATCATGATTTCGTCCTACACCGCCGGAAGGATGAACCTGAAAGTGAACGACAGCCTCATTATGTATTTTATGAGGGCAGGCGAAAACCCAAGACCACGAAAAATATCGATAGCAGGCATTTACAGAACTGGCATTGAAAAATACGATAACCTCATTGCCCTGGGCGACTTAAAACTCATACAACGGCTCAACAACTGGGAGCCCAACCAGGTGGGCGGCTATGAGGTTTTTCTGAAAGACTATAAGAAAATTGACACCCTGAATAACGAGATTTACAATATCGGCGATTTTCCGGCCACATGGGATGCAATCAGTGTGAAACGTATTTCACCGGATATATTCGACTGGCTGGGACTGATGGATATGAACCGGAACGTACTGATCATCTTCATGGTGGTGGTGGCCGTTATCAACCTGGTCACCTGCCTCATCATTCTGGTGCTGGAACGCATCCGCATGATTGGCATTTTAAAAGCGCTGGGGGCAACCGACTGGACAGTGCAGCAAATCTTTCTCAGGCAGACACTCATCATTACCGTAACCGGAATTATTACCGGTACTGCTATCGCTTTGGGATTGCTGTGGCTGCAGCAGGCTACCGGGTTTATCAAACTGCAGGAAGAAGCGTACTACCTCAGCACAGCAGCAGTTGATATTGTCTGGTGGCAGGTATTGGTAATCGGTGCAGGAACATTTTTGATAAGCCTGCTCATATTAATGGTTCCCTCTTTACTGGTGAAAAAAGTACAGCCGGTTAAAGCCATTCAGTTCAGATAAGGTGCGACAGCACTATACCGGTTGCAACAGCAGCATTCAAAGATTCAGCCCCGCCCTTTCGTGGGATAGTGACAGTGGCATTGGCCAGTTTCAGTATTTCCGGGCTGATGCCCTTCGATTCATTTCCGATCAGCAATACACCACTGCTGATTTTTTTCATGGTGGTAACATCCTGTCCTTCCAGAACGGTGGCATAGATTGTTACATCATCAAGTCCCGAAAGCCATTCAACAAGACTGGTATAAGAAACCCTCACCCTTGCAATACTACCCATGGTTGACTGCACCACCTTGGGGTTAAACACATCGGCAGAATCTTCGCTGCACATAATTTGTGTGATGCCAAACCAGTCGGCAATGCGGATAATCGTTCCCAGGTTGCCGGGATCCTGAATACCATCAAGTGCCAGCACTACCTGCCCTTTTACCTCTTTTGGCATAACAGGTTCAATATTCTTTACCAACGCCAGCACCATATTGGGTGTGGCCAATTGTGAAATTTTTTCTAATTCCTGCTCCGGTACTTCTGTACAGGTAAACGATACCAGTTGCTTCTGATGCTCCACCACCCACTCTTTTACAGCGAAAACTTCAACAATATTGCCGGGAACACTTAAAAGGAGTTCTAACACCAGCTTCGGACCTTCAGCAATAAATACTCCCTCCCCCTGCCTGAATTTTTTCTGGCCTAAACTTTGAATATATTTGACCTTTGATTTTGAAAGCATTTCTGAAGTAATTTTTAGCATGAAAATTTTTGGGCTAACGCTCCGTAAAAATATTACTTATCTGGCTGTTGTAGCACTATCTATAGTGATTTCATCCTGCCATCTCAATAGGGTGATACCAAGAGATTATCCGCTAAACAAACCCTTTGTTTATAATTACACCGTAAAAGTTGAAGGAAATTTTCAAAACCAGGAGAAGGCAGTGCTGGAAAATAAACTCTCCAATCAACTTGACGATAGTGTAAAAGTCCGATCTGTAAGAAAAATTTTCTATAGAGGTATCCATTTTAAAGAACAACTGTTTAACCCTCCGCTTCTCAAAGATGAAAATATTGAGAAATCGAAACTTTATATGCGGGCACTTCTTGTGTCGCTTGGATATTTTAAAGACACTATAACACATTCTGTAACGATTGATTCATCACATAAGAACCAGCTTCGTGCAACAGTACATTTTTATGTAAAGCCTGGAAAGGTGGTGCGGATAGATTCACTCAGCTATAACTTAGATTCGTTTGGTTATAAACAAAACAGAGACGAGATACAGCGCATAGTTATCAGAAGTAAAAAAAGTGCTTTTATTAAGAAAGGAGATCCTTTTGCCAAAAATGCTATTTCAAACGAAATGGACAGGATGGTAACACTGCTGCGTAATAATGGTTATATGCGGTTCGACAGGGGCGAACTCTACGGCCTTTGGGATACGGTTGATGTGGCATTGCTCCGGCCTACTATGGATCCATTCGAGCAATTAGAACTGCTGCAGAAACTGAAAGAAAGAAGGGAAAACCCGAAAGCCAATCTCGAATTCAGGGTACGTTCAACAGCCGACAGTACAAAACTGATTAAATACTATGTGGGCAATTTAACGGTATATCCCGACTATACACAGGACAGTTCCCTTTACAGCAGAAAAGAAACTTTAGTAAATGGTGTAAAAGTGGTGTCGTTCCAGAATACATTCAAACCCAAAATATTTCCCAATAACCTCTACCTGCGGCATGGTGATTTGTACGACCAGCGGAACTATCTGCGAACGATCAACCGCTTTAACCAATTAGGTTCCTGGCGGCTTACCGATATTGAACCGGTGGTCAGAAAGGGACAGGATACCGCTGATTTTATTGTAAGGCTCACCCCCGCCAAAAAGCACTCCCTTGTGTACAACCTCGAAGGAAGCCGCAATGAAAGTGTGATATCGGGCAACCTGCTGGGGCTGTCGCTGAATGTTAACCTGCAAAACAGGAACTTTGCTAAAAGGGCTAACCAGTCAAACACCAGTTTCAGGGCCGGCGTGGAAAT
Organism: uncultured Chitinophagaceae bacterium; assembly: GCA_937858715.1. Classification (GTDB taxonomy): domain Bacteria; phylum Bacteroidota; class Bacteroidia; order Chitinophagales; family Chitinophagaceae; genus JJ008. The sequence goes on along the minus strand of CALLZY010000062.1, from coordinate 822 downwards.
TGGTAAAGACAAGGAAACAAATGTCAATTTCTTTCAGACCTTCCAGTTCAGTCTTGGCCACAACATTACGTTCCCAAGACCCATACTGGTTCCGTTTGCAAGGCAGATGAAAGAAAACACAAGAAACTCTTTCAATAGTGTATTAGCCGCCAATGGTGCCATCACAATCAGGAATCAGTTGTACAAACTCAACACTGTTAACCTTGGCTGGGGCTACGATTTTCTGTGGGGCAAAAAAGCAATCAGCATACGCTGGCCCAACATTGAATATGCCTCCTTCACACCGGAACAAAAGCTCCTTGATATTTTTGAAACCAACCCGTCACTGCGGTATGTGTTTACTGACGGGTTGATTGCATCTGTAAAAGCAGGTATGAACATGAGCGGCGGTAAAGGCAACAACCTTAATGTACTGCGGCTGAACACAGAAACCTCAGGAACATTTGGTTTCATTAAGAATGACTTCTTCAACAAAAATCTGTACCGCTTTGTAAAGGCCGATGCTGAACTGATAAAGAAAATCAGCTACAAAAAAACAGCCCTTGCTCTCCGTCTCTTTGCTGGTGCCGGTTATGAATTCGACAACACACCAAACGAAGAAAAAAGCTACAACCTGCCTTTCTTCCGCCAGTACTTTGCCGGTGGCCCCAACAGCATGCGGGCATGGGGCATTCGTAAACTTGGCCCCGGCTCGTACATTGACGCAACCGACAACCCCGACAGCTATGGCGATGTGCAGTTAGAATTTAATGCTGAATACCGGTTTCCTTTCTTCAGGCTCTTTGGTATCCCCGTTAATGGTGCTGCATTTACCGATATCGG